>CAKZTM010000058.1 GCA_937920555.1 uncultured Paracoccaceae bacterium | reverse complement strand
CCCTGCTCAGCCATACCGAGGGTCGCGCGAAGGCCAGCGCCCCCTGCCCCTACAACAACGACATCGTAGACGTGATCGGTGAACTCGTAAGCGGCCATTTATCAGGCTCCTAGAGGGGTAAATGCGATTTTTGCGATAGCGAACAGGCCGGTGAAACCTGCAAGCGTGCAAAAGAGATAGAGGGCAATGATTGATCCTGTGCGCATAGCTTTGCCGTGGATGTAATCCTCGATCACCACCTGAAGACCCAGCTTGAGGTGATAAAAGGCTGTGATCACAAATAGACCCGCGATGATCGCGTTGAGCGGATGGTTGTAGCTTGCCCGAACTGCCTCAAAGCTGTCCCCAAGGTTAATCGCGAACGGGATTATGAAAAGAGGCGTCAGGATAAGCAGGGCAATCGCCGATATCCTTTGGGTCCAGAAGTGATGGGTGCCATCTTTGGCTGATCCCAGACCGTTTACACGGCCATAGTCGGTTTTGTAGCTCATAATGTTCCTGCTTAGGCCAGCACTAGGGTGATGATAGTCAGTAAGACTGATGCGGCAAGGGTCAGCCAAGCGGTATGGGCGACATCATCAATCTCCATCCCGCGGCCCAGATCCCAAATGAGGTGCCTGACCCCGTTGCAAAAGTGGAACCAAAGCGCCCACACCGATGCAGTAAGAACGAGGACTCCAAACCAAGAGGTCAAGAGGCCGTCTACCACAGCAAAATAGTCAGGCGACGTGGCCGCTGCCAGAAACCACCACACGATCAGGATCGCACCAAGTGTCATGCCAACCCCGGTGATCCGGTGCAGAATGGAAAATACAGAGGTCACTTGCGGACGATAGATCGTCATATGTGGGGAGAGTGGGCGATTGCCCCGATTTACGTCAGCCATTGGCCTCAAATCCTTTCCTGTTCGACCTGATACTTGTAACCGTCCAGATCGTGCACCTTCTTTGCATGTTTGTACGCAGATGAGTCAAGATAAGGTAAACACGCTTTGGTAAGGTTGCCGCAGGTCGATTGATTTTGTGATCACATGATTTAGAGGCGTGATCACAAGAGGCGATGTTACTTTGGCATAGCCACCCAGATATCAAGATCGAGAGCGATATGGGGCAAGTGCTTACCGTTGGATTCCTTGATCTCCGCGGTTGTGATCGGTTCTTTCCCGGCAATCAGGCGGACCCGCAAGGCGCCGACGGAAGACTCCGACGTCTCGGCTTTGTCCAGCACAGTCGTCGCCGCGTAGATCGTGTCCCCGGCAAAACTGGGATTGGCATGGACACCTGCATTGATCGCCAAGATCGATTGCGCGTTTGCCATTCCGTTGAAGCTAAGGGCGCGTGCCAGCGAGATAATGTGCCCGCCATAGATCAACCGGTCGCCATCGGGTCGCGCATTCACATCAAAGTGGACTTTCGCCGTGTTTTGCCAAAGTCGCGTGGCCATCATGTGTTCGGCCTCGGATATGGTCACGCCATCCACATGGTCAATATGTTCGCCTATCTCATAATCCCCCCATTTGTGCGGATCGCCAGAAAGGCCGAAGTCATAGTCACGAAACTGGAGGTTTTCCGGGATCACCAGATTGCGGGCCTGCACCTGCGTGGAAAGGTCGGGCAGGATCGGTGCCGGCGCGGGTGTTTCTGGGTCGCGTTTGCGGACCATCACCCAGCGGCAATAGGTTAGCACGTCCTCACCGTTTTGGTTACGACCAGTTGTGCGAACCCAAACAATGCCGGTTTTGCCGTTGGAGTTTTCTTTTAGGCCGATCACCTCAGAGGTCGAGTTGAGCGTGTCGCCGGGATACACCTTTTTGAGGAACCGCCCATCGCCGTACCCCAAATTCGCCACCGCATTCAGGGAGACGTCGGGAACGGTTTTGCCAAAGACTGTGTGGAACGTAATGAGATCATCAAGTGGCGATCGGGGCAGTCCGCAGCCACGTGCAAACTCATCGGAAGCGGAGAGCGCGTGGCGGGACGGATAAAGTGCGGTATAGAGCGCCCGCTCCCCGTCGGTCAGGGTGCGGGGCACCGCGTGGCGGATGGTCTGACCTAACGCATAGTCCTCGAAGAAATTTCCAGGGTTGGTTTTACTCATCCAAGACACTCACAATTGGCCGAGCTTGATCTCAGCACTATACTCGTCGTCCGTTTCTTTAGTGACTGCCTGACCGCACCGCATGCAGCCATTGTCAGGATCGTAAGCATAGGTCGGGTTTCCGTACAGTTCCCACCCGCTTGCGAGAGCTTTCGTAACTTTGTGACAAAACTCAGACGTATCGTCTTCGGTTAGAAATCGGTAGGCGCGCATCAGTAATTCCCCAAAAAAGGATTGTGGCCAAGCCATATATGAACGCCTGCGACAATGACAAACATAACCGCCCAAGTAACCATCAGGCTGATATCACGTCGGCCGAATGCAACTGTATGATCCGGCGTCCAAGGCCCTTCGCTCCGGTTGATCACAATAATGGTGATAATTGCCCAGAGCAGCATGGACCCAAAGAGTATGACCGAGGTCACATCACCGTTGACCAGCAAATGCGCAACCGCCCAGACGATCATAGCGGTCAGCATCGGGTGGCGCATTCGCGCGCCCAGCCAACTGCCTTTTGAGCCGACCCCGAACAGAAAGAATGCTAAAATCATCAAGAGGTTGTTCAGGTGCCCTGCCCAAGATGGTAGTGAATAGAGGCTTTCGACAGGCTCACTGCGATACCCGATGACCATGAGCACAACCGAGATCACCAAGGCTGCGGCAAAGATGCCTTTCGAGCCTTCGCCCATTTTGTCGGTCAAGGATTGGCGGAACCCCGGTGCGATCCGTTTTACGAGGTGAGCGCCCCACCAAATAAGTATGCCTAAAATCAGGAGCGTCATATCTACCTCTTTCGTGCAGATCGTGTCGTTGTCTTATGGCAAAGTCTATAGGAGTTTTTGGCGGGTCGCGAAAGGTTTGGATGGTCAGAGATGAGTGTGTGGGTTAGTCGGACGCCTCCGCAATCGCCTGAGCCTGTGCAAGAATGCGCTTCGCATTTTCCACATGAAGGTTCTCAACGATACGACCATTGACCACGGCGACGGCTTTCCCTTCGGCAATCGCTTGAGCATAAGCCTCCACATAGGAGCGGGCCTCGTCCAGCTCAGTTTGGGAGGGGGCATACACCGCGTTGGCCGTATCCAGTTGGGCCGGATGTATAAGCGTGATACCATCCATACCCAAGCTACGCCCTTGCATCGCCTGCACGCGCAGACCTTCGGTGTCTTTAATGTCATTGTACACCCCATCTACACAGATCAGTTCGTTCGCACGGGCCGCCAATATACAGATTGATAGAGCCGTCAGAACGGGCGCACGGTCAGGTGTGTGGTAGCCATGGATATCCTTCACGAGATCGTTGGTACCCAAAACAAAACCTTCTAACCGCGGGGAGCTTTGCGCGATCTGAGCCGCATTGAGGATACCAAGGGGCGTTTCCATCATCGCCCAAATTTTGGTATTCTTATAATTGGGAAACGCGTCCATCTTTGTCGCCAGTGTTTGCACGTCGTGAGATGTGCTCACTTTTGGCAGCAGCAGTGCATCGGGTGCGCATGTGGCGATTGCTTTCAGGTCGTCCTGACCCCATTCAGTGTCAAATGCGTTAAGACGTACGATCAAATAGCGAGCACCGTAACCGCCGCCATTTATAGCACTGGAGATCAGATCGCGCGCGTCCGATTTGGCGTCCGGCGCTACAGCATCTTCGAGGTCCAAGATCAGAGCATCTGATTTGAGGGTTTTTGCTTTTTCGAGCGCACGCGCATTCGAGCCGGGCATGTAAAGTACGGAGCGGAAGGGACGCATTTGGATTAACCTCGATATTGCTTGACAGGTGTTGCTTCAAAGGCACCGCAGATGGCTGCAGTCCAACTATCTGAATCTTTTGATATTTTCACTGCGCGATTCGCCGCAGGCAAGCAAATTCTATCAAATTTTAGCAGCCCGCGCGGTCTTTTAACCATTTATTCTGCTTTCGTTCCCATAACTGACCCCCAAGAATACCGCCGAGGTAACACTAACGAAATTGAGCGGTTGGTCCCCGCATAGGGCGACATCCTCGACGGAAACCGAAACGGACCGGATAGGCAAGGCGAGCAGTGTCGGGCAAGTGCCGACCACCTTGTAGAAAGGTATAAACTATGAAGCGGATTATTCTATCGACGGCAATGTTTATCGGTCTGACTGCGGGTTTTGTAGTCCCGGCCCATGCTCAAGGCGCATCTTGCGCTGATCGGAACCTGATCGTTGAACGGCTTTCAACCAAATATGGTGAAACGCGCCAAAGTGCGGGGCTGAACCAGAACAATGGTATGGTGGAAGTATTTGCCTCAAACGACACCGGCACTTGGACGATTTTGGTCACCATGCCGAACGGAACGTCATGCCTTATGGCGGCAGGAAAAGCTTGGCAGGGCGAGACCGCATCCGTGGACATCCCTGACGAAGGTGCATGATCTAGTCCGACCTATATCAAGAAATTGGGTGGCGATGTTGCCACCCCTTTTCCTGTTTAAGGGACGCACTATTGTCGATCAAACTGCGGCGCGCAAAGCATGATGCGCAAGCTTCCGAATTAAGGACAGACTTGCGAACTGAACGTAAAGCCGCTACTTGGCCCCGAGATTTATTCAACGGAGATCGGTAAAATGGCACGCGCAAAGATAGCTCTCATCGGAGCCGGACAAATTGGCGGAACCTTGGCACATCTTGCCGCCATGAAAGAACTTGGCGATGTGGTCCTCTTCGATATCGCAAAGGGAACCCCACAGGGAAAAGCGCTGGATCTGGCCGAAAGTGGTCCGGTTGAGGGCTTCGACGCAGACCTCAAAGGCGCAAATGACTATTCAGAAATTGCCGATGCGGATGTTTGCATTGTAACAGCCGGCGTCCCGCGCAAGCCCGGCATGAGCCGCGATGATCTGCTTGATATCAATTTGAAGGTTATGAAGTCTGTCGGTCAGGGCATTGCGGAAAATGCGCCCAATGCTTTTGTTATCTGCATAACCAATCCGCTTGATGCGATGGTCTGGGCACTTCGCGAATTCTCCGGCCTGCCAAAGCAGAAGGTCGTGGGGATGGCCGGTGTTCTGGATAGCGCACGTTTTCGCTATTTCTTAGCCGAAGAATTCAACGTATCCGTCAAAGACGTGAGCGCGTTTGTTCTTGGTGGACATGGCGATACCATGGTTCCACTGCCAAGATATTCGACCGTCGGCGGCATCCCTTTGCCAGATCTGGTAACAATGGGCTGGACCAGCCAAGACAAGCTAGATGCGATCATTCAACGCACCCGAGATGGTGGCGCCGAGATCGTGGGGCTTTTGGGGAATGGATCGGCCTTTTATGCGCCTGCAACCAGCGCCATCCAAATGGCGGAAGCCTACCTCAAGGATCAAAACCGAGTCCTGCCTTGTGCGGCTTGGGTCGACAGCGCGTACGGTCTTAACGGGCTTTACGTGGGCGTGCCAACGGTTATCGGGCGCAACGGCGTCGAGAAGGTCATTGAAATCGCGCTCAACAAGGATGAGCAGGCTATGCTCAACAAGTCGGTGGAATCAGTGGAGGGACTGGTTGCAGCGTGCAAGGGCATCGATAGTTCGCTCAGCTAAAAACAGTCATATGATGAAAAAAGGCGCGACGGGTACTGCCTCGTGCCTTTTTGATTCGGCGCTCCATTTGTGATCACGCCCAAAATTTATGTGATCACAAATGATGGATAATCTCTTGATACCGTTGTTTACCATTCCTTTTCTATATCTGTTCAAGAACATGCGTGACATAGAATCGCGGTATGTGGATCGGAATCCGCAAGATTTAACTGGATTCACGAAAAGGAAGGGTCCTCCTAGATGAACATCCACGAGTATCAAGCAAAGAAACTTTTGTCCCAATATGGCGCAGCAATTTCGGATGGTCGGGTCGTATTGAAAGCGGAAGAGGCCAAATCAGCCGCCTCGGAGCTAGACGGTCCGATTTGGGTGGTCAAAGCTCAAATCCATGCTGGCGGGCGCGGCAAGGGCACGTTTAAGGAGCCCGAGGCCGGTGACGCGGGCGGAGTTCGTATCGTAAAATCCGTCGCAGCCGCCGCAGAAGAAGCTGGAAAAATGTTGGGCCGCACTCTTGTTACCCATCAAACCGGGCCTGCCGGCAAACAGGTAAACCGCGTTTATATCGAAGATGGCTCCGCCATCGCCCGCGAGCTTTACCTTGCGGTTCTTGTGGACCGTGGCAGCTCCCGGATTTCTTTCGTTTGTTCTACCGAAGGCGGGATGGACATTGAGGAGGTCGCGGCCAACACACCTGAGAAAATCCTTTCTTTCAGCGTCGATCCGGCATCGGGCATTTCCGATTTCCACGGGCGTCGCGTAGCTTTTGGTTTGGAGCTTGAGGGCCAGCAAATCAAGCAATGCGTGAAGCTGGTGAAGACGCTTTATAAAATGTTTATCGAGCGCGACATGGAGATGTTGGAAATCAATCCATTGGTGGTTGACGGCGACGGAAATTTACATTGTCTCGATGCCAAGATGGGTTTTGACGGAAACGCGATGTACCGGCAGCCAGATATCTTGGCATTGCGCGACGAAACCGAAGAAGATGAAAAGGAGCTGGCAGCCTCCAAGCATGATCTGAACTATATCGCTTTGGACGGCGAGATTGGATGTATGGTCAACGGTGCTGGCCTTGCAATGGCAACCATGGATATCATCAAACTTTTTGGTGCGGCGCCTGCAAACTTCTTGGACGTTGGCGGCGGCGCTACCAAGGAGAAGGTAACCGAAGCCTTCAAAATCATAACATCAGATCCCAATGTGAAGGGTATTTTGGTGAACATCTTTGGCGGCATCATGCGATGCGATGTGATTGCTGAAGGCGTTGTGGCCGCTGTTAAAGAAGTTGGCTTGAAAGTCCCGCTTGTGGTGCGGCTTGAGGGCACGAATGTCGAAGAGGGCAAGCGCATCATCAACGAATCTGATGTTGATGTGATTGCCGGGGATGATCTGGGCGACGCCGCGCAGAAGATTGTAAAAGCGGTGAAAGGGTAAGATCATGGCAGTTCTGATAAACGAGAACACTAAGGTGATTTGTCAGGGTCTAACCGGCTCGCAGGGGACATTTCACTCGGAACAGGCTATGGAATACGGCACCAAGATGGTTGGTGGCGTTACTCCGGGTAAGGGCGGCACCTCGCATATCGGTATTCCGGTGTTTGATACGGTTCACGAGGCAAAGCATGTAACCGAAGCCAACGCGACGGCGATTTACGTGCCTCCCCCGTTTGCGGCGGATGCAATTCTTGAGGCCATCGACGCACAAATGGAACTGATTGTTTGCATCACTGAGGGCATCCCGGTGTTGGACATGATGAAAGTCAAGCGCGCGTTGGAGGGGTCCTCATCGACTTTGATAGGGCCAAACTGCCCGGGCGTGATTACGCCGGATGCATGTAAGATTGGCATTATGCCGGGCCATATTCACAAACGTGGGTCGGTTGGCGTTGTGTCGCGCTCGGGCACGCTGACTTATGAGGCCGTGGGCCAAACAACTGCAGCGGGTCTTGGTCAGTCCACATGTATTGGTATTGGCGGCGATCCAATCAAAGGCTTTGAGCATATCGATGCGTTGGAGCTATTGCTTGGCGATGATGAGACGCAATCGATCATCATGATCGGTGAGATCGGCGGCTCTGCTGAGGAAGAGGCGGCGCAGTTCCTGATCGATGAAGCCAAAAGAGGTCGCAAAAAACCAACGGCCGGGTTCATTGCTGGACGCACGGCGCCTCCGGGACGTCGTATGGGACATGCTGGCGCGATCGTGGCCGGCGGCAAGGGCGGCGCAGAAGACAAGATTGAAGCCATGAAAGCCGCCGGGATTGTGGTTGCCGAAAGCCCAGCAGGTCTGGGAGAAGCCGTTCTAAATGCTATAGGGTGAGAAAATGAAACGCATCTGGGCCGTGGGGTTTTTAGCTGCAATTGCTTTATCAGGTTGCACTACTGGTCCCGTGGCGATCCAAAAGATCACCTCGAATGGTGAAGAGGTGCTGATCGAATATGATCCGAACCAACGTTCGAATAGTCAGATGCGCGAAATGGCTCAAGCTGAGTGCAAGAAGTCGGACCGCATTCTTAAAGATGTCACTGTGGCGAAAACCCAATCGCCGACAACTTCGATTGCCAGAGTGTACTGCGAATAACGAAGGTTGGGGCCAATAATGGCCCCGACCTCAAGACCCGCTCTATGAGGAGCGACAAGAAGGCGCGAACATGACAGACCAAAGTTCCAATGACCAGTTTCACGGATCCTCGTTTCTGCAAGGCCACAATGCGGAATTTATAGAGCAACTTTACGCAAAATATGCCCAGAGTCCCGATGCGGTGGACGCAAGTTGGCAGGAGTATTTCCGGTCACTCGCCGAAGATGAAATCGAGATTAAGCGCGACGCGGCAGGTCCGAGTTGGGCCCGTCAGGACTGGCCGCCGACCCCCAATGACGAACTTACGGCGGCTTTGGACGGGCAATGGACCGAGGAAGTGGTCGCTGAAAAGATCGGCTCAAAGGCTGCGGCCTCTGGCGCGGTTCTCAGCGACAAGCAAATTCAGCGCGCCGTCATCGACAGTATCCGCGCCCTCATGCTCATCCGCGCTTACCGTCACCGCGGCCATTTGGCCGCAGATCTCGATCCGTTGGGGCTTGCCGAGCGCAACCCTCACCCCGAACTGGACCCTGCATCATACGGGTTTGAAGAGGCGGATTTGGACAGACCGGTCTTTATTGACAATGTGCTTGGTCTGCAAACCGCTTCAATTCGCGAGATAGTTGCCCTACTCAAGCGGACCTATTGCGGTACGTTTGCGTTGCAGTACATGCACATTTCAAATCCGGACGAAGCATCTTGGCTCAAGGAGCGGATCGAGGGTTTGGGTAAAGAGATCCAGTTTACCCGCGAGGGTCGGAAAGCTATTCTAAACAAGCTGGTCGAGGCTGAGGGATTTGAGAAGTTTCTGCATGTAAAATACATGGGAACCAAGCGCTTTGGCCTAGATGGCGGAGAGGCCCTGATCCCGGCTATGGAGCAGATTATCAAGCGCGGCGGCGCCCTTGGTGTCAAAGATATCGTAGTGGGCATGCCACATCGGGGCCGTTTGTCGGTTCTCGCCAACGTTATGGCCAAACCGTACAAGGCGATTTTCAACGAATTCCAGGGGGGTAGTTTCAAGCCTGAGGAAGTTGAAGGGTCTGGAGATGTGAAATACCATCTTGGGGCTTCGTCGGACCGAGAATTTGACGGCAACAACGTTCATTTGTCGCTGACCGCGAACCCGTCGCATCTGGAGGCGGTCAACCCGGTCGTGATTGGTAAGGTTCGGGCCAAGCAACATCAGCTTGGCGATGAAGATCGCACGTCGGTCATGTCTATTCTGCTTCACGGCGACGCTGCCTTTGCGGGACAAGGTGTTGTCGCGGAGTGTTTTGGTCTTTCTGGTTTGAAGGGCCACAAAACTGGTGGCACTATTCATATCGTGGTCAATAACCAAATCGGGTTTACCACCGCGCCTCATAACAGCAGGTCGTCTCCGTACCCGACCGATATCGCTTTGATGGTTGAGGCCCCTATCTTCCACGTCAATGGTGATGATCCTGAAGCGGTTGTTCATGCGGCAAAGGTTGCGACTGAATTTCGTCAGAAATTTGGGAAGGACGTGGTTTTGGACATCTTTTGTTATCGGCGGTTTGGCCATAACGAAGGTGACGAACCGATGTTTACACAGCCACGGATGTACACTGCAATTAAGGGTCATAAGACCACACTGCAAATTTACACGGAGCGTTTGGTTCGTGACGGCCTTATCCCCGAGGGCGAGATCGAGGATATGAAAGCCACATTTCAGGCGCATCTGAATGCAGAGTTTGAGGCTGGTAAGGACTATCGTCCCAATAAGGCAGACTGGCTGGATGGCCGTTGGTCAGGCCTTGGCAAGAATGAGGGCGAGTATCAGCGCGGGGAAACCTCCGTTGATGAGGCGATACTCAAAGAGGTTGGCGCCAATCTAACCCGAGTGCCGGATCAGATTAAGCCGCATAAAACCGTTCTTCGAATGCTGGAAGCGAAGAAGAAGATGATCACCAGTGGCGAGGGCATTGATTGGGCCACCGCTGAGGCTTTGGCTTTCGGATCGCTTCTTTTGGAGGGTTTTCCAGTGCGCCTGTCCGGCCAGGATTGTACGCGCGGCACATTTAGCCACCGTCATTCGGCCTTCATCGATCAGGACAACGAAACCCGTTACAAACCTCTGAACCACATGCGCGAAGGTCAGCCCCGATATGAGGTGATCGACTCGATGCTGTCAGAATATGCGGTGTTGGGGTTCGAGTATGGGTATTCGCTGGCGGAACCCAATACCTTGACCCTCTGGGAGGCTCAATTTGGGGATTTCGCCAACGGTGCTCAGATCATGATCGATCAGTTCATTGCCTCTGGTGAGCGCAAATGGCTCCGTATGTCGGGTCTTGTCATGCTTCTTCCGCACGGCTTTGAAGGTCAAGGACCGGAGCATTCGTCCGCGCGCCTGGAGCGGTTTTTGCAAATGTCTGCCGAGGACAATTGGATCGTAGCGAATTGCACCACGCCGTCGAACTATTTCCATATTCTCAGGCGGCAATTGCACCGCAGCTTCCGTAAACCTCTGGTTTTGATGACGCCAAAATCATTGCTTCGGCACAAGTTAGCCGTGTCCAAAATGTCTGAAATGGCCACCGGGTCCAGCTTTCACCGGGTTCTTTGGGATGACGCACAATACGGTAACTCCAATACTGTTCTTGCTGCTGACGATAAGATCAAACGCGTAGTTCTATGTTCCGGCAAGGTCTATTTTGACCTTTTGGAGGAGCGCGACAAACGCGGCTTGGACGATGTTTATCTCATGCGTTTGGAGCAATTTTATCCCTTCCCGGCTCTGTCCTTGACCAAAGAGTTACAACGGTTTCCAAAGGCGGATGTTGTGTGGTGTCAAGAAGAGCCCAAAAACCAAGGGGCTTGGACATTTATCGAGCCCAACGTCGAGTGGGTCCTTGGCCGGATAGATGCGAAATTCAAACGTCCGAAATACGCCGGACGTGCGGCTTCAGCATCGCCAGCCACCGGACTTGCAACTCAACACAAAGCAGAACAGGCAGCGCTCGTGAATGATGCGCTCACACTATAAGGAACGACTAAATGACAGAAGTTCGCGTACCCACTTTAGGTGAGAGCGTCAGTGAAGCGACCGTTGCAACCTGGTTCAAAAAGCCCGGCGAAGCGGTCGCGCAAGATGAAATGTTATGCGAGTTGGAGACTGATAAGGTTACGGTTGAGGTTCCTGCCCCCTCAGCGGGTGTTTTGTCCGAAATCGTTGCAGAAGAAGGAGCGACGGTATCAGTAGATGCTTTGCTGGCAAATATCACTGCGGGTGAAGCGGAAAAGGCCGCACCTACCCCAGCGAAGGCGCCTGCGGCATCCAAGGATGAGGGCCAAGCCAATGATATTCTTGTCCCCTCTCTTGGTGAGAGTGTGACCGAGGCAACCGTCTCCACCTGGTTTAAAAAGGTGGGTGATACGGTTGCGCAGGATGAGATGCTATGTGAGCTTGAAACTGACAAGGTCTCCATTGAAGTGCCAGCGCCCAGCGCCGGTGTAATCTCAGAGATTTTGGCCGTAGATGGAACCACAATCGAGGCGGGCGGAAAGCTGGGCGTTATCTCTGGATCGGGGGCTGTTGTGGCACCCGCATCTGCAGCCAAGACAGAGCCTGCTGCCAAAGCCGGTAAAGATATTGAGCATGCGCCTTCTGCTAAGAAGGCAATGGCCGAAAAGGGCTTGAAAGAGGGTGACGTTGCGGGTTCGGGCCGCGATGGGCGTATCATGAAGGAAGATGTTCTCAAGGCACCGGCGAAATCCGCGCCAGCAGACGCGGCTCCAATCCCGCGCGCACCGGTTGCCGCGGATGACGCCGCGCGCGAGGAACGGGTCAAAATGACCCGGCTGCGGCAGACTATTGCCCGCCGCTTGAAAGAAGCTCAGGCCACCGCTGCGATGCTGACCACTTATAATGAGGTGGACATGACTGCGGTGATGGAGCTGCGAAGCGAATACAAAGACCTGTTTCTGAAAAAGCATGGTGTTAAGCTGGGTTTCATGTCCTTCTTTACCAAGGCCTGCGCTCATGCCTTAGCGGAAGTCCCTGAGGTCAATGCAGAGATCGACGGCACCGACATTATTTACAAGAAGTTCGTACATATGGGGGTCGCTGTTGGCACACCCAACGGACTGGTGGTGCCGGTGGTACGCGATGCTGATCAGATGAGCTTTGCTGCCATTGAGAAAAAGATTTCCGAGCTTGGCCTTCGGGCGCGAGATGGAAAGCTGTCGATGGCTGAAATGCAGGGCGGGACCTTTACGATTTCGAACGGGGGCGTCTACGGCTCTTTGATGTCGTCTCCGATCCTCAATCCACCACAATCGGGTATTTTGGGCATGCATAAGATACAAGATCGCCCGATGGCTATCGGCGGGCAGGTGGTCATTCGACCAATGATGTATCTCGCTTTGAGCTACGATCACCGTATTGTTGACGGCAAGGGCGCCGTAACTTTCCTTGTGCGCGTTAAAGAGGCGCTGGAAGACCCGCGTCGTTTGCTAATGGACCTCTAATCAAAAGAAGGGGCTGAAATGTCCAACTATGATGTAATCATAATCGGCGGTGGGCCGGGCGGATATGTATGTGCCATTCGTTGCGCCCAATTGGGCTTGAAGACCGCATGTGTCGAAGGACGCGGTGCGTTGGGCGGCACATGTTTGAATGTTGGGTGCATCCCGTCCAAGGCTCTGCTTCATGCGACTGAGCTTTATCACGAAGCCACAGAGAACTTCACGAAAATGGGTTTGATGGGCAAGTCGCCCTCTGTCGATTTCAAAAAGATGCTGGAATATAAGCAGGGTGTTATCGACGGCAACACTCAGGGTATTGAGTTCTTGTTTAAGAAAAACAAGGTCGATTATCTCAAGGGCTGGGGCTCAATTCGATCAGCCACAGAAGTGATGGTCGATGGAGAACTTTACCACACGAAGAACATCGTCATAGCGACCGGTTCTGAGCCATCCACCTTACCTGGTGTTGATGTGGACGAGAAGATTGTTGTCACCTCAACAGGAGCTTTGGAACTTCCTAAAGTACCCAAGCGTATGGTGGTCATTGGCGCGGGTGTGATCGGGCTTGAAATGGGTTCTGTCTACGCGCGGCTTGGGTCGGACGTCACTGTCGTCGAATATCTTGACGTGATAACGCCGGGGATGGACGCGGATGTCGCCAAACAGTTTCAGAAAATCCTCAAGAAGCAGGGGTTGAAATTTGTATTGGGTGCTGCCGTTCAAGGCGTTAAATCAACCAAAACCAAGGCAACTGTGACCTATAAATTGAAGAAAGATGAAAGCGAGGCAAGCCTCGATGCGGATGTTGTTCTGGTAGCGACCGGACGGCGGCCGTACACAAGCGGATTGGGCCTTGAAGACGTAAACATCGAGGTGTCCGAACGCGGGCAGGTGAAAATTGATGCCCACTGGCAAACAAATGTAAAAGGTATCTATGCCATCGGAGATGTGATTGAAGGGCCGATGCTTGCTCACAAGGCCGAGGATGAGGGCGTGGCGGTTGCCGAGACAATTGCTGGCCAAGCTGGGCATGTGAATTATGATGTCATTCCAGGCGTCGTTTACACGGCGCCTGAAGTTGCGTCTGTCGGTATGACGGAAGAGCAACTCAAGGCGGAAGGCCGTGCATATAAAGTGGGTAAATTTCCTTTCCTCGCAAATGGGCGCGCAAAGGCGAATTTTGCAACCGAAGGTTTCGTCAAATTACTGGCCGATAGTGCCACAGACCGTATTTTGGGCTGTCATGTGATCGGGCCTTCGGCCGGCGATTTGATTCATGAAGTTTGTGTCGCCATGGAGTTTGGCGCAAGTGCCGAGGATTTGGCTAGGACGTGTCACGCGCATCCAACTTTCTCCGAAGCGATGCGAGAGGCTGCTATGGCCTGCGGAGACGGAGCCATTCACGCCTGATCAGGGTGAACTAAAGCTGATCTGATCGTGGTCTATCCACAAAAAATGGGCGCACAAGGCGCCCATTTTGTAATAAATAGTTCGGCCGTTAGATTGAATTAGCCGTTTACGCGGTCTTTCAACGCTTTCGCGATGGTGACTTTCGCGACGCGGTCCGCATCTTTATGCATCTGTTCGCCAGTTGCTGGATTGCGTACCATACGCGCGGGACGCTCCCGGCAAGCAAATTTTCCAATTCCCGGAATCATCACTGCGCCGCCTTGGGCCATCGTATCTGAAATAATATTGGCGAGCGCTTCGAGCGCTTCATTCGCTGTTTTCTTGTCCGAGCCCGTGGCTTCGGAAAGTGCAGCGACCAGTTGCGTCTTTGTCATTGGTTTTTGGGCCATTGCTCGGATCCCCTTTCGTTATTGATTACCGAAAATCCGTATTCTTCGGATTTGAAAGCACGATAACGTGTTGAGCCGCAAACTCAATCGCAGAATCTCCAAAAACTACAGAATATTGAGGAAAAATGCGGTTTTCAGCCGACATATTGTGGCGATGCATAGAGTATAATAGCTAAATCAAAGGAACGCAGTCTCATCAAAGCTGCGTAATTTTCGAGAGTGAATGCGCTCTAGAGGCATTTCTCGGATAGATTCAAGGGCCTTGATACCAATCAGCAAATGTTGACTGACCTGTCTTTTGTAAAAGCTCGTAGCCATTCCGGGCAACTTCAATTCACCATGCAGGGGCTTGTCAGAGACGCAAAGAAGCGTGCCGTAAGGAACGCGAAAGCGAAACCCATTTGCAGCGATCGTGGCACTTTCCATATCCAGCGCAATCGCCCGCGACTGTGACAGGCGCTGTACTGGGCCCGATTGGTCTCGGAGTTCCCAATTGCGGTTGTCGATCGTCGCCACAGTGCCCGTTCGCATGATTTTCTTCAGCTCGTAACCTTGGAGAGATGTCACCTCAGCTACTGCGTTTTCTAAGGCCACCTGCACCTCCGCCAAGGCCGGTATAGGTATCCAAGTTGGCAAATCATCATCCAGGACGTGATCTTCACGCACATAGGCGTGGGCCAACACATAGTCCCCAAGCGATTGGGAGTTTCGAAGGCCGGCACAATGCCCCAGCATCAACCATGTATGAGGTCGCAGAACAGCGATGTGGTCCGTAATAGTTTTTGCATTTGACGGACCAACGCCGATATTAACCATGGTAATGCCACCTCCGCCTTCACGCACAAGGTGATATGTGGGCATCTGCGGAAGCTTCGTCGCGGGTTTGCCGGTTGGGCCATCTGCAGTATGTTCAACATTTCCGGGCTCAACAAGCATCGTATACCCGGAGCTTGGATCTGCGATGGCTTTCATTGCATAGGCCACAAACTCGTCCATATAGAACTGGTAGTTTGTAAACAGCACATGGTTTTGGAAGTACTCTGGGCGTGTAGCAGTGTAGTGGGACAGCCGTGCGAGCGAATAGTCAACACGAGGTGCTGCAAACGGTGCCAGAGGGCCTTCCCCACCCGGTTGATGAAGCCACATCGAATTGACGATTGCGTCGTCAATATCTGCCAGTTCCGGCACGTCAAAGAGATCGCGGAGCGGCGTTGACGGGTCCTCGTTCTCTTGCTCAATCACGGTGGTTTCACCCACCGCAAAATGAACCGGGATGCAGGTATTGGATTGGCTCACCTCCACGCAAACGCCGTGATTTTCGATAATCAGCCTCAACTGTTCGGTCAGATAGGCCTGAAAGAGATCGGGGCGGGTGATTGTTGTGAAATACGTTCCTGGCTCTGAAAAGTGACCGAAAGACAGGCGGCTATCCACATGGGCATGGGTTGTTATCACCACGCGCACTTCGGGGTAGAATCCGCGATAGCGCCCCTCGGGCTTGTGGCCTTTCATAACATCCAAAAAGCGATCCCTTAGAAAAGCAGTCGCGTCAGCATACATTTCTTGAATGTAGGAGACTGCCTTGGCGGCGTCGTCAAACTCAAGAGACGGAAAGGACGATGATGTTATGATGGGCAATTGCCCGCGCTCTGTATTCTCAACCATGAGCAGTAGTGCCATGGCTAAGTGGTGTAATCAAGTGGATGTGATGAAGACGTGCCGGACCAACGCCTCCAAGTTCGTTCGATCTTCATCGTCAAAGGCGTTCAGCTGATCACTGTCAATATCCAGCACGGCGATAAGCCCACCCGTAGCGTCAAATACCGGAATCACAATTTCTGATTTTGTGGTGGTCGAGCAGGCAATATGATCGCCGAAACGCTCAACATCCGGAACGATAATAGTCTCCTTCGAGGTCGCACAGGCGCCGCACACGCCGCGCGCGAAAGGGATCACAAGGCATCCATGCCCCCCTTGATAGGGACCGATCTTAAGGGTTTCACGACCAACATTCCGGTAAAATCCGACCCAATCAAACCGGTCAAATTGATGGAATAGCTCACATGCCATCGTAGCCATCAGACTAATTTGGTCCGTCTCACCTTCTGACAAAGCCAAAATTGATGCAGCACAGTTAGCATAGCGAGGCGAAAACAACATGTTGGCTCCAGATAGATGGTTTTTGCAAGCATCCGCGATTTTATTTCGATAGCGCGGGATCAGGGGTCTCCACAAGTGCGTGTGGAAGGGTTAAGTTTAGCAAAATACAAAAGAGCAGGTGGCCGCAAATGGCCAAAAACAAGAAGACAAAGTCGAAACCAAAAAAGCAGCGTGGCTTTATTGTCCGCGCGCTCCGCTGGACTGTGGGTAGTCTGTGGCGGCTGGTTTGGTGGATTTCGTTGCGCGTTACGGTTGTTACTTTTCTTATTCTGGGTGGGGCCACGCTTTATTACTACGCCTCTCTGCCCAAGGTTGAAGATTTGTTAGACGGTCGCGAGCGCGGCTCAGTAACTATGACTGATCGTTCAGGCGAGGTATTTGCTTGGCGTGGCGAGCAGTTCGGCGGGAACCTTCGCGCCGGGGCTTCATCCCCTCATCTTGTCAACGCGGTGGTGGCGACCGAAGACAAGCGGTTCATGAGGCATTTTGGGATAGACCCGATTGGCGTCACACGGGCCATGGTTTCCAATTTTAAGGCCGGACGGGTCGTGCAAGGCGGATCCACAATCACCCAGCAAGTCGCCAAGCTTCTATTTTTTGACAACACCAGATCTTTGGAGCGGCACGTAAAACAGGTGCCCATTGTTTTGGCAATGGAGCTCAAATACGACAAAGCAGATATCCTATCGATTTATATGAACCGTGTATATCTCGGAGCCGGTGCCAACGGTTTCGAGGCCGCTAGCCAGCGTTACTTCGGCAAGTCGGCGCGTGAAGTAAACATCCCCGAAGCCGCGATGTTAGCAGGTTTATTGAAGGCGCCATCTCGGTATGCTCCGACGACGGATCTCTCGGTCGCCCAAAACCGGGCTGGCGTGATTGTGGGCTTGATGGAGGCCCAAAACCTGATCACAAGCGCTCAAGCTGATGCCGCTCGTGCGCAGCCTGCCGCATTATCTCAAGCGGCGGAGCGGCGGGCTGGTGGGTACTTTGCGGATTGGGTGATGGAGGATGCTCCAGATTTCCTAACCACTGAGACAACCGAGGATGTAGAAATACGCACCACTTTCGATGTGGAAATTCAGAAGGCTGCCGAGCAGGCGCTTAGCGTTGTCTTCGAGACAAAGGTAAAGCCGGGTTCTCAGGCTCAGGCGGCGATTGTTGTATTGTCCCCCGATGGAGCGGTGAGGGCTATGGTCGGCGGACGATCCATTGACGGGAAAAGCCCAGGGCAGTTTAACCGCGCGACCCAGGCGCTTCGTCAGACCGGGTCGGTCTTTAAGCCGTTCATTTACGCGGCAGCATTGGAGATGGGCTATTCGCCCAATGACATCATTGAGGATACCCCGATTACAATCGATGTGCCGGGCTCGGGCGCTTGGACAGCCAATAATTACACGCGAGAATATTACGGGCCGGTGCCACTAACCTTTGCGCTTGGAAATTCGCTCAATGCTGCAACGATCCGGTTGAGCCAGAACGTGGGCACCCCCTTGGTTCGTGCGCTGGCACAAGATTTCGGAATTTCGTCACCTTTGGCTAGTGGACCCGCATTTGTTTTGGGGACGTCAGAGGCCACGTTGTTGGAAATGACAGGGGCCTATGCCGGGTTTCTCAATGGAGGGCGAAGATCACAGCCTTACGGTTTGACGGAACTTCGAATTCGCGGCGACAAAAACCCGTTGTTCGAGACGGGTCGAGAATTTGGCCAAACTGTCATCAACGAACGGGCGACAGCTGATTTAGTTTATATGCTCAACTACGTGATTGAGGAAGGTTCTGGGAAACGTGCAAAGCTCGCCGACCGACCGGCTGCGGGAAAGACCGGGACCACACAAGGGGCCCGGGACGCATGGTTCATTGGCTTCACGGGTCATTATATCACCGGCGTTTGGATGGGATATGATGATAACTCAAAGCTGTCGGGTGTCACTGGTGGTGGATTGCCGGCTGAAATTTGGCGTGAAACAATGTCCCGGGTTCACGAGGGATTGCCCCCAAAACCGCTACCAATGCGCCAACCCACGCCTTCAGATGTCAAAAATAAAGTGCCAGCATCCGGGACGGAAGCGCCGCGAAGCCTTATTGATCAGTTGTTTGACGGTCTATTCGGGCCGAGCAACTAGCCCATTTTGTCGAGCGCTTGCGCAAGCTTGCCCACCGATCCGCCGCTGCGATCCAACACCGCGCGAACTTCTGACCGCTCTGTTGAGATCAGCTTTACCCCTTCAACGTAAAGGTCAAAGAACTTGAGTTGACCACCGGTTTCCACAACATGCCATTCCACGCGGGTATCCGAAAACTTTGGCGACTTCACGACGCTTTCAACGATAATGCCTTTGTTGCCAAAATCCGTCGACTTAGTCACCTCAATAGACGCACCAATAAAGCTGCGGAATTGTTTGCCGTATTTTCGCGCTAAGTAGCCCTGGAGCGCAGTGACATAGGCCTGCTGCTCCGCACCAGAGGCACTGTTCCAAGCGGGGCCTAAAACTGATCTGGAAATTGTGGTAACATGAGCATAGTTCCTAAAGATACCTTGAAAGCTCTGGATCATTGCTTGCTCTGATTTGCCCGAATTGATCAGAGATTGAACCTCGCCCACAACTTTGAAAATCAGCTGCTCTGCCTGCTGAGTTGTCGCCGCGAAGGTTGTCGTAGGCAATGCCGAAACAGCAAATAGCGAGAGCCCCGTCCCAACGATTGCACGGCGGGTCAGCTTACTCGAACGCAAATGGGTCTTCGAGGTCGGATTCATCTGTTTCGCCTTTCAACAAAGTTCTTGTGGATTGCAAATATCCAAGCCGGGATGCCGCATAACTGTCGGCCGAATCGTAGAGAACTTGATCCAGCAACAGACCATATCTATGTCGCGCATCGACAATATCCAGAGCTTGAGCTCCAAGAACGTAATCACTTTCTGGCGATTTAACGAAAATACTAACCGGATCAATGAAAAAATCCACAATGCGACCGGTTGTATTACGTGCCGTAGAAGGACCTAGGAAGGGGAGTTCCAAATAAAAGCCTTCACCGACACCCCAATTTCCCAGAGTTTCGCCAAAATCGGTTTGGGTCTCGGGAAGTCCGATGGTACTTGCGGGATCGAAAAGACCTAGCAATCCAATCGTCGAGTTCACACCAAACCGACCCAACATGGTGAAACTGGATTTCAGATTGCCCTGAAGCAAATAATTTATCGCATCCGCAGGTGCCGCCAGATTGTCGCCTGCATTCTCGATCATATCCTCAATCGGATCGGGTGTGACTGCCCCGTAAGCGCGCGATACCGGCCGAAACGCATATTTATCCACGCCCTTGTTGAACTCGTGGACGGCGCGGTTCATAGGCTCTACCGGATCGTTAAATTCACGCGAGAGTTCTTCATTGGAGGCACAGCCCGCAAGAAATGTGATCGACGTCACGGCGGCATAAGAAAAAACACGCCTAATGTGATTTGCTATATCTGGCAACTGCCCGGTACTTTCTATAATTAATTTTCACAGGGGTTTTTCGCCCAAAATTTACCATCTTTCAATCCTAGGATAGGATGCTAGAAGATCAAAAGCATATGCACCTCTTAATGAGAACTGTAATCTCTTTGTCAACTTGTGTTCGGCGTGTCTGTGCTGATCGTGCATGCGTGGACACAGGTCACTTAAAGATAAGAGTAATCAAGGCACAAAATGGCATCTAATTCGTTTGATAAGGGCACCGCGGAATTACGTAGTGCAATGGCAAAAGGGCGTGGGGGCTTTTTAGCCGTAGGTCTTTTCAGTTTCTTTGTGAATCTGTTGATGCTGACCGGGCCACTTTTCATGCTTCAGGTTTACGACCGCGTTCTTGGGTCGCGTTCTGAAGCCACGTTGGTCGCCCTAGTGGTTCTGATTGCTGTACTATACCTTATTATGGGGTTCTTGGACTACGCACGCGGACGAATTCTGGCACGCGTTGGCGCAGACTTTCAGTCTTCACTTGATCGACGGGTTTTTGAGGCGGTTTTGAAGCGATCAGTTGTTCCAGCGGAGCGATCAGCGCCGGCGTCTGGACTTCGGGATTTGGAAGCGGTTCAACGACTTTTGTCATCACCTGCACTATTTGCTGTTTTTGATATGCCTTGGGTCCCGATCTTTATTGGGGCTATCTTCCTGTTTCACCCGCTGCTGGGTTATCTGGCCATTGCAGGTGGCTTGATCCTTGTCTCTGTCACGATGTTTAACCAGCTACTAACACGCAAGCCTGTCAACGAAGCCAATGGGATGGCGGCCGCCGCCGACAAGTTTGCGGAAAGTGTTCGCGAAGAAGGCGAGATGATTCAAGGTCTGGGTATGCGCGGTTCTGTATTGACCCGGTGGCGCATGTCCCGAGATCGGGCGCTGGCATCCCAAATCTCCTCGTCGGATCTAACGGGAACTTTCTCGACAGGGTCGAAAACTTTTCGCCTGTTTCTGCAATCCGCGATGCTAGGCTTGGGCGCCTATCTCGTACTTCAAGGCGAAATGACGCCGGGCGCCATGATTGCGGGGTCCATCTTACTTGGCCGCGCTTTGTCACCCGTCGAGCAAGCAATTGGTCAATGGCCACTTGTCATCCGGGCACGTCAAGGCTGGGAATCGCTGTCGGAGCTGCTGGCCAAAACGCCGGAAGACCCCGAAAGAACTGAGCTTCCGGCACCGCGCGCAATTCTTGAAGGTCAGCAAATCACTGTTGTGCCTCCGGGAGAACAAGTAGCGACGCTGCGAATGGTCTCTTTTCGCGTCGAGCCGGGCCAAGCTATGGGTGTTATTGGCCCGTCAGGTGCCGGCAAATCCACGTTGGCCCGTGCTATTCTTGGTATTTGGCGACCTGCATCTGGTAAAGTCCGTCTTGATGGTGCTTCTTTGGACAACTACGACCCGGACGCTCTTGGTCAGTATATTGGGTACCTGCCGCAAGATGTCGCACTTTTCAACGGCACGATTGCAGAGAATATTGCTCGACTATCAACGCAACCGGATCCTGCCCAAGTGGTTGAAGCGGCAAAAAAGGCCGGTGCGCATGATATGATCCTAAAAATGCCCGACGGTTACGACACCAACATTACCGCAGGCACGGGGCGTCTTTCCGGTGGTCAAAAACAGCGAATTGGTTTGGCCCGCGCCATGTACGGCGACCCGGTGCTTCTTGTACTCGACGAGCCTAACTCCAATCTAGATAGCATAGGGTCGGAGGCGTTAAATCAAGCCATCCGGCAAATGAAGTCTGAAAACAAATCTGTGATTATCATGGCCCATCGCCCTGCTGCCATCGCTGAGTGTGACCTTATCCTTTATGTTGAAGGCGGGATGCGCAAAGCCTTCGGCCCGCGCGACGAAGTGCTTCGTGAACAGTTGAAAAACTACAACCAGGTGGCCGGTGCAATCACCAAAGGTGCTAAAACGTCATGAATGAAGAACCAGTCCGCAAGTGGAAGTCCACCAAGCAATTGACCATAGGGTTTATTGCCCTGTTTTGTCTTGTCGTCGGCTTGGGTGGCTGGTCGGCAATGGCCAATATCGCAGGCGCGATTGTCTCTAGCGGTATGATTGAGGTTGAGGCTAATCGACAAGTCGTCCAACACCCAGAAGGCGGTGTTGTGGGCGAAATTCTTGCAGATGATGGAGATAGCGTCGACGCCGGTGCTGTTTTGGTTCGGTTTGACGACACGCTCATACGTTCTGAGCTGTCGATTATTGAAGGGCAGCTCTTTGAGTTAATGGCGCGTCGTGGGCGTCTTGAAGCCGAGAGAGACGGGTTTGAGGGCATAGCGTTTCCAGATGATATGGAAACGATGTCCCCACGCTCGGAGATTGACATTCAGAACCTGAAGGCTGGGCAATTGCGACTTTTCGCGGCGCGGCGGATTTCTTTGGAAAAAGAGGCTGAGCAACTTGAAGAACGTAAAATCCAAATTGAACGACAAATTGAGGGCTCTGAGGCTCAATTGGAAGCGTTGAAACGGCAAAATGAACTTCTACTTGAAGAACTGGAAGATCAGACGGAGCTGCTCAACAAGGGATTGGCTCAAGCATCACGTGTGCTAGCGCTTCAGCGCGAAGAGGCTCGGCTTCGTGGTCAAGTTGGAGAATTGACCGCTGCCGTCGCCGAAAGTCGTGGTCGGATTGCCGAAACAGAGATTGAGATTTTGAAGCTGACATCCAGCCTACGTGAAGAGGCGATAACAACGCTGCGCGACCTAGAATACAACGAGATTGAGCTCAAGCAACGCAGGTTGTCTACGCTTGAAACGCTGTCTCGTATGGAGGTTCGGGCACCTGCATCTGGCGTAGTCTACGGGACCACGATTTATGCACTTCGATCCGTTGTACGTCCTGCCGAACCGTTGATGTATATCGTACCAAAAGACAGCCCCTTTGTAATCAGTAGCAGAATCGAGCCCATTCATATCGATCAGGTCCATCAGGGTCAGGATGTAAAATTGGTATTCTCTTCGTTCAACAGCCGCACGACCCCAGAACTCGACGGGGTCGTAACGAAAGTATCTGCGGACGTCTTCACAGATGAAGTCACAGGCCAAGTCTACTATTCAGCCGAAATTTTGCCAAAGGATGGCGAATTGGCAAAACTTGAAGGGCAAGAACTACTACCAGGCATGCCAGTTGAAAGTTTCATCCGAACCAATGACAGAACGCCTTTGGCCTATCTTACCCAACCTTTCATGGACTATTTCAACCGTGCATTCCGCGAGGAATAGAAGACCAAATTCTGATTGATTGATCGGACAGGAACGCTAGGGTGATCACAAATCAACCTAGCAGGGATTTCCGAATGTCTCAGTCCATTGATGCCCGCATCTCCGAGCTTGGTCTGGTCCTGCCAGATGCGCCCGCCCCAGCCGCCAATTACGTGCCGTTTGTGCAAGCTGGAAATCTAGTTTTTATTTCGGGACAAATATCTCGCGACGATAACGGGCTCATCTTGGGAACTTTGGGACAGGACACAGATATCACAACAGGCCAGAGAGCGGCGTCAACTTGCGCCTTAGCCCTTCTTGCGCAGTTGAAAGCCGCATGTGGTGGTGACCTTGAGCGTCTCGTCCGGGTGGTCAAGCTAACGGGCTTTGTAAATTCTACGCAGGATTTCAAAGATCATCCTGCTGTCATAAACGGCGCATCCGATCTGCTAGGTGAGGTCTTGGGGGATCGTGGCGCACATGCGCGCGCGGCTGTCGGAGTTGCATCCCTGCCGTTGGGTGTTGCTGTCGAAATCGAAGGTATTTTCGAAATTTCATGAGCCGGCTTCATCCCGATTTTCTTGGTCCACCCATTGCACATCGCGGCTTGCATGACCCTAGTCGCGGTATCGTTGAGAATTCGATGCAGGCCATTAAAGCAGCCATTGATCAGGGTTATGGTATAGAAATTGACGTCCAACCATCGGCGAGCAAAACACCCATGGTTTTCCACGACTATTTGATGGAGCGCCTCACGGGCATGTCGGGACCAATTCGCGAGCGGCCAACCTTAGAGCTGCAGACCATCAAACTGACCGGTTCTAGTGATACAATCCCAACGTTGTCGGAGGTTTTGGCCGAGGTTAACGGTCAAGTACCAATCCTAATCGAGGTTAAGGACCAAGATATGAGGTTGGGCCAAGACACCGGGCTGTTTCAGGAGCAAATTGCAGAAACCGTTGCGGGATATGCGGGGCCTATGGCGATTATGTCTTTCAACCCTCATGCTATCATGCAGCTAAGCTCAGGCCTTCCCGAGGCAGCTTTGGGTCTGGTCACCGACCCATTCAGAGCCGAAGATTGGCCAAACGTCCCTGAGGCTAGGCGGCGCGAGCTTGCGGGTATACCAGATGCGGAAACGATCCCTGTTGATTTTATTTCTCACAATAAGGCAGCGCTTGATCAGCCATCGGTGGGCCGTTTGAAGGCTGCGGGGCTACCGATCTTGTGCTGGACAGTTCGAAGCTCGCAGGATGAGATGCGCGCGCGGAAAGTTGCGGATAATATCACCTTTGAGGGCTATCAACCGGCTCGACGCGCATAGGGTCACGCCTATATTCTCCTTTGAAGGAGCGAATTGAAAAATGCCCGACGATCTGAGCGTTGAAATCACGGTTCTGGCAAGTCTCCAGGATATTTCAGCCGAGGACTGGGATCGTTGTGCATGCCCTGAGGCTGTCGAAGGGCGGGCCATTGATCCGTTTACTACCCATAAATTCCTGAAAGCCTTCGAGGACAGTGGCTCAGTTGGTCGAGGTACCGGTTGGCAGCCGCAGCATCTTGTTGCGCGTCTTGGCGGGGAGCTTATTGGCGCCATGCCGCTTTATGTAAAAAGTCATAGCCAAGGTGAGTACATTTTCGACCACAACTGGGCACATGCATTTCATCAAGCGGGCGGGCAATACTACCCGAAACTGCAATCTGCAGTTCCATTTACGCCCGTGACCGGCCGTCGTATCCTTACGGCGCCAGGATTTGAGAAGGCGGCGACTTCGGCCCTGCTACAAAGTGCCATGCAGCTTACCAAACAAAATGGGTTGTCGTCCTTTCACATGACTTTTTGTGCTAAGCAGGAATATGTAAGCGGGGCGCAGGCAGACCTTCTTCAGAGGACCGGGCAGCAGTTCCATTGGATCAATCAAAACTACACCAACTTTGATGGATTTCTGGATGATCTTTCATCTCGCAAGCGCAAGAACATCCGCAAAGAACGTGCTCAAGCACAAAAATTTGGAGGCAATATTCATCTTTTCTGTGGAGATCAAATCGAGCAAGAGCATTGGGATGCTTTTTGGGGTTTCTATCAAGATACGGGGGCACGAAAATGGGGAACGCCCTATCTAACGCGAGAGTTCTTTCACATCGCGCATGAGCGCTTGCGCGATGATATTCTGCTTATCATGTGTGAACACGACGGACATTGGGTTGCCGGCGCCATGAATATAGTCGGCCGCGACACGCTCTTTGGGCGTTACTGGGGATGTCAGGAACATCATCCATGCCTGCACTTCGAAGTTTGCTATTATCAGGCAATTGAATATGCGATTGCTCACAAGATGGCTCGGGTAGAGGCCGGAGCGCAGGGCCAACACAAACTGGCACGGGGATACCTGCCCGTTCCCACTTATTCGCTCCATTTTATGGCTAATGAGAGTTTTTCAGACGCGGTTGAGAAATATCTAGTCGCGGAGCGAGACGCAGTTGACGAGGAAATTGAAGTGTTGACCAGTTATGGCCCATTCAAGAAGGAAAATGTGGAGGAACAAGAATGAGGATGCTGACCGAGGTGGACAGAATAACTCATCTGGAGCCACTGATCGCGGCGGGCTGGGCCGTGGATTCAGACCGTGATGCTATCAAAAAGACTTATCAATTCAAAAACTTCATCGACGCATTTGGCTTTATGACACGCTCAGCGATATGGGCAGAAAAATGGAACCACCATCCAGAATGGTTCAACGTGTACAAGACGGTCAGCGTGACCCTCTCAACCCATGATGTTGGAGGGTTGAGCGAGCTCGATATAAAGCTCGCTCAAAAAATGGATGCTTTGGCCGGTTAGACCTTCTCTAGAAAGCTCTCGCCTGCCGAAATGGTGCATTCGCCCGGATTGTCATCAATCTCAAGTGCGGAAACCGTACCGTTTTCAACCAACATCGCATAACGTTTGGAGCGATCAATCAAACCCACCGGAGGTGCAGAGAACTCTAACCCAAGGGCCTTTGTGAAGCTACTGTCTGCATCCGCCAGCATATGAATGGGCGATTTGTCAGCACCAGTGCTCTCCGCCCAAGACTGCATTACAAACACGTCATTAACCGCAACGCAGACAATATCATCTACGCCTTTTGCGGAAAATTTATCGGCTGTTCTGACAAAGCTGGGTAAATGCGCTGTCGTACAGGTGCCTGTGAAAGCGCCCGGGAGCCCGAAGAAAACCACTTTCTTGCCCGAACACAGATCATCTGTTGATGTTTCCGCTGGGCCGTCAGCGCCCATATAACGCAATGTAGCGCTGGGAAGTTTGTCGCCTACAGAAATTGCCATGGTCTTGATCCTCTATCCTGTTCGGGGTTTGGTTGAGTTGGTATATAGCGACCAGGGCCGACATCGGCCATAATGAATCTGGAGATTAGCATTGGGTCACACAGTTGTTATTGGTGCAGGGCAAGCCGGTGCGTCACTGGTCGCTCGGTTGCGCAACAAAGGTTATGATGGAGAAATCACGCTAATCGGTACCGAGCCCGTTCCACCCTATCAGCGTCCTCCACTTTCAAAGACCTATCTGACCGGCGAAATGACTTTGGAGCGGCTTTATTTGCGACCTGAGAGCTTCTATTCGGATCAAAATATTGAGCTTCTTACGGGCGTGACCGTACGCTCAATTGACCGGGCCGCCAAGTTGATCGATTTGGGAGACAAAAAACTTTCCTACGACAACTTGGTACTGACCACCGGCTCTAAACCCCGACGCTTGCCTGCAGCGATCGGCGGTGGGTTAAACGGGGTCTATGTGGTTAGAACACTTGCCGATGTTGATGCGATGGTCGAGGAATTCGTAGAGGCGCGTCACCTTTTAGTTATTGGCGGTGGATATATTGGGCTTGAGGCGGCAGCGGTGGCTTCTAAACGAGGCCTTCGCGTCACCTTAATCGAGATGGCCGGTCGGATTTTACAACGGGTGGCGGCATCAGAAACCTCCGATTTTTTCCGCGCGCTCCATTCAAGAAACGGCGTTAATATTCGTGAGGGCATTGGATTGGAGCGTTTAGTCGGGACCGACAGAGTGACCGCTGCCAAGCTAACAAATGCCGAAGAGATTTCAGTAGATTTCGTAATTGCCGGGATTGGAATTGATCCAGACATTGATCTGGCTCAAGCGACTGGCTTGGAAATCGACAATGGTATTTGGGTCGATGAACTTTGCCGGACATCTGACCCCAGTATTTATGCTGCCGGGGACTGCACGTCCTTTCCTCACAAAGGGGGACGCCTGCGCCTCGAGAGTGTACCAAATGCAATTGATCAAGGGGAGGCCGCGGCCGATACCATTATGGGTGGAACGACGCCTTACGTGGCCAAACCTTGGTTCTGGTCCGACCAATACGACGTGAAATTGCAAATTGCCGGTCTGAACACCGGGTATGATAAAGTGGTAACGCGCGATAATGCAGGGCCGTTATCTCATTGGTATTACAAGAAGAAAGAACTTCTGGCAGTTGATGCTTTGAATGACCCACGATCGTACATGATGGGCAAACGCTGGATTGAAGCCGGCAAGTCACCTCTGCCGGAAGAGATTTCCAATCCTGAGATCGAGCTCAAGACACTGGCTGTTTAGATGAGAATTGTAGGTGGAAAATGGCGACGTCACGCGCTTGGAAGTGTGGGAAAAGGCGACGAAAAATCCCATCTAAGACCGACAACGGATCGGGTTCGAGAAAGCCTTTTTAACGTGCTGGCACATGGGCGCTATCCAGACCTTGAAGGCGCTAGGGTTCTCGATCTTTTCGCCGGAACCGGGGCGCTAGGGTTGGAATCCCTATCGCGTGGCGCCCGCCATGTCACCTTTGTTGAAAAGGCAAAGATAGCGCTTGGATTAATTCACAACAATATCGAGCAATTGCAGTGCTTGGAGCAATGTACTGTGTTGCCCAAAGATTCGACCAAGCTAGGCGTGAATACGGAAGAACCTTATGATATTTGCTTTCTTGACCCCCCATACGGGAAAGGGTTGGGAGAGCGAACCCTTGAAGTGGCTCTTCAAGGAAATTGGTTTAATGATCAAACACTTATAATTCTTGAGGAAGGGAAGCAGATCGCCTTTCCTCACGGCTTTCGTCTCAGCGACGTACGACGGTACGGGGATACCCATGTACATTTCGGATTTCCGTTGCGTGAGACTACGCAGATATAGGCTAGTCGATTGGAGCTTGATTGAGGGATAGTGCAAAATCTCCATCCAAACAGCTAATTCGGCCAGTTTTAGTCACTCCCCACTGGGCAACCCTTCTATCAGTCTACCGCTTTGAGTTTTTGTGCGCGAGGCGCTTTGACAATCACAAGATGAACAGCAGTTCATACAAACCAAAAGTGATCACCACAACACCTATATCCGTGCCCGTCTGGATCGTCATAGACCTTGCATTGCAACCACGATACGCGAAAATAGGGGTGGTTTATTTACCATGCTCTTCGTGCCAATTAGCCGTTTTACTGGACCCATTCCCAACCTTGGGCTAAGGTCGTGAAAAATGGGGCGTCAGACCCCGACAATTGAGGCAAATATGCAGTTTCCTGAGCGGTTTTCAAACCTGCCGGAATACGCTTTCCCGCGCATGCGCGCCCTGCTTGACGAGCATGCGGGCGGTGGAAACGTGATTCACATGTCCATTGGTGAGCCCCGGCATCCAATGCCCGATTTTGTGGGCGAGTTATTAGAGCGGCATGCGGGCGAATTCGCCAAGTACCCCCCCAATGAGGGAACAGCGGGTTTGCGATCCTCGATCACCCGTTGGATTGGGCGAAGGTTTAACGTGGAGCTTGATCCAGAGCTGCACGTTGTTCCAATTAACGGGTCACGCGAAGGTCTGTTCAATGCGGCACTCGCGTTGCTGCCTGAACGCAAGGCGGGAGATGTTCCCATAGCCCTGATGCCAAACCCTTTCTATCAGGTCTATTCGGTTGGTGCGATCATGGCGCAAGCAGAACCGATGTTTGTAGCGGCGAATGAAGAGACAGGGTTCTTGCCCGACTATGCAAACTTGCCCAAAGACGTTTTGGACCGTGTTGCGATTGCTTTCGTTTGCTCACCATCTAATCCGCAGGGTGGCGTGGCGTCCTCTGAGTATTGGGCAGAACTGCTCCGATTGGCAGAAGCGCATGATTTCGTAATTTTTGCCGATGAATGCTATTCGGAAGTCTACCGCAATACGCCGCCTATTGGCGCTTTGGAAGTTGCTAAAAACATTGGAGCTGACCCCGAGCGGCTGGTGGTGTTTCATTCGCTATCCAAAAGATCCAACTTGCCTGGTCTGCGATCAGGTTTCATTGCCGCCGGGCCAAAGACGATTGCATTAACGAAAAAGTTGCGGGCCTATTCCGGTGCGCCCTTGCCCCTGCCGATTCAACACGTCTCCGAGGCCGTTTGGGGTGATGAGCGGCATGTGAACTTATCGCGCAAGTTATACCAAGAAAAATACGTCGTGGTTGATGAGATCATGGGCGACGTTCCCGAATATCATCCACCTAGCGCCGGTTTCTTTTTGTGGCTCCCGGTTTGGGATGGCGAGGCTATGGCATTGAAGATTTGGAAGAACACTGGCGTTCGGGTTCTTCCCGGTGCCTATCTCAGTCGCCCCACGGCTGAGGGCGATCCCGGTGCCGGATATTTACGGGTCGCCTTGGTAGCGGAAATTAATGAGATGCGGACTGGCTTAGAAGCCATCCGCGCATGTTTGTGAGAGACGGGGAAGTTTGATGGCATTGTTTATGAATAGCCAAGCTAAAGAGCCGCTTGTCGAGCGGCAGACCAAAGAGGCGATTGCCAAACGCGGTGCGGAAACAATCGGCATTTTACTTGTGGTCTTGGCAGGATTGCTGGCGATTATGGCAATCAGTTATTCACCAAACGATCCCGGACTTTTCAATGCAACGGACATGCCTGCTCAAAATATGCTGGGTTTACCCGGCGCTTATACATCTGATTTAATCCACCGTGCGATTGGTTGGGCCGGTTGGTCTTTGCCACTATTGGCCGGTGTTTGGGGTTTGCGATTTGTTTTGCATAAAGGTGAAGGGCGGGTTTTATCGCGTATCATTCTAGCGCCCTTCGCGGTTGCTTTGGCTTCCATTTTTGCTGCAGCGCATCCGCCTTTGGCTGGCTGGGCACATGATTATGGACTTGGTGGCTGGTTCGGCGATGCGGTTCTAGGCGGAATTTTAACGGCATTACCGCTATCGATGAATATTTCGCTGGTGACTGTAACGCTTATTCTTTTGGCCTCCACAGTTGTAGTCTCGGCAATTTCGCTTGGCGTGACGTTCGGCGAGTTGCGCTGGGCAGCTGCGTTAGCGGCACACAGCGCACGCGCCACCATTCGCAGTGCCGGTAAAGCGTTGGGCTTTGCAGGTGCATCGGCTGCAACTGCAGCGATTGCCGCAAAAGCTGCGCATAGCAAGCGCCGCGAGGCCAGTGACAAGGTCGGACCTGAGATCTATCGCAATCGTCTCCTGCGTGGATTCAGCCGAGATACTGACCATAGGAAAACTGATTTTTCAGATCGTGCGCATTTGCCTGAGGTTACTGGCAATGAACCCGATCAGGACAAGGCTATTATGGCGCGTATTACAGCGGCAGTAGCGGCGCGTGAGCGCGCGGAACTCAACGGCAACCGGGATATGGACGAAAGCGACGTAGCGCCAGATTTAGGTGGTGTCACCCGCGACCTACCGATTGCGGAGGCTCTGATGGATTTGCCCGAGTACCGCGAAGAAACTCCCGAGCCATTCACGAAGGTACACACCGAGCCTGCCAAGCCACGTCGTAAGAGCGTAAAGGCACGAGCAGAAGAGCAACCAAGGCTCTTTGACGACAGCAAGGAGGGTTTTATCCTGCCGCCGCTCGCTCTTTTGGAAGACCCATCGACGATTACCCGACACGTACCGTCCTCCGACGCACTCAACGAGAATGCGCGCATGTTGGAAACTGTTTTGGATGACTACGGCGTAAAGGGTGAGATTGTCTCTGTGCGCCCCGGCCCGGTTGTTACAATGTATGAACTGGAACCGGCGGCGGGGCTCAAAGCCTCCCGTGTCATCGGGCTTTCGGATGACATTGCCCGATCGATGTCGGCTCTTGCAGCACGTGTATCGACGGTTCCCGGTCGGTCGGTAATTGGGATCGAACTCCCAAACGACAAACGCGAAATGGTATTGCTACGGGAAATCCTGTCGGATGCTGCTTACGGAGACGCAGGTATGAAGCTGCCTCTGGCGTTGGGGAAGGATATTTCCGGTGAGCCGATTGTAGCAAACCTCGCAAAAATGCCCCATTTGCTGATTGCTGGTACAACAGGTTCGGGTAAGTCTGTGGCGATCAATACCATGATTTTGTCGCTTCTCTACCAGCTGTCACCCGATGAATGTCGCATGATCATGATCGATCCAAAGATGCTGGAGCTTAGCGTTTATGATGGCATTCCGCATCTTCTATCCCCTGTGGTGACCGATCCAAAGAAAGCGGTGGTCGCGCTAAAATGGGTTGTGGCCGAGATGGAGGAGCGCTACCGCAAAATGTCCAAAATGGGCGTGCGCAACATTGATGGTTACAATTCCCGCGTTAAAGCAGCGCTGGCTAAGGGTGAGGATTTCAACCGCACGATCCAAACTGGGTTTGATGAAGATACGGGCGAACCTATCTTTGAAACTGAATATTTTACCCCTGAGACCATGCCCTATATCGTGGTAATCGTTGACGAGATGGCCGACCTGATGATGGTGGCGGGCAAGGAAATTGAAGCCTGTATTCAGCGACTGGCGCAAATGGCACGGGCGTCAGGGATTCACTTGATCATGGCAACCCAGCGTCCGTCCGTAGACGTGATCACAGGTACGATCAAAGCCAATTTTCCAACGCGAATTTCGTTTCAAGTCACTTCCAAAATCGACAGCCGTACTATTCTGGGCGAGCAAGGCGCTGAGCAACTTTTGGGTATGGGCGACATGCTTTACATGGCAGGCGGTGGACGTGTGACCCGCGTTCACGGACCTTTTGTATCTGACGAGGCCGTTGAGGAAGTCGTAGCGCATCTCAAATCGCTTGGTGTGCCAGAATACGTAAGCGGCGTGGTCGACGGGCCGGATGATGAGAAGGCCAGTGACATTGATGCGGTTCTAGGTCTGGGCGGCAATACCACGGGTGAGGACGCGCTTTACGATCAGGCTGTCGCAATTGTGGCGCAAGATCGGAAATGTTCCACGTCCTATATTCAGCGCAAGCTATCTATTGGCTATAACAAAGCCGCCAAATTGGTCGAACAGATGGAGGATGAAGGGGTCGTCTCACAAGCCAATCACGTCGGCAAGCGGGAAGTTTTGGTGCCTGAGCGGCGGCAAGGAGCTTATTGAGGCACGCCTAAGCGGTTTGGGGTTCAAACATTCGTCAATACGCTTAGATGCCATTACAATCTTGATCCAACGGACTATATGCAAACCATGACACGTATTCTTTTGATCATCTCGCTTTGGATGACGGCAGGTTCAGTATCCGCTCAGGAACTTAATTTGTCGCAGATCTCCACTTATCTCAACTCAATGCAGGCGGCGACTGCAAAGTTCGTTCAGGCCAACCCGGATAAAACTCTGGCCCAAGGCGTGCTCTATATACAAAAACCGGGTAAAATCAGATATGAATATACGACGCCTGCAGACAGTCTGGTGATTTCTGACGGCCGCGCGCTTGGCGTGATCGATAAGAAGTCTAATCGCGGCGCTCAGCTTTACGATTTGAGAAAGACGCCGCTCGACATTCTGCTTCAAGGTAATATTGACCTACAATCCTCAGGGGTTGTACGAAACATCTCCAGCGATGGCGTGAAGACACAGGTGATCGCGGTGGACCCCAAAAACGCGCGCAATGGAACCCTGACCATGGTTTTTACCGGCAATCCGGTGGAGCTGCGTCAATGGGTGGTCACGGATCGGTCCGGTAAGAACACCACCGTAATTTTGAATGATTTGAAGATCAGAAACAGCGTTCAGTCGGACTTGTTTGATATACGTAAGGCAGAGGCGGACAACAAACGTTAGAGCTTCAGCCAATCTTCTGAACTATAACAGCCCAGTCGAGATGCTTTGCAATCAATTTGTTCTGCCCTTTTGGTGATTTACAAATCGAATGTTGCGAAGACTGGCGCATGGTCCGATGGTTTTTCCCATCCTCTAACGTCGCGCAAAATTCGGCTTGAATGGGACGCTTGGGCAATATCTGCCGTCGCCCAAACATGATCAAGCCTGCGGCCTTTGTCGGCCGCGTTCCAGTCCTTGGCTCGGTACGACCACCACGAATAGAGCAAACCTTCGGGAATATCTTTTCGCGTCACATCAACCCAATTCCCAGCCTCCTGGGCCGCAGTCAAATGTTCGACTTCAATGGGTGTATGGGAAACCACCTTTAAAAGCTGTTTGTGGCTCCAAACATCATCCTCCCGAGGCGCTATGTTAAGGTCGCCCACCAGAATGCTCTTCTTTGGCGGCTCAGCTTTGAACCAGGCCTTCATCTCGGTCAAAAAATCAAGTTTGTGGCCGAATTTCTCATTCTTTTCGCGGTCAGCTTCATCGCCACCAGCGGGAATGTAATAGTTGTGAATAGTGACGCCGTTCTCTAGCCGCGCCGCTACATGACGCGCATCGCCCTTTGCGCAAAAATCGCGGTGTCCAATGTCTTCTAACGGTAGTCGAGAAAGGATCACGACGCCATTGTAGCCCTTTTGTCCACGGGCCACCATGTGGCGGTAGCCTAATGCTGTGAAGTTATCGCGGGGGATCAACTCCACCGGCGATTTTGCCTCCTGCAGACAGAGCACATCTGGCGCTTCATTTTTTAGCAGATCCAAAACAATTGGCTCACGCAGACGAACCGAATTGATATTCCAAGTGCAAATCGTAAACGCCATCTTGCTCCCCCTATGCTCTAGGACTTTCGCGCGGGGCGTAACTGGCTTCAAGTTAAAAAAAACCCGGCGCAAAGTGCACCGGGCAGTTCAACAGGGAAGATCGTCGTATTTGGCTATGCCACCAACCGGTAGCCACCACTTTCTGTCACCAACAGACGTGCATTCGACGGATCGGGCTCGATCTTCTGGCGCAGTCGGTAAATATGCGTTTCCAATGTGTGGGTGGTCACTCCAGCATTGTATCCCCAAACCTCGTGGAGGAGCATATCGCGGGGCACTACACCATCGTTGGCGCGGTATAGGAATTTGAGAATATTTGTTTCTTTCTCTGTGAGACGGACCTTCTTCTCTTGCTCATCAATCAGCATTTTTTGAGCAGGTTTGAACGTATAAGGTCCAATATTGAAAACCGCGTCCTCGGACTGCTCATGCTGGCGGAGCTGCGCGCGGATGCGTGCAAGAAGGACAGGAAATTTAAATGGCTTTGCTACGTAGTCGTTCGCACCCGCATCCAGACCCAAAATGGTGTCAGCATCAGTTGTATGGCCTGTGAGCATCAGAACAGGACACTTGACGCCTTGTTTGCGCATCAACCGGCACAGCTCGCGGCCATCCATATCTTCAAGTCCAACATCGAGGATTACCAAGTCGTAGGTGCTCTCTTTGGCTTTGATCAGGCCCTCGGCGCCGGTAGTTGCTTCAAATACATCAAACTCCTCGGTCAGAACCAATTGGTCCGCGAGTGCTTCACGCAAGTCCAGATCATCGTCGACCATCAAAATTTTCTTCAAGTTACTCATGGGATACCCCGTTGTTTGTTCCTATCTGATGTCGTGTTTGATAGGCTTCAGGCAAGTCGCAGATTTGTGAACTCACGCGTTAGTGCAGGATTTGCCGCGATTGTTTCAAGTTTGGCGGGTTCGGACTATAGGGTCGTAACAATATGAAACCGATTATTTCGAAAGGGATGGCCTTTGTCGCTCACGCCTGACAGTTGGGAACGGACCGCGCGCGCGCTTTCAGAGCTCCGTATGGGACTACCCATTCTCCTTGAACATGGTACAAAGGCGATGTTGATTGCCGCTGCAGAGACCCTGAGCGCCGCGCGATTGAGCGAATTGCGCGCGATTGGGCCTGCGCATATTGTCATTACCTCACGTCGGGCCACGGTCGTGCGCGCGATGGTTTATGACGACGATTTAGCGCGACTACGGATGCCCAGCGATGCGGATATTGGATGGTTGAGGGGAATGGCTGATCCTTCCTTGGATCTCACGCATCCCATGAAGGGACCGTTTTCCCCTCTGCGCGGTGGAGATGTCACTGTGGAGCGAGCGGCCATTGCCTTATGCAAGCAAGCTCATTTGTTGCCGACCGCAGTGATCGTTCCCATTGGACCGGCTTCATCCTACCCGGACCTCGTTCGGCTTGATCTAAGCGATTTGTCCTTGGGACAACAACTTTTGACGCAAGTTGCCGCCGCCAGGGTGCCACTAGCAGTCGCCAATAATACGCGTGTGCATGTTTTTAGCCACGATTCCGGTTTTGCGGAGCATTACGCTGTTGAAATCGGTGAACCCGCCCGTGATGGGCCTGTTTTGTCGCGGCTCCACTCAGCCTGCTTTACTGGCGATATCTTGGGTTCGCGAAAGTGCGATTGTGGTGCTCAGCTGGACGCGGCGCTGAAAAACATCGCTCAAGAGGGGTCCGGCGTGCTCTTATATCTTAATCAGGAAGGCCGCGGCATTGGTTTGGCAAACAAGCTTCGAGCATATGCCTTGCAAGATCAGGGATTTGATACTGTTGAAGCAAATCATAGGTTAGGCTTTGAGGATGACGAAAGGGACTTTCAGATTGGCGCCCGCATTTTACAAAAGATGGGTTTTGATGCTGTCCGATTGATGACCAACAATCCTGCCAAAGTCGCACGAATGGAGGAAGCGGGGCTGAGCGTGGCGGAACGGGTCCCCCATTTGGTTGGTCAAACCGCAGAGAACAGTGCCTACCTAAAAACAAAGGCCGCCAAAAGTGGCCACCTTTTCTGACCTTGTCGTTACCCGTTGGGGCGCGCGGTTCATGGGCCGCTCGTTCCCATGTTCGGTGGGACGGTGCGGAATCGGTGTGAAGACACGCGAAGGCGATGGCATAACACCTGTGGGGACCTTCAAAATCTTGCGGACCTACATACGCACTGACCGTATACGCGGCCAAGCAACCCCGATAAGGTTACAAATGATCTGGTCGGACGATCCAGCCGATCCGCAATATAACACTCCTAAACCTAAGCCCATTGGCAGATATAGTTTCGAACGAATGCGTCGCCCTGACCCGATGTATGATATTGTTGCGGATGTCGATTTCAATCGAAGCCCCATTACACCGGGTGTTGGAAGCGCCATTTTTCTTCATGTTTGGCGTAAACCTCGGCATCCGACGGAAGGCTGTATCGGCTTTGATCGCAAGCATCTTGCTACTATTTTGGCCGACTGGAATTCAAAAAGCCGAGTTATATTACGCCCATAGTTGCTGAATTTTCCAAAAATACTTGGTTTGCTGCCTTGGCGTGGGAAGGTTAACAGTAGAATAAGGAAGGTAGTCGCTCGGCCGATAACGAGGCTCGAACGTATTAACTAGACCCCAGTTGCAGGAATGCGTTGCCCAAAAATCGCCGATCCTACGCGAATGTGGGTTGCGCCTAGAGCAATCGCGCGCTCAAAATCAGCACTCATACCCATCGATAAACCCGATAGGCCGTTACGCTCTGCAATCTTGCGCAATAATGCGAAATGTAAGGACGGCTCCTGGTCAATCGGCGGAATGACCATTAATCCAGAAATCTGCAAATCCATAGCCCGGCAATCGGCGATGAAGGCATCCGCATCGCCTGGCAGACAGCCGGCCTTCTGCGGCTCTTCCCCAGTATTGATCTGAATGAATAGCTCCGGTGAAGTGCCGCGAGTCTGAATCTCGCTAGCAAGTTTCGCCGCAAGTTTTGGACGGTCAATAGAATGGATAGCATCAAATAGGTCCAAAGCTAGTTTGATTTTGTTGGTTTGTAACGGTCCTATCAAATGGACGGAAATGCCATCGTATTGGGGGAACAAGTCGGTCCAACGCTCTTGCGCCTCTTGCACCCTGTTTTCGCCAAAAAGCCGGTGACCTTGATTGAGAACGGAAACCACACGATCTAGAGGTTGAACTTTGGATACAGCCAAAAGGTTTATGTTGGCAGATGCGCGATCAGCCGTCTGAGCGGCTTTCGAAATTTGGGATTGGATCTGGGACAATGACATGGGGAAGGGCTTACAAAATCAGACCCCAAAAGAAAAGAGCGAGCCTGTAGGCCCGCTCCCTCAATATCTTTATGAAGCTCAGATTAGTATGTGAGCGACAGGTAAGCAGATGTACCGTCTTTGAACTCTGGTCCACCGATCTCGTCGGCTTCGGAATACGCAACAGTTGCCGAGATACCGTCAGCAATTTCGATCTGTGCGCCTACGTAGTATCCTTCGCCAGCGGCGTCAGAGTGACCAGCGTAAAGTACGACGCCGTTGCCGAGGTCGTAAGAAGCATCGATCTCAAGCTCATCAACAATTGCACCTTCGCCGGTGTTGTAGTCGATCGCCAGAGTGAAGCCGCCAGTCGTGTAGTCAACTGTTACGCCATAAGCGTCATCAGCTGGATCATTCACGGCGTAGTAAGCACCAAGTGTAAGGCCTGTGTATACTTCAGCAGAAGCAACAAGACCAATTGATGTGTTACCGTTGTTGTCGGCGTAAGACACGCCAACGTCGGCAATGCCGGCGTCAAAGTCAGCGCTTACAGCAAAGGCAGAATTTCCACCCGCCGAAGAGTTGTTGTCATAACCGAAGCCAACAGCAGCAGGACCGAAGTCGCCGCCCAGACCGACTGAGAAGTCGTCATCTACGCCATTGTTGAGGTCATATGCATCGACTGCATAACCAAACGCGCCAACAGTGCCTTCCCATTTGAGCTGGGACAGACCATCAGGGTTCTGGACGTCAACTGCCATACCATCGCGGTCGGCATACCAAGTATCAGAAGCGCCGTTACCGTCGCCATCGTCAACAAACTCAAGTGTACCTACTGGAGTTGCAACAGCGATGTTCTTGAACTCAACGCTTGTTGACTCACCAGTGGCTTCGTCCCAGTCAAGGTTGAGACGCGCGTGACCAGAAATAGTGTAACCGGCACCAGTTTCTTTAGAAGCTTTGATGTCGATGTTAGTCTGCTGGAAGATACCGCCTTCAACGTCGTCGTTGTAACCGACGTCAGTAGAACCGGCGATGCCGAAGTTTCCGGAGCTGTGTCCAGCTGCGAATGCTGATCCGCCGACGGCGAGAGCAGCTAGTGCTGTAGTTGTAAAGAGAACGTTTTTCATCGTTTTCCCTCGTGATTGGAGTTTCTTAAGGTGCACCCTATGCCCGATTAGCCGGGACAAGAGGACTTCTTAATCGTCCGAGACGCTCAGAATTACAAGCCCCACATTTTCACCGTGGCAAAAGCTGCAATCTGTGATGCACCAACGACACAGTGGTCTTCGTGCTCCTCCGAAATATGGGCTTTTCTCTTATATCCACCTCAAAGGCTTCATGAATTGGCAGGGGTTCAATCAAAAACTGCATCGGTCTCATTATTCCATTTGGTTTGCCGCTACTTACAAATTGTGTATATTTGTCACTATTGAGCTGCGAAAATGTCACGTAACAAATTGGCAAATCCTCTTGTTCTGCTTTTTGTCTGCCGATACACCTTTAGGTCTGAAACCGCGCCGCGCGGCGGCTGTAACTGGGGCAGATTATGATTCGACGTCTTCTACTTAGTGTTCTGTGTTCGGCCTTAATCGCTTGCGGTACGACCGATGTCGGTGAAACCAGCCGTGCGGCCAATAAATATCTTTGGAACGCATCCTTGGAAACGCTATCATTTCTTCCGCTTGAACAGGCTGATCCGTTCTCCGGGGTTTTGGTTACAGGTTGGGGGGCGGCGCCCGGATCATCCCAACAATATCGCGCGACCATATACGTGGCAGGCGCAGCGCTTGATGCGACCTCGCTAAAAGTCGCGGTATTTCGCAGAGCCGGTAATCGTGAGATTCCCGCGGCTTCGGCCACATCACTCGAAGTTGAGAATGCCATTTTGTCACGTGCCCGACAGCTTAGGATACGCGACGTTCAGGGCTAAGCCTTCATTCATTTTTCTAAGCCGAGCTACATCGGCATACAATTAAGGTGTAAATAATGTCCCGTTACAACGCGCGGATTGCGGAACCCAAATGGCAAAAGGTTTGGGCAGACAATGGCATCTTTGAAGCTGTACGTGACGACCGGGAGAAGTATTACGTCTTGGAGATGTTTCCCTACCCTTCTGGACGCATTCATATCGGGCATGTTCGTAACTACACAATGGGCGACGTGGTCGCTCGCTATAAGTCGGCATGCGGGTATAATGTGCTTCATCCGATGGGGTGGGACGCGTTTGGCATGCCCGCCGAGAATGCTGCCATGGAAAAGGGTGTACATCCGGGCACATGGACCTACCAAAATATCGCCGACATGAAAGATCAGATGAAGCCACTTGGTTTCTCTCTGGACTGGAGTCGTGAATTTGCGACATGCGATCCGGACTATTACGGTCACCAGCAGGCCATGTTCATAGACATGATGGAGAAAGATTTGGTCTACCGCAAAAACGCCGTAGTCAACTGGGATCCAGTTGACATGACCGTTTTGGCCAACGAGCAGGTGATCGACGGCAAGGGCTGGCGGTCCGGTGCCGAGGTCGAGCGGAAAGAGTTGACCCAGTGGTTCTTCAAAATCTCCGAATACTCAGAAGAGCTGTTGGATGCCTTGGGCGACCTCAAGAACTGGCCCGAGAAAGTGCGGATCATGCAGGCCAACTGGATTGGCAAGTCTCGTGGACTTCAATTTGAGTTTGATCTGAATGGCGCGGACGGGTTCGAGAAGCTGGAAGTTTACACCACCAGACCCGACACTCTTATGGGGGCCTCGTTTGCGGCGATCTCACCAGATCACCCACTGGCCAAGTCGCTTGAAGGCAATCCAGAGGTCGCTGCGTTCAATGCCAAATGCCGGAAAATGGGCACATCTGCGGCTGAAATGGAGACCGCGGAAAAGATCGGGTACGATACCGGCCTGACCGTCACCCATCCTTTTGATGCGGAGTGGAAGCTGCCCGTTTACATCGCGAACTTCATTTTGATGGATTACGGGACCGGCGCGATCTTTGGTTGTCCCGCCCATGATCAACGCGATCTGGATTTCGCGCGTAAATATGATCTGCCAGTTATTGATGTCTATAAAGAGCGTGCGGATGCTCCCGATGTCGGCGACGAGGCTTACATACCCAACAAGACCGATCCGGTGGCCTATGTAAACGGATTTGCCGGAATGGCACAGACCACGGGCAATGATGCTATCGATTTGGCTGTTTCTCATTGCGAAGGTCAGGGCGTTGGTAAAGGTGTGACCAATTATCGTCTGCGCGATTGGGGCGTGTCCCGTCAGCGCTATTGGGGCTGTCCGATCCCAGTAGTTCATTGTGACGATTGTGGTGTGGTTCCCGAAAAGAAAGATAACCTGCCAGTTAAGTTGCCCGACGATGTTACGTTTGACGTTCCTGGTAATCCGTTGGACCGTCACCCCACTTGGCGTGATGTGCCCTGCCCGGTGTGCGAGAAACCCGCCAAGCGCGAAACCGACACAATGGACACGTTCGCAGACAGCAGCTGGTATTTCGCCAGATTTACGTCGCCGCACGCCCAGACGCCGGTTGATATTGATGAAGCGTCCTATTGGATGAACGTCGATCAGTATATTGGCGGGGTTGAGCACGCGATCCTGCACCTTCTCTACTCCCGCTTCTTTGCCCGTGCCATGCGTAAGACTGGCCATCTACCGCAAGGCTGCGAGGAGCCGTTTAACGCGCTCTTCACCCAAGGGATGGTCACGCACGAGACATATTCGACAAAGGACGGTGCGCGGACGATCTATTATCCACCCGAGGATGTGATCCGAACCGGTACGGAAGCAAAGCTGAAAGACGGCACGGTGATTACGGTCGGTCCGGTGATCAAAATGTCGAAATCAAAAAAGAACGTCATCGACCCAATGGATATCATCGATCAATACGGTGCGGACACCGCCCGGTGGTTCGTTATGTCCGACAGCCCGCCTGAGCGTGACGTGGAATGGACCGCAGCCGGGGCAGAGGCCGCTTGGAAACACCTTCAGCGGGTGTGGCGCATCACGGACGAAGTTCGAGATGGCGATGAGGAGGTCGCCCTGGCAGGGGCAGCCGAGGAGACGCTCGCCCTGCAAAAAGCAACTGCCCATGCAATTACAGATGTGACTGCGGGCATAGAGGATTTTCAGTTCAACAAATCCGTCGCCAAACTCTACGAGTTCACAAATACGATCGCGAAATCGAAAGCTTCCAATTCTACAAAACAGGCTGCCATGAAAATCATGGCGATCCTGATGGTTCCTATGACCCCGCATCTGGCCGAAGAGGTCTGGGCCACTCTGGGCGGGGAAGGCCTTGCCTCACAAGCTCCATGGCCAAAAGCCGATCCGACATTGCTTGTGGAAAATACCGTGACGCTGCCCATTCAGGTCAACGGCAAGCGCCGCTCCGAAATTCAGGTCGCCGCCGACATGCCCAAGGATGAAGTTGAAAAACTGGCTCTGGCCGATCCGCATGTGATTAAACTTCTTGACGGTGGACCTGCTAAAAAAGTCATCGTTGTCCCGGGACGTATTGTGAATGTTGTCGTGTAGCCGCCGAAAAATTCTCGGGTTGATGGGTGTTTGGACCATCGGTGCGTGTGGATTTGCGCCTCTTTACGGCGGCGGTACTTCTGCGTCTGCCGCCCGCGGCCAAATTGATGTAGCGCAAATTGATGGCCTTATGGGATACAAACTTCGAGAGCGCTTATCGGGACGTCTTGGACCTCCCAACGACGCGACCCATCAGCTTAGCGTTCAGATCAAAACCGCCAGCCGTGAACTTGCGATCAATCAGGAGAACGAAATTACGCGGTATTCGCTTACTGGAACCGCTCAATTCCAACTTCGTCAGTTAGCTTCAAGTAATACGGTTTTGACCGGTAATGTACGAGCTTTTGCGGCCTATTCTGCAACTGCATCTGCTTACGCCACAAGCGTGGCTGAGCGCGACGCAAGAGAGAGGCTTGCCAATGCTTTGGCGGAACAAATTGCCACCCGCATAACCGCTTCGGCAGATCGTTGGTTGGCATGAAAATCACATCCCGCGACGCTTCCTCTTTTCTTAAATCGCCAAAGCCGGGTACAGCGCTTATTTTGCTCTTTGGGCCCGACGCAATGCGCAGCTCTTTGATCCGACAAGATTTTCTCAAGCGCCATCTTGGGGATACAGCTGACGAGGAAATGCGGTTGACGCGGATGACGGGCGCAGAGTTAAGGTCCGAGCCCGCCGCACTTCAAGACGCCGTGAAAGCGATAGGTTTCTTTCCCGGCGCTCGGGGGGTTTTGATCGACGGCGCAACCGATAATTTGGCGCCAATTTTCAAAGATGCGTTGAGCAACTGGCAGGACGGTGATGCGATCATCGTGGCGGAAGCGGGCAATCTGAGCAAAGGCTCTGCTTTGCGAAAACTGGCAGAAGCCGCACCCAATGCCGCGGCCATTGGTATTTATGCAGAACCACCATCCCGCGCGACTGTTGAAGATGCGCTTGCTCGCGCAAAGCTCAACGCAGATCAAGATGCTAAGACAATTCTGTTTGAATACGCCCGAACCATGGATCCCGGAGATTTCCGTCAACTGATCGAGAAATGCTCACTCTATGTTGGCGATGCGACCCAACCGCTTTGCCAAACCGATGTCGAGGCCTGCGCCCCAGTCTCAACCGAAGCGGAGACAGATGATATTATCCATGCAGCCGCCGAAGGGGTTGTCGCAGACATTGGCCCCCAATTGTCCCGTCTGAGCGCTCAGGGAGTTAACCCTACAACCTTGTGTATCTTTGCGACGCGTCACTTCAAGCAGCTGCACCAAGCGGCCGCCAACCCTGGTGGACCCGATACGGGAATGTCGCGTTTGCGGCCGCCGGTTTTCGGCCCACGCAGAGACAAGATGATGCGACAAATACGCGGTTGGGGTATGCATTCTTTGGAGGACGCCATTAGTGTTTTGATGAACACCGATTTATCTTTAAGATCCTCTGCCAATCACCCACCTATGGCATTGATGGAGCGTGCATTCATCCGTATCGCAATGATGTCGCCTATGCGAAAATGAGCGACCGCTATAGGTTATGTGACCTGAGCCCTTAAACTTCCTCCATTTTTGAGTAGGATCCGTTCAACGCATTGGAGACGGATAATGAAGAAATCACGGTTCACTGAAGAGCAGATCATCGGGATGATCAAAGAGCAGGAAAGCGGAGTGCCGACCGCTGAGGTTTGTCGCAAGCACGGGATCAGCACGGCGTCGTTCTACAAGTACAAATCGAAGTTCGGCGGGATGCGCTGCACGGCAGATTAATGCGAAGCATTGATCGAGAGTGGATGTTTCGGATGCGAAGAAGCTGAAGGCGTTGGAATCCGAGAATTCAAAGCTCAAGAAACTGCTGGCTGAACAGATGTTGGACAACGCCATGCTTAAGGATGTTGCCTCGCGAAAGTGGTAACGCCTGCTGAGAAGCAGAGAGCGGTGGTTCATCTGTGCGACCAGCACGGTGTGAGCCATGCCGCTGCCCGGCAGGCGCATGCAAAGCATGCTGCCGAGAGGGGGCGGGCGTGTAATGTGTTGGAAGTTGACAGATCGAGTGTGCGTTATCGCAGCATCCGGCCAGATGATGCTGGCCTGCGCAAAGCCATGAAAGAGGTTGCCTCAGAGCGGCGTCGGTTTGGTTATCGGCGCATCCACATCATGCTGGAGCGTCAGGGTATTCACATGAACCTAAAGAAACTCAGGCGTCTTTACCGTGAAGAAGGCCTTCAGGTGCGCAAACGGGGCGGTAGAAAGCGCGCATTGGGGACGCGCAGGCCGATGGTGGTGCCTGAAGCCATCAATGAACGTTGGTCCTTGGACTTCGTGTCTGATGGTTTCACAGATGGGCGCAGGTTTCGTGTTCTGGCCATAGTGGATGATTTCAGCCCGGAGTGCCTAGCGCTTATCCCAGACACATCGCTATCGGGAAAACGGCTGACGCGCGAGCTGGACGCAATCATACAAATGCGCGGAATGCCAAAGATGATCGTTTCCGACAACGGCACCGAAATGACCAGTTCAGCGGTGCTCAAATGGTGTCAGAAGACGAAGGTCGATTGGCATTACATTGCTCCAGGAAAGCCCCAGCAAAACGCGTTTGTCGAAAGCTTCAATGGCAGCTTCAGAGATGAGTGTTTGAATGAAACGCTTTTCTCATCGCTCAACGAAGCCCGATCAGAAATCAGTAAATGAAAGGAAGACTACAATCAAAACCGGCCACACTCATCGTTGGGCAATCTCACCCCAAACGAATTTGTGGCCAAAATGACATTGCAAATGCAGGCCGCATGAGGTCAGAAATCAAACAAGGATTCTACAAAAGATCCGGAGGAGACTTGGGTCTCAGGTCATATGTTTGATATTGCATCGTCCATGCCCAAGTACTGGATGGTAAATCCTGCTTGCCTGCGGACCCGCCTTAGCGCTTGAGACAGTTAAGTACGTCTTTGACCGGACTGCTTATCAAATTTGTGGATAAGTTGCTGCGATGCGTTGAAATGTAGGGTATCACCCTTTCCAACTGACGGCGGATGCTCCATTTTAGCGATGAATTCAGCGCCACTCGAGGTAGTCAAATGAACCAAGGCATATTCGCCCAGCTGCTCAATCAACTCTAATTTACCGCTCACCATAGCATTGGCAGCATCCGTTTCGCGCAAATGCTCTGGACGAATACCAGTGATGTCGGTCGAGGCATTGCCGACAATGTCAGACCCTTCAAAAAAGTTCATTTTTGGCGAACCAATAAACTGAGCCACAAACGTGTTATCAGGCTGCTCATAGAGATGAATTGGGGACCCCACCTGTTCGACCCTTCCATCACGTAGAACGACGATTTTATCCGCCAATGTCATAGCTTCAACCTGATCATGGGTCACATAGATCATAGTGGAACCAAGCCTCTCGTGGAGGCGGGCAATCTCTAGTCGAGTCTGTACTCGGAGGCCGGCATCAAGATTGGAAAGTGGTTCATCAAACAAAAATACTTCTGGATCGCGCACAATGGCCCGGCCAATAGCGACGCGCTGACGCTGACCTCCAGAGAGATTACGCGGTGAGCGGCTCAGATAATCGGTGATCTGAAGCACCTCAGCTGCGGCCTTAACTCGGCGGTCAATCTCATCGGCTGGAGTTTTAGCCTGTTTAAGACCGAAGGACATATTCTTATAGACGGTCATATGCGGGTAGAGAGCATAGGTTTGGAATACCATTGCCACACCCCGTTTGGAGGGTGCTACGTCATTCACAACACTGTCCCCGATGGCAACGGTGCCGTCAGTAATTTCTTCCAGACCGGCAATCATACGCAGGAGCGTCGACTTGCCACATCCGGAGGGGCCCACGAAGACTACAAATTCGCCATCGTTAATATCAAGATCAACGCCGTGCATGACTTGTGTAGTGCCATACGCTTTCTTAAGTTCACGGATCGTTACACTGGCCATTTTGTTTCCATGTCGTTGAGGCCAGCGCGTAGGGCGTCGGCAAAGTTGGGATAGGTTTCAGGTAGGTCGCCCCATAACTGGCGCGACATTATAAAGTCTTCTCGACCATCGGGTGTGAGCATTGGTAGCAAATGGCTCCAAGCAGGCTCCAGGTATTCAAACGAAATGCGTCCTGCGGCCGAGTGTTGGCAAAATACGTACCAGCTCGCAATCGTGCGGATGCCGTTCAGAGGCATGATACCTTGCTCCAGACAACCATTTAAAGTCGGGCGTATGAAAATCGGAAATTTAGCGAGGCCGTCTGCGCAGATTCGGGAAACTGTATCGGCAATCGCCCGGTTCTTAAAACGATCACAGATGCTGCCAAGATACTCAAGTTTATCAAATGGCAGGTCGATGGTCAGGCCTGGAAGCACCTCCTCGGTCTCGTATGCCCAGAAGTGTTCGAAGAGCTCAGGCACCCTCATGGCCGCATCAAAGGTCTTGACCCCCTCAAGGGCGGCAAGATAACTCAGACATGTGTGACCTCCATTGAGGATGCGGATCTTAGCCTCCTCATAAGGGTCAACATCTTTTGTGATTGTCACACCAGCCTGAGCCAAATCCGGCATTTTGCCTGCAAAATTATCCTCCAAGACCCACTGCATAAAGGCCTCTGCGGTAATCGGCTGCACTGATTGGGGGCCCAAAACCTTTTCAATCTCCTGCTGCATCTCTGGCGTAGAACGCGGTGTGATCCGGTCAACCATAGAACACGGGAAGGTCACATTGGAGGCCACCCATTTCGCCAGATCCATTTGACCGGTGTGAGTTAGGTAAGCGCCAAGATTATTCCGCAACATTTTTCCGTTGCTGCGAATATTATCGCAGCACAGTACCGTGATGGGTTTGTCGATCGTGGCCATCCTATGAGCTAAGGCCGCGGACAAATAAGCATAAACGCTACGGCCTGGCTGCCCCGCAATCTCAGCCGCAATGATTGGATCAGACGGATTAAGCGCACCTGTGGGGTCTGTGTAGTAGCCGCTTTCAGTCACAGTGATTGTAATCATATGAACGTTCGAAGCACCCACGATAGCCTCAGCCACCGCTTGATCCGTCGACCAATCGATATATTTGAGATGGCTGCGTACCCGGCGGAGTTCTGTGGCTCCATCTGGCGCAATCGACTTCAGTACATAGCCTTCGCCCGTATGAGAATTTGCTGAAAAACTGGCGTTTTCCTCACCCCGTAAATTAACCGCCGCAATACCCCAGTTCAGATCGCCTGAAACTTCCATGTAGTCATCCACAAACACGGCCTGATGCGCCCGGTGGAATGCACCATATCCAAGGTGCACAATGCCCACGGAGCACGAACCACGATCATATGTGGTCTCATAGACCGTAGGCTGTGTTGTGGTATTCAAGATGCCCGCTCCTGTGACGGAATGAGTTCCTTCCGCGCTGTTTCTCGGTAAGCCGATGGTGTCATTTCCTTCATTTTCAAGAAATGGCGGTTGAAATTCGCAAGGTTCTGGAATCCAACATCGTAGCAGATCGCTGACACGGGCTCGTCCGTAGCATAGAGCATCCCACATGCCTGTCCGACGCGCACCCGGTTCACAAATTCGACAAACCGGTTCCCGGTGACCTGTTGAAAATTTCGCGAAAAGGTTGCTGGGCTCATAGCTGCTATCTCGGCGGCTCGCTCGACGGAGATTTCCTCCGCAAAATTTTCAACAATATAATCCACCACCTGACCGATGCGCGCATGGCGACTGCCGCCTTCGGGCTGGCTAATTTTACTAACGGACAAGGTTTTCTTTTCCGCATGCTCGTTCAGGCGTACTAGAAAGCGAATAAATGCGAGGATGCGTTCAGGGCCTTTGTTGTCGCGGATTGACTCAAAATGACCCCGAGCAAAGGTTGGATTAAAGCCAGTAAACTCAATCCCAGATTGGGCCATTAGCAAAAGCTGGCGCACCTCTTTAAACTCAGAAAACGCAGACGTGAGATGGTCGACGCTGGATTGGCTGAATTGGACCAACATATCACGAACCTCAACGGGTTCTTTCCAGACCTCATCGGTAATCCAGTTATGAGGCAGATTTGGACCCGTCAGGTAGAGTGTACCGGGCTGAAAGTCGCCAATATAGTCACCAACGAAGGCTTTCCCACGTGTAGCTGTGACCAAATGTAGTTCATATTCTTCGTGGCTATGCCAACGGCATAGATCGTTTGGCCAGCCGTGCTCCAAATAAATGATGCTATCGACTGTGCGATCAACAATTTCTATTTCAGGGCGAATAATTGACATCAGCGCAGCACGTTCCCACCATCCACACCTATGGTCTGGGCGGTCATATAACTTGATTGCTGGGATGCCAGAAAAACGGCCACACGGGCTACATCTTCAGGAGAGCCCATATATCCTAGCGGAACGGCTTCCCCGACTTCGCGTTTCTTCTGGCCAATTTCCTTACCCTCAAACTTGGCAAAGAGCCCATCTACGGTTTTCCACATCGGCGTGTCGATCACTCCCGGAGAGATTGCATTGACACGTATTTTATGTGGGGCCAATGCCAGCGCTGCCGATTGGGTGTAGCTGATCACAGCTGCTTTGGTGGCACAATAATGGGCGACCAAAGCCTCACCGCGATGGCCGGCCTGCGAGGCCATGTTAATGATGGAGCCTTGCTTGCCTTTTGCGATCATCGATTGCGCTGAGGCCTGCATCAGAGCGTAGAATGCGCGGACATTTACGCCAAAGAGACGATCAAATTGCACGAGATCCGCCTGCAGAACGCTACCCATGTCGAACAAAGCGGCGTTGTTGAACATAACATCTGGCTCGGCCTTGGTAATCCAATCTTGCGCTGCTTGAAGTCCCTCAGCGTCCAAAAGATCGAACGGCTGATAGGTTGCGTCCATACCTGCAAAGCGATCGTCAACATCAGTGGCAAGCACCTGAGCACCAAGCGCTGCAAAATGATCGCAGATACTCAGACCAATACCTCCATTTGCACCAGTTACAATGCAGGTCTTGCCGGTCAGATCCGTTGGCGCAGCCGCGTCAGGTGTCATTTCACCGCCCCAAACGTCAGGCCTTGCACCAATTGCTTCTGACAGAACCACCCCAGCACGATGATCGGCCCTACGGCCGCGGTCGATACCGCCGACAACCGCCCAAAGAACAGGCCTTCGGGAGCTCGGTTGCCCTCAATCAGTTTGGAAAGCGTGGCCGCTTCCGTGGTTGTCAGACGAACGGTCCAATAGGCTTCGTTCCAGCAGAAGATAAAACACAGCAGTGCCGTTGACGCGACTCCGCCCCATGCCAATGGGATCAAAATATCCTTTATCTCGCCCCATGTGTCCACGCCGTCCATCTTGCCTGCTTCGATGATCTCCTTGGGGATTTCCTTGAAGTAGGTAAATAGCATCCAAATCACGATCGGCAGATTTATCAGACAAAGGACCACAATCACCAAAAAATGAGTGTCATAAATGCCCAACATATTCTTTGTCAGAAACGTCATAGGATAAAGCACAGCGGCTGCCGGTAGCATCTTGGTAGACAACATCCAAACCAAAATATCTTTAGTATGGCGCGAAGGATTGAAGGCCATCGCATAAGCCGCAGGAACCCCAACCACCAGTGCCAAAATCGTGGCGAAGCTTGAAGTAATGACCGAGTTGGCCGCAAAGCGCCAATAGTCGTAATTTTCTGTCATATTAAAATAGTTCTCAAGTGTGGGCTTGAAGGAGAACAGAAACTCAGGTTTTACCGCATCCGCATCAGTCTTGAAGCTGGTAAACACCATCCAGAAGATGGGGAAAAAGAAAATCAGCGCAACGATCCAGGCCACAGTAGGCCACATAATCCTGCTAAATTTTGATGAACGCGCGACGATTGCCATGCTCTTATCTCCCTCAATCCATCAAACTCTTGCCGACCATACGCAGCAAGAAAATCGCCACAATGTTCGCCAGGATCACGGCAAAAATGCCTGTCGCACTCGCCGCACCAATATTATTCGAACTAAACTCGCCAATCAGATACGGAAGGTTCTTGTTGCCATTGCCGCGGCTCACAATCTCGATCTCCGCGTAAAGCGACAGATGAAAGATCGACTGGATCATAACCACAATCGCAATCGGTCGCGCTAAATGGGGGACCGTAAGATTGATGAATTGCGACCAGGCGCTAGCTCCATCGAGCGTGGCTGCTTCCTTTTGTGACTCGTCTTCCGACTGAAGTGACGTCATAAAAATAAGAACTGCAAAGGGCGTCCACTGCCACGCTACCATCATGATCACTGCATATGGTGACGTCTGTGTTGCGCGAAAAGAGATCGGTTCAAACTGCGGCCACAGCGAGAAGAATCCACCCAAAACTGGCCAGTCTCGTAACCCGTCAACGATGTTGTTAATACCTCCGACCGCAACGCCATTCAGGCCCAAGACTGGGTCGAGGATCATGTTGATCCAAAGCACCGCGTTCACCGCTGGCATCACAAAGAACGGGGAGATCAAAAGCACCCTCACAATGCCACGCCCTGGAAATGTTCGGTTGACTAGAACCGCAATACCAAGACCAAGGATAACTGTAATGACAAGAATGCTGACCACAATGAACATAGAGTTCTGGACGGCGAACCAGAAGTCCTTGTTGTTCAGGACGTACTCGTAGTTGCCAAAACCGCGCCAATTATCGAATGACGGCGCTGTCCACTCTGGCCTACGCGCACTGTTAAGCACATAGCGGATAAACGAGAAAAACAAAGTCATGCTGAGCGGCACGATCATCCAAACCAGCAATAGAATAACGGCCGGTGTTTGCAGTAAGCGGGGAAGAGTTCGTTTGGACATGGCTCAAAAACCCTTGCTATGCTGAGGTCGTGGGCTGGGTGAAGATATTCTTCTACTAAGCAAATGGTCAAAATAGCTTTATCAAGCCAGAACAAACCAAGGTTTTACTTGGGTAAGGAGGCCCGACCGGGATTCGCCCGGGCCTCGTCGTCAGTGCAAATTACTCGTAGTAACCAGCTTCTTTCATGATCGCGTCAGCTGCATCTTGAGCTGCTGCCAAGGCGTCCTCGACGGATTTCGCACCGGAAAGAGCTGCTGCCATTTCCTGAGCCACCGCAGAACCCACTTCTGGGAATTCAGGGATCGCTGCGAACTGAACACCAACATATGGCTTCAGGTCTGTCGCTTCAGGTGCCGCTGATTCGATCGCAGCCATTTCAGCCGCTGCAAAGCCAGCAGCCGCCTGGAATTCAGGATATGCATATGTAGATGCACGTGTACCTGTTGGAACAGAACCCCAACCGAACTCTGGGTGATCCGCAACAGCCTTGATGTACTCTTTGGATGTCGCCCACTCGATAAACTTCATCGCTTCGTCAGCATTTGGTGATCCAGCAGGAACAGCCATCGCCCAAGCCCAGAGCCAATTTGCACCAACTGGGTTACCAGCGTTTGGCGATTGAGCGTATGCAACACCGTCTACTTCGAGGAAAGATGCCGCGATTGTGGCGTCGATCCACATGCCGCATTTGCCTTCGTTGTAAAGAGCGAGAATCTCGTTGAAGGAGTTACCCTCAGATCCTGGAGGGCCGTAGTTGCCCAGAAGATCAACGTAGAAGTTGATAGCTTCATTCCAAGCAGCGGAGTTAAGTTGTGGACGCATCTCAGCGTCAAACCATGCGCCACCAAATGAGTTCACGACGGTTGTGATGAACGCCATGTTGTCGCCCCAGCCCGGCTTACCACGCAGACACGCGCCGTAAACACCATTGTCTGGGTCATGCATTGCTGCAGCCGCGCCTTTGATATTTGCCCAAGAGTCGTTGTCACGAACTACAACGCCAGCAGCATCGGTCAGATCTTTACGGTACATTACCATGGAGGACTCGCCGTAGAATGGTGCCGCGTAAAGCGTACCTTCGTGGGATAGACCGTTGCGCATTGCTGGAAGCATGTCGTCAACATCATACTCAGCGCCGAAGTTGAGTGGCTCGATCCAGCCAGCCGCACCCCAGATTGGAGCTTCCTGCATACCGATATTGATAATATCGTACTGGCCACCACCGGTGGCTGTGTCGGATGTGACCTGCTCGCGCAGGACGCCTTCTTCCAGCGAAACCCAGTTTAGGTTTACGCCGGTCTCTGCAGTGTAAGCTTCCGCCACTTTCTGCATATTAATCATGTGACCGTTGTTCACGATCGCAATTGTCAAATCCTGCGCCGACGCACTCGAGGCGAAAGCCACGCCAAGCGTCAGGCCCAGAGCCGAATTAAGTAGAGATTTCATGTTTTCCTCCCTGAAATCACGGTTGAATTTGCAACCCGAACCTTATCGTGGCGCAAGTGCACCGAACGGTGCCAATATCTTTTTGACAATGGTCTATACAAAAACATGCTGGTATTTCAATTTTTGCGTATTTTTTGATCTGAAAGTATATGGTTGGGCCATATGTGTGTCTAGAGTTTGGAGTTCGATAACCTTCTGGTTCTGCCAAACATCCAAACAAGCCTGGTTCAGTTCTAGGTTTCCAAACGGGGTATGTGATCACATCAAACAGTGCGCTGCCGGCAAACGATCCCAACTGACTACCTGCTTAAGGGCGCTGACGCCCATTGCATTTGCGGTTATCGACCCGCCCGCTGCATACGATTGCACAGTGCTGGGCTAACGGATAGTCTAATGCCAGACGTAAAGTCAGAAATGAAAGCCATAATGTTCGGTTTGCAAGGCTATTATGTACTCAAGAGTTTCGGGATGTAGCGAACTTGCGGACGAGCCAACCTTCTAGCCGCCAGATTTTGTCTTGCGCCACTTGCCGAAACGAAAGGAAAATAAAATGACCGTTTTGACCACGCATGTAGGCTCGTTACCGCGCACACAAGAAACAGTTGATTACATCTTCGCCCGAGAGAAAGAGAAAACCTACATACAAGCTGATTTTGACTCCCACATGACCGCCGCCGTAGCTGAGACGGTTGGCAGGCAGGTTGAAGCGGGAATTGATATCGTGTCAGACGGAGAAACATCCAAGATCAGCTATGCCACTTACGTGAAGGACCGCTACACTGGGTTTTCTGGCGATAGCCCGCGCAAGGCGCCCGGTGACTTAAAGTTGTTCCCGTCTTTTCTAAAACGACTGGCCGACGAGGGAGGTACACCTCAGTATGCGCGCCCGATGTGCACGGGCGAAGTTCGGTCGAAAGATCAGGGGGAATTAGGAAAGGATATCTCTAACTTGAAAGCCGGTATGGCGGCTCACGGCGTTGAGCGGGGCTTTATGAATGCCGCATCTCCGGGCGTGATCTCGCTTTTTTTGCAAAATGAGTATTACAAAACTCGCGAGGCGTATTTGGCAGCTCTGGCTGAAGCCATGAAAGAGGAATACGAAACTATCGTAAGTTCTGGACTGGATTTGCAGCTTGATTGTCCCGATTTGGCTCTGTCGCGACATATGTTGTTTCAAGACTTATCTGACGCGGAATTCGTGAAGGTTGCAGCCTCTCATGTGGAAGCACTCAACCATGCGCTTCAGGGTGTGCCGGAAGAGAAGGTCCGTATTCACATTTGTTGGGGTAATTATGAAGGTCCGCATGTATGCGACATAGATATGGATACGATGTTCACAACTCTTATGTCAGCCAAAGCCCGATATGTTTTGTTTGAGACATCAAATCCGCGCCACGCTCACGAATGGACGGTTTTTCGAGATCGCAAATCAGAGATACCGGACGGTAAAGTGCTTGTTCCAGGTGTAGTCGATACTACAACTAACTTCGTCGAACACCCCGAGGTGGTAGCACAGCGTATTGAGCGTTTCACCTCTATTGTCGGTGAAGATAGAGTGATCGCTGGCTCAGATTGTGGCTTTGGTACCTTCGCGGGGTATGGTGCCGTTGATCCCGAGATCGCATATGCCAAACTGAATGCTCTGGCGACCGGCGCTGCCCTCTCACGATCGTAAACACTATAAGGTCGGTCGACTTCGTAACTTCCGGTTTAGGAGTCACTCTGTGCATAAATATACTTCTGCTCAATCACGAATTATTTTCTCCCAGGACATTTACTAAGCATACAACTGCGGCTTAGTATCCCTCCTATCGGTTTGGCTGCAACGTCGCGGAAAATCTGGTGCACAGCCTCCGCAATCGTCGCACCTTGTCCTTGTAGAACTTCAACCTGCCGAAGCTTCGATACAATCTCTTCGGGCTTTTCTCGTTTTTCAGCCATCGCTGTTCCTCCAATTTACGGGGCAATCTACCCCAGTTGGTGGACCACTTTCAGGGGGCTACTCCACCACCAATCAAGGCGAACGAAGAGCTCTTCGCTAAAGGTCTTGAGTTGGATGACTATGCCCACGGCTTTCGACGCCTTGAAATTGCGCAAGATCACGGGGGGCGTCCAAGACGTCACACGAAAAACAGTCACACGTCTCAAAAACGACGGCCTGCATTTAGTCCGGTTCGCTCGAACTGCAAAAACGCAGGCAAGACATCGCCCCATGAGACATTGGGTTTTCTTGAGACGCGCCGAAGGGAATACTGCCGTTACGTTCCCAACAGCCCACAAGCATCGATATTCAGGTAAGCCTAAGGCGTGAATTTTGATGAAATACCAAAGAGTGACGACTTGCTTGCCTAGATGTTCGAAGCTATTGTTTCGCAGTCAGAGCACCGTAGGTCCGTGCTCTTTTTACTATTCGGAGAAAGAACATGTTCAGAGGTTCAATGCCTGCTCTTGTCACGCCGTTCAAGAATGGCGTGTTGGACAAAACGGCGCTGAAAAGCCTTGTGGACTGGCAGATCTCGGAAGGCTCTCATGGTCTTGTTGCAGTGGGAACGACAGGCGAATCACCAACGCTTAGCCACGAGGAGCATCGTGAGGTGATCAGCATCGTTGTCGAGCAGGCTGCAGGCAGAGTGCCGGTGATTGCAGGCGCAGGATCAAACAACACCGCCGAGAGCATAGACCTTATGAAGTTCGCTGAAAATGTTGGCGCTGCGGCGGCGCTGGTGGTTACACCCTATTATAACAAGCCAACCCAGCGCGGCCTGATCGCCCATTACAAAGCGCTGCATGATTGCTGCAATCTACCGATCATCATTTACAACATTCCAGGGCGCTCTGTGATTGACATGACACCTGTGACCATGGGGGAGCTATCAAAGCTGCCTCGCATTATTGGGGTTAAGGATGCCACTGGCGACATCGCGAGGGTATCTTTACAACGAGAAACATGTGGCAAGGATTTCTTACAACTCACCGGCGAAGATGGCTCAGCGCTCGGTCATGCTGCTCATGGCGGCTTGGGCTGTATCTCGGTCACCGCAAATGTCGCGCCACGCCTGTGTTCTGAGTTTCAGGAAGCCCTCAATTCTGGAGACTTTGCAAAAGCTCTGGAGATGCAAGATCGACTGATGCCGCTTCACACGGCGATCTTTTTGGAGCCGGGTCTGGTCGGCGCAAAGTATGGATTAAAGGTGCTTGGAAAATGTGACGATGCTGTCCGCTCACCGTTGACTGGCCTTTTGCCGGAAACCAAGGAGCAAATGGATGTCGCTATGCGACATGCCGGCCTAACAAACTAGGTTCAGCCCCGTGTCACGCTCATCCGCACTTGGAATGAGCCCAATACTCTAGGTTAGAAGTGATCCGCCAGATGTTTGATTGTATCGCAGTGTTTATAAGGGGCGCATCTAAGTCGTGATAATCCACAAGAACGTTCATCGAATACGCGGGTAATACTCTTGTGAGATGTGTTTAAATACATCCTATCCCGCGGCGAGAAAGCCCTGCCTTAGCCGATCAATGTCTCTGTGGATGGAAGAGTGTTGCCATTCCTCGGGCCGCTTTACAAGGCCATGTCGCACCGGATCGGTCAGGCAATAGTCCTTATGCAGCACAAAATCTGCTACATCTTTGATGCGATGCTCCCAGTACTGCCTTTGCCAGATGCCAGCGTCACTGCGTTTGATCTGGCTTGGGCGTTTATCGTGAACCGGTGGAAGTGCTTGTGTAAATCGCGACTTGATCACCGCCCATCGAGTTGAGTAGTCGCTATCCCCCAGCGGCAAGGTCCAAACTGTGTGCAAGTGATCCGGCAAGACTACAATGGCATCAATCAGAAAAGGTCGTTCCACCATAGTTGATCGAAACGCACATCTTAGCGCGTCGATTTCGCGGATCAAAAGATTGGACCCATCTTCTTCCAAACAAACCGTGAAGAAAATCGAGACCCCAGGATATCGGATGCGTCTATAGTCGGGCATCCTCATGCGATGGCGCGATTCTAGTTAACGTTAGGTGAAATGGCGCTCTCTAAGCGGGCGAACCCCGTCAAAATATTTTTGCACAATTTCTCTCCAAAAGAGGAGAAAATTCATGACATTATCGCAATCGGGACCACCCAGAAGCACAAAACGCGCCATGGCGGTGCGCCATAAACGCTTTGGTGACCTGCTCGAACTTCTACACGGACCACCGCTCAGCTCCCAAATGTGGAACTCCAGCCGCGTGACGCGATATCCGCTCGCTTGATCTTCTGGCCACTTGACAGCAGCCCGCATAAACGAGGCAGGGGCCGTACAGATTGAGCATATCGACAGGATGCCCCGTGTTTACACGGATTGCATCCGCGCTTACATGATACGGTATGACCAACAAGAAATCCGATCCCAACAACAAGATGATCGCGGACAACCGTCGCGCCCGCTACAATTATGAGATCCTCGATACTATTGAGTGTGGTATTATGCTTGAGGGGTCGGAGGTGAAATCCATGCGTGTTGGGCAAACCAATATCGCGGAGAGTTATGCAGAGGTTAAGGATGCCGAGCTTTGGCTCGTCAACTCCTATGTGGCCCCTTATGAGCAAGCCAATATTTTCACACATCTGGAGCGGCGCAGACGCAAGCTGTTGGCCTCAAAACGGGAAATATCGCGGTTGTGGCGAGCGGTGGGCCAAAAGGGTATGACGCTTGTGCCGCTGAAGATGTATTTCAACGATAAGGGCCGCGTGAAGCTTTTGATCGGGCTGGGAAAAGGCAAAAATATTTCCGACAAACGTCAAACAGAGAAGAAGCGAGATTGGGACCGTCAAAAGTCGCGTTTGATGCGTGATCATGGATAGAAGCGGGAAACCCCAGTAATAATTCCCCTTACCTTTGCGTCAATTTAGCCTTAGACAGCCCATGCGTCACAAAACGTGGTGCCACAAAAAGAGGGGAAACTGATGGAACTTATTATACAACTTATTGCAGGTGCTGTAGGCGGAAACGCGGCCGGTGGCCTGCTGAAAAACTTGAACCTTGGCATGCTTGGCAACTCGCTTTCCGGGATCGTCGGCGGCGGTTTGGGCGGCACGCTGTTAGGCGGACTGTTGGGCGGTGGAGCAGCGGCGACTGACGCGGCTGTGGGCGGTGGACTAGACATTGGTTCGCTTATCGGCTCCGTAGCATCAGGCGGTGTCGGTGGCGGTATCGTAATGGCCGTCGTCGGCATGATCAAAAACGCCATGGCTAAATAAGCGATTTGGGGAATGCAGTGATCTTGCTGCATTCCCAGCTACTGATATGAAGGACTTCGGCGCTACTAGCACCGCGCTTGTAGGATTTTCAAAGGTTCCGACGGCACTCTGACAAAAAAGATCCATTGAGGAGCGTAGTTCTCAGCAAAGCCTTATGGGTTGACCCCCAGAGAAATGGACCGACCCCAACTAAGTTATGAACTTTTGGTTCGATGGCCAATCGAGATGTTCGTTCATATGGAAACTATAGCTCGCGAGATACTGACCCAAGACATGGACCTGTCGCAGTTTGATGCTGCTCCTTTGATAGCATTTACTGCAACAAAGGAGACTGACTATGGGACTGAAACGAACGGACGAATTTCGCCAAGATGCGGTGCGTATTGCGCTGACCAGTGGGCTGACGCGCAAGCAAGTGGCTGACGATCTAGGCGCTGGCATGTCGAAGCTGAACAAATGGATCACAGCACATCGAGACACGAACGTGGTTTCACAAGAGGATTTAGACCTGGCCAAAGAGAATGAGCGGCTTCGACGTGAGAACCGTATCCTCAAGGAGGAGAGGGAGATCAAAAAAAGGCCACCCAGTTCTTGGCGGGCCTAAAGCAATCAGATTTAGGTTTATCCACTGCCCGGCAGGGTCATGCGCAGCATGAGCCCGAGAGGGGAAGAAGAGAGCGGCCACTTCCCAGCCAAACGGTTATGCGATGTTGTCGGCGTCAGCACGCGAGGGCTACGGACGTTCCGCAACCGCCCAGCCAGCCGCAGGCAGCGATCTGATCTGGTCACGTTGGCACACATCAAAGAACAATCCCGTCTCAGTTTGGGGAGCTATTGCAGGCCCAGAATGACCGAAGAGCTGAAGGAGATTGGTTTGAATGTTGGGCACCGCAGTGTCGGGCGCTTGATGCGTCAAAACGGTATATCCGTGGTTAGAACCCGCAAACACAAGCTTCTCGGGCACCCGAAGGATGCCC
>CAKZTM010000057.1 GCA_937920555.1 uncultured Paracoccaceae bacterium | reverse complement strand
AGGTGACCGGCGAGCCGATTTCCCTCAAGCGGCTTGACGCGCGGCCGATTGCGACCTTGTCGCTGGAGGCTCAAGAGCGCCATGAGCGCCGGGAGCGGGTGCACCGCGCCGATTAAGGCAATCGGTGGATTGTGATGTTTGCGGCTGGGCTTACGCTCGGCCCTTTTTTTTGGGTGCGCGCCTGAGTGGTGGCGGTTTGCGGAGCGGGCTGAGTTACTGGATGCCAAGATCACGTCTTGGCATGGCGCAGTGGTGGGTTGCGCGGCCGGGCGTGGCCGAGGCGGAATTTGGAGCGTTCCGGTTTAATCCTCGAAATAGTTTTCGTGTTTGGCTTTGATCGCTTCCACGGTTGCATCCAACCGGCCAAGGTGGAGCCGGATAGCCGCCACGATGCGTTCTTGGTCCTGGTTTTTCAAAGCCTCGAACATTTCCCGGTGATCCCCGAGCAGCACCTGCATTTCGTCCTTGTTGGACAAGCTGAGCATGCAAAGGCGGTCCACTTGCGCCTTGTTGTCGGCAATCGCCTGGAAGGCAAATTCGCAATCAGCCGCCTGACACAGCATCCGGTGGTATTCGTAGTCCAGTTCGTGGAAGGCATCGGCATCATCGCGGGCGATGGCTTGCTCTTGGAGGGTCAGGTTTTTCTCTATCTTGAGGTGGTAGCGGGTGTCGGCCAAGATGCAGGCCTGACGCAGCATTTCGATTTCGATGGCGGTGCGCACGAACCGCGCATTGGCGATGCCTTTGCGGGAAAACTTGCGGACCACGGTGGCTTTCTGAGGCCGGATCAGCAGCAGGCCCAGATTGCCCAGCCGGATAAACGCCTCGCGCACGGGCTGCCGGGAGACATCGAACTGGCGGGCGATTTCAACTTCGGACATTTTTGTGCCGGGAAGGATGCGCAAGGAGACGATCTGGCCATAGAGGTGGTCGTAGACGTCATCCGCGCTGGTTCGCCTTTCAGCTGCCGTGTTAATCTGGCTCATGTCTGTCAGCGCTCCGTTTCTTGACGATTTTACCATACTAGAATACTCTCCACAAAACAACTTTGATGGGACTTAGCTGAAAAATGAGCCAGACAAAAGAAACCGATCACGGGTGGGTAAACACCGATCCGGGCGTGCGTCGCCGTATTCTTGCGGAGCTTCCCGAGGCTATGACTGTTGAGTTTGCCTTTGAGACCGGTGCGGTCGGGGCTTTGCACAATCACGTTCATGTTCAGACCACTTATGTGGCCTCGGGCACGTTTGACTTCACCGTCGGGGATGAGGTCTTGCGGCTGGAGACCGGTCAATCCGCGATCATACCGTCCAATGTGGTGCATGGTTGCACCTGTTTGGAGGCGGGCAGTTTGGTCGATACGTTTGCACCGCGCCGGGACGACTTTTTGTAGATCCGGCGCAGATCCGGCCCCATCCGCGTGGAGGCCGGATCACCCCTTTGGGCGGGGGGTTACCATCTTGGAACAACCCGCACGTAATCGGGGATATATTTCAGCATTTCATCGGTATCATCGCGGTCCTGCACTTGGGCGGAATTGTAAAGATCGTGCAGTTCCGCGACCGCGTCTGTGTCCAGTTCCACGCCCAGACCGTCGCCCTCGGGCACATCCAGACAGCCATTTTTGAACACCCGGCGGCCGCCTTTTACGATCTCGTGTTTGCACCACGGGTAGTGGGTGTCGCAATCATAGGTCAGGTTGGGGGTGGCGGCGGCCACATGGCACATGGCGGCCAGACTGATGCCAAGATGGGAGTTGGAGTGCATCGACACGCCGAGGTTTGAGGCCCGGCACATCTCGCCCAGATGCATGGCCCCGCGCGCGCCGCGCCAATAGTGGTGATCTGACAGGATGATCTGCACGGCGTCTTTCCTGACGGCCTCGAAAATCTGCTCAAACTCGACCACAACCAAATTGGTGGCCAGCGGTATGTCGATCAGCGCGGACAGCTCGGCCATGGCGTCCATGCCTTTCACCGGATCTTCGAGATATTCCAGCGTGTCGCCAAGGGCGTCGCACACCCGTTTGGCGGTGGGCACAGTCCATGCGCCCATCGGGTCAATGCGCAGCCCGTGATCGGGAAACGCATCGCGCAGTTTGAGCATGGTCTCGATTTCCTGATCCGGGTCGAGCACACCGCCTTTGAGTTTGAGAGACTTGAACCCGTGGGTGGTGACCAGATCGCGGGCCTGGTCCACCAAAGCGTCCGGGGTCATCACCTCGCCGTAGATATCGGGGCCGGGATACTGGGGCAGCTTTTTGAACTTGAAGAACAAATAGGCGCTAAACGGGATGGTTTTGCGCACTGCCCCGCCCAACAGGTCATACATGGGGCAGCCAAAATGTTTGCCCTGAATGTCGAGGCAGGCGATTTCGAAGGCGGAATAGGCCACGTCCATCACTTTGTGATCCGCCAGCGCTGTGGGCGCGTTTACACCGCCGTCGTTCTTCAAGGATGCCTCCGCCCGGCGGCGCAGGTCATGCAGGTCCATCGGATCAAGTCCGATCAGATCGGGGGCCAGTTTGCGCAGACCGGCCAATGTGCGTTTGGCGCCGTAAGCCTCGCCCAGACCCACATGGCCATTGTCGGTTTCCATTTCGATTATCGCGCGCAAAAACACGCCTTGGTGCACGCCTTTGGTATTGGCCAGCGGCACGTCCGGGATAGCGATTGGTGTGATTTTGATGTTGGTTATTTTCATCGGGTTGCCCCTCCCTTTTGCAACCGTTGTTAGAAATCGGTTGTCGAATCGTACATACTAGTATACCAGTTATTGAAATTCTGCAATTAGAGCCCCGAAACAAGCGGCCGGTTGCATCTTCTTGGGAGGAAGTATGTCTGGCGTTATTCTGGACAAAGTCGTCAAGCGTTACGGCGCCGTTGAGGTTGTCCACGCGATTGACCTTACTGTTGAGCCTCAGGAATTTGTCGTTTTGGTTGGACCCTCTGGTTGCGGGAAATCCACCACGCTTCGCATGATTGCGGGTTTGGAGGAAATCTCGGACGGGACGGTCGAAATTGATGGCCGTGTGGTCAACCGGGTCGCCCCCAAGGACCGCGATGTGGCGATGGTTTTCCAAAACTACGCGCTTTATCCGCATTTGAACGTGGCCGACAATATTGCGTTTGGCTTGCGCATCCGGCGGACCCCCAAGGCGGAGGTTTTGGCCTCTATTGAGGAGGTTGCGGGGATTTTGGGGCTGACCGAATATCTGGACCGGCGGCCTGCGGATCTATCGGGCGGCCAGCGTCAGCGGGTCGCCATGGGCCGGGCCATTGTGCGCCATCCCAAGGTGTTTTTGTTTGATGAGCCATTGTCCAATCTGGACGCCAAGTTGCGCACGCAAATGCGCGCGGAGATAAAGCGGTTGCACAAGCGTCTTGGGGTGACCAGCGTTTATGTGACCCATGATCAGGTCGAGGCGATGACGTTGGCCGACCGCATTGTGGTCATGCAAGATGGTCACATCGAGCAGATCGGCACGCCGATGGATTTGTTTTTGAACCCTGTGAATACATTTGTAGCCGGTTTTATCGGCTCCCCGCCCATGAACCAGATTGAAGCGATTGTGGAGGGCGGTGCGGACGCGCCGCGGGCCACATTTGCCGGTCAGTCGATTGCGCTTCCCAAGCTTGATGAGTTGTCCAGCCGGGTTGGTGAGAAAGTCACCATCGGGATCAGGCCGGAGCACGCGAAAATAGAGCCTGCGGGCGCGGATGCGATATCCGTTGAGCTTGATTTGGTGGAGACGTTGGGCTCCGAGGCGTTGTTGCACACGACGCTTGCCGGCAATCCGTTTATCATCAAGGCGGAGACCGGCGGCGATGTTGAGCATCTCAATCAGGTGACCCAGTTTTGGGCCGGGCCGGAAACGATCAAGGTGTTTGACGGCAAGACCGGTCGGGCGTTCGGTCATCCGGCCACCAGTTATCAGGGGGGAAGCTGAGCCTTGCCAGACGAGACCAGATTTCAGCGTGTGCTTTTTGTCCTGAGGCGGGACTGGCAGCTTTATCTGATGTTGGCGCCGACGGTCATATGGCTATTGCTGTTTTTGTATAAGCCCATGTACGGGCTGCAAATCGCCTTCAAGGATTACAGTATTTTCCGCGGGATTGCGGCCAGCCCTTGGGTTGGTTTGGAGCATTTCCACACGCTATTTGGCAGTGATCAGTTTGTTCGGGCGGTTAAAAACACCGTCATTATCTCTGCGTTCAGTCTGTTGTTTGGTTTTCCGGTGCCCATATTGTTGGCGCTGATGTTCAACGAGATTTTGCACAAGACTTTCAAGAAAACCGCGCAGACGATTGTGTATTTGCCGCATTTTATCTCATCAGTGATTATTGCGGGTATCGTGATTACGGCGTTTTCACCGTCGGTAGGCATTATCAATTATCTGATTTCGTGGCTTGGATTTGAGCCGATTTACTTCCTGACCAAGCCTGAGTGGTTCCGGCCGATTTTCATTGGAACGGGCATTTGGCAGGAGGCGGGTTTCTCCTCGATCGTGTATTTGGCGGCCATCGCGGGGGTCAGCCCCACCCTTTACGAGAGTGCTGTGGTGGACGGGGCGTCGCGCTGGCAGATGATGTGGAAGATCACCTTGCCGTCGATCATGACCACCATCATTATCATGTTGATCATTCGCATCGGAAACCTGCTTGAGGTGAGTTTCGAGATGATCATTTTGCTTTATCAGCCTGCCACGTTTGAAACCGCGGATGTGGTCAACACATGGATTTACCGTCAAGGTTTGCAGGGTGGTCAATATGATCTGGCGGCGGCGGCGGGTCTGTTCAACGCGGTTGTGGCCTTCGTTCTGGTGATCGCGGCCAATTCCCTATCCAAACGCTATTCACGGACATCGCTATGGTGAGGCGCGCATGAACATGAACCTTTATTCGCGGGGCGACAAAACATTCGTTTGGCTGAACATGTTTTTGGTCACGTTGTTCACTTTGTCCACGCTTTACCCGTTCATTTACATCGCCGCCGTCTCGTTCAGTTCGGGCTTTGCGGCGTCCTCGGGCAAGGTTGTTCTAACACCGATCAATGCCACGATGGCGGCGTATAATTATGTGATGAACGAGCCGCAATTCTGGATCAGTTACCGCAACACGTTCATCTACACCATCGGCGGGACGATCATGAGCCTGCTGTTCATCATCCCCGGAGCCTATGCCCTGTCGCGTCCGCAGCTTTACGGGCGGCGGTTTTGGAACCTGATGGTGGCGTTTACCATGTGGTTCAATGCGGGTTTGATCCCGTTTTTCCTCAACATGCGTGATCTAGGGCTATTGGACAGTTATTTCGGGATCATCATCGGATTTGCGGTCAACGGGTTTAACCTGATTTTGTTGCGCAATTTCTTCGAGAACATCCCGCAATCCTTTGAGGAGGCCGCGCGGATGGACGGGGCCAATGAATTTCAGGTCCTGTGGAAAGTTTATTTGCCCCTGTCCAAGCCTGCCATTGCCACGGTTGCTTTGTTTTGCATCGTGTCGCGCTGGAACGGCTTTTTCTGGGCGATGGTGTTGCTCAAGGATGATGACAAGGTGCCGCTTCAGGTTTGGCTGCGGTTCATCATCTCGGAGTTGCAAGATGATGAAGAATTTTCGAGTACGCTGGTGGATGCGGCGTATTCGTTTGAGACCGTCAGTGCCGCGATCATTGTGTGTTCGATCATCCCGGTATTGCTCGTGTACCCTTTCCTGCAAAAATACTTCAACAAAGGCATACTTTTGGGAGGGGTCAAGGAATGAAACTCGAAACGCATCAAGGGAGGAAACTTATGCGACGTCTAACACTTATGGCGGCGGCTTTGGCCACAACCGCCTTTACGGCCCCCGCATTCGCGGATGGTCATCTACAGATTGTGGATGAGCCGCTTGAACTGACAGTCCACCTGCATTGGCCCCGCAAGCAGTCTTATGACGAGACATGGCCGGTGGAGCTGGCTGCCCGTGAGATGACAGGTATTCACCTCAAAGACGCCACCGCAGGCAGCAATGTCAAAGACAGTCTTGAGGCGTTCAACCTGCTTCTGGCCGGTGGTGATTTGCCCGATATCGTGGGCGGTCATCTGCTCAAGAACAACGTCAACAAATACGGCCCCGAGGGTGCGTTTGTCCCGCTCAACGATCTGATTGATGAGCATGCGCCCAACATGAAGGCGTTCTTTGACGCGCGCCCTGAGCTGCGCCAGGCGATCTCGGCGGCGGACGGGAACATGTATTACATTCCGTATCTGCCCGATGGCAAATATGGCCGGGCCTATTTTATCCGTCAGGATTGGCTTGATGCGCTTGGTTTGCCCCAGCCGCAAAATGTGGACGAGGTTTATGAGACCCTCAAAGCCTTCCGTGATGGTGATCCCAACGGCAATGGCGAGAAGGACGAAGTGCCGTTCTTTGCCCGCAACTGGGAGGAATTCCCGCGTCTTGTGACCCTTTGGGATGCGCGCACATCGGGATCGGACACCTATCATGATTTCTTGGTGCAGGACGGCAAAATCCAGCACGGTTACGCGCAGGAAAACTACAAGATCGGCATCAAGAATCTGGCCAAGTGGTATGCGGAAGGGTTGATTGACCCTGAGGTGTTCACACGCGGGTCCAGTTCGCGCGATTATCTTCTGGGTGAAAATCTTGGCGGTATGACCCATGACTGGTTTGCCTCGACAGCCGGGTATAACACCAAGCTGGCGGACACGGTTGAGGGCTTTGAGTTTGCAGCCATGATCCCGCCTGAATCGGTCTCGGGTGTGCGCATGGAAGAGCATCGCCGGATCCCGATCAAGCCTGATGGATGGGCGATCAGCTACCAAAACGAGCATCCGGTCGAGACGATCAAATATTTCGATTTCTTCTTCACGCCAGAAGGTCGCAACTTGTCGAACTTCGGTGTTGAGGGTGTGCATTGGGATATGGTCGACGGTGAGCCGATCTACAAGCCTGAGATCGTCAGCGGCGAGCGTGCGGTGAACAGCCAAATGTATGACATTGGTGCGCAAATCCAGCGTGGCTATTGGCAGGATTACCGTTACGAGATCCAGTGGACCAATGAGATCGCATTGGCCGGTATCGCGCTTTACGACGAGGGCGATTATCTGGTGGATCAGTTCCTGGGCGTGGCGTTCAACGAAGAAGAGCAAAGCGTTTTTGACAAATACTGGTCTTCGATCCGCACCTATATGCTGGAGCGTCAGCAGGCCTGGTTGTTGGGCACTGGTGATGTCGAGGCGGAGTGGGACGACTATCTTGCCGATCTTGACCGGCAGGGGTTCAACGATGTGGTTGCAGTGATGCAGTCTGCATATGACCGTCAGTACGGCCAGTAATTAACTCTCCCGGTGGGCTGAGGCGGCATGTGTTTTATGTCGCCTCAGTCTGCCATTTCTTCAGGACTTTGAGATATGTCGCCAACCGGCTCAACATCTGCGCCTATCCTTTCGCTTGACCAACCTCGTGCGGGTCGTCTGAACATTGCCTACGGGCCAGACGGTGCAGAGGTGTTTGAGAACCCGCCGCGTTTTACGTGGTTGCCGGTGATCGAGGATGAGGCCGTTTATGTGTTGCGGGTTGCCACCGATCCGTCCTTCAAGGACGCGGTTGAGTTTACGGATATTCCGTTGAATTTTTTCACCCCCGACACGGTGTTTGAGGCGGGGGATTACCATTGGTCTTATGCGGTATGGTCGCCTGAGACTAAGGCGCCCATTACCGAGTGGAGCACGCCGCGCCGGTTCACGATTACCGATGATTTGCCGAAGACGCCGCTTGGTCCGCGTGCGGGCCGGTTTGCGGCTGTTGATCTGGCCCATCCGCGTTTGTGGCTTGGGCCCAAGGAGTTGGGCGCTTTCAAAAAGGCGGTCGCCAAAGACGCCAGTTATTGTGCGTGGGATGTGTTTTTAGAGAAGTCCGTGCAGCCGTGGATGGCGCGTGATGTGATGGGTGAGCCTGCCGGTTACCCGGATCACAAGCGGGTCGCGCCGATTTGGCGGCAAACCTATATTGATTGCCAAGAGTTGATTTATGCCATTCGGCATTTGGCCATTGGCGGTCATGTGACCGGTGACGCGGCGATGTTGGCGCGGGCCAAAGAGTGGCTGTTGGAGGCCGCCTCTTGGAACCCTGCGGGCACCACATCGCGCAGCTACACAGATGAGTGGGCGTTTCGGGTCAATGTGGCTTTGGCGTGGGGCTATGACTGGCTTTACAATGAGCTGTCCGACGAGGAGCGCGAGACTGTGCGCACAGCTCTTTTGGCCCGGACCCGCGAGACGGCGGATCACATTATCAAGCACGCGAAAATCCATCTCTTCCCTTATGACAGTCATGCGGTGCGGGCGGTCTCGGCGGTCTTGATCCCGGCCTCCATTGCCATGTTGGATGATGCGCCTGAGGCGCGCGCGTGGCTGGATTACTCGGTCGAGTTTTTGTCCACGGTTTATTCCCCTTGGGGGGATGCTGATGGCGGTTGGGCGGAGGGTCCGCATTACTGGATGACTGGCATGGCCTATCTGGTGGAGGCGGCCAATCTGCTGAAATCCTATAGCGGCATTGATCTTTACCAGCGTCCTTTTTTCCAAAAGACCGGAGATTTCCCGCTTTACACCAAGCCGCCAGACACGCGGCGTGGCACGTTTGGCGATGACAGCACCATGGGCGATCTGCCCTGTCTGAAGGTCGGCTACAATCTGCGCCAGTTTGCGGGTGTGACCGGCAACGGGGCTTATCAGTGGTATTTCGAGGAGATCAAGCGCAACGATCCGGGCACGGAGATGGCGTTTTACAATTACGGCTGGTGGGATCTGAATTTCGACGAGATGATGTATTTGCATGATTTCGGGGCTGTGGAGGCGGTGCCGCCTGCGGATATTCCAAAGTTGCGCTGGTTTAAGGGTATTGGTTGGGTGTCGGTTCAGCACTGCATGGATGACCCAAGCGCGCATATCTCGTTCATCATGAAGTCCTCGTCTTTTGGGTCGATCAGTCATTCCCATGGCGATCAGAACGCGTTTTGCATGTCGGCTTTTGGCGAGGATTTGGCGATCCAGTCGGGGTATTATGTGGCGTTTAATTCCTCCATGCATCAAAGCTGGCGGCGGCAAACCCGGTCCAAGAATGCCATTTTGATCGATGGGCAGGGCCAATATGCCGACAAGGACAAATCCCGCGCCATGCGGGCCACGGGGCAGATCACCACGGCGGAGAGCCGCGAGGATCACATCTTTATTTCAGGGGATGCAACGGCGGCGTACCGGTCGCTCAATGATGCGGTCGAGGCGGTGCAGCGCGACGTTTATTTCGTCCATGACAGCTATTTCGTGATTGTGGATACGATTGATGCGGCGAAGCCTGTGGATATTACATGGCAGTTGCACGCCAATGCGCCCATGCATTTGGGCGATACCACCTTCCGTTATGCCGGCGAGCGGGCCGGGTTTTACGGCCAGTTCTTGTGGTCGGAGGCCGGTGCGCCGGACATCACCCAAGACACAGGCTTTGAGGGGGTGGACCCCAAGGATTACGAGGGTCTGCCGGTCAGCACATGCCTCAAAGCGCGCTTTCCAAAAGCGACCCGGCACCGTATTGCAACGCTGTTGGTGCCTTATCCGATTGATGCGCCGCGCCGGATATTCTCATTTCTCGACGACCAAGGCTACGATTGTGATCTCTACTTCACCGATGCAGACGAGCGGAGTTTCAAGATCGTTGTGCCAAAGACCTTTAACGTCGCCCCCTAGCGGGCGTGCCCAATTGAAATCGGCCTTGACGGGCCAAGCCGATCAAAGAAGGAGACACTCATGAACCTCAAAGGAAAGACTGCACTTATCACAGGCGGTGGTCGCGATATTGGCCGTGCTTGTGTGATGCGGTTGGCTGAGGCTGGCGCAAATGTGGCGATCAACTATTTCGCGTCCGGTGACGGGGCCGATAGTGCGGTCAAAGAGATCGGGGCGGACCGCGCTTTCGCCATGAAAGGCGACATGACCAAACGCGCCGAAGTTGATGCATTTGTGGCCAAGACCGCAGAGACATTCGGGAAGATCGATATTGTGGTGCATGTCACCGGCGGTTTGGTCAAGCGGGTGCCCATTCGCGAGATGTCGATTGAGCATTTCAACACGGTGATGGATCTTAATCTGACCTCCAATTTCATGGTTGTTCAGGCCGCTTTGCCGCATATGGGCAAGGGCGGGTCGATCGTGAATATCGCCTCGCAGGCGGGTCGTGACGGCGGTGGGCCGGGTGCGGGCATTTACGCCACATCCAAAGGTGCGGTGATGACCATGAGCCGTGCCATGGCCAAGGAATTTGCCCCCGACATTCGTGTGAATGCGATTAATCCGGGCATGATCGACACGGATTTCCACAACATTTTCACCAAAGATGAAGTGCGCAAGAACAACGCCAACAACACGCCGCTCAAGCGTGAAGGCACGTCCGAGGAGGTGGCCAATCTGGTCGCCTATTTGGCGTCTGACGAGGCGTCGTTCATGACCGGAGCATGTGTGGACATCAACGGCGGGTTGGCGTTCTCGTAAAGGAGTAATGGGCGATGGAACTGAAGCAGAATGCCGATAGTGGCGCATCTTACGCGCATTTGGAGCTGTTCCAGCCGCCCACGGCTCACCGGGTTGAGTTTGAGCAGGCCTTGGATCAGGTGGTCGCAAAAGTCGGTGCCCTGATCCCCAAATTTGGCCTGCGCAATCCGCGCATTGGCGCGCCCGGGTCGCTCCAATATCAGTTTTGTATTCCTGATGAGTGGGTGGCCAGCTTTTGGACTGGTCAGTTATGGCTGGCCCATTCTCTGACCGGGGTATCCTCTTTCAAGAACTCGGCGCGGATGCGGCGGGGGTATTTTCAGACCGTGTTGGAGCACCCGGAGTGGCATGACCATGATCTGGGGTTCCTGTTTTCGCTGTCTTGTGTGGCCGACTACCGGTTGACCGGCAACCGCCATGCCCGGAAAATGGCGCTCAGGGCCGCAGATTTTCTGGCCGCCCGTTGGCGTCAGCCGATGGGTTTCGTGATGTGTTGGAACCCGATGTTGCGCGATGGCCCGGAGTTTGGGGCTCGCAAGACAGGCACGCTTAACATCGACAGTATGCAGGCCATGGCGCTGTTGTTTTGGGCGGCGAAAGAGACCGGGCAGCAGTCGTTCACGGACATTGCGCATATGCATCTGGAGACGTCGCGGACCCATCTTATTCGTGATGATTTCAGTTCATACCATGCGTTTGAGTTTGACCCGCGCACCGGTGCGCCTTTGGGCGGTTTCACCCATCAGGGTTTGAGCGATGAGAGTTGCTGGTCGCGGGGGCAATCCTGGGCGATCCACGGATTTGCGCAGGCCTATTTGTATTGCGGTGTGGAGATTTACCGCGACACTGCTGCGGGCATGGCCGATTATGTGGCCTCTAAGCTGGGTGACGACGGCGTGCCGCTTTGGGATTACGATTTGCCCAGCGACAAGCACCCTTACCGGGACAGCTCAGCAGGGGCCATCACGGCGGCCGGGCTTTATGCGCTGGCGCAGTGCTTTGGGGCGGGGCCTCAGGCCGAGACCTATACGGCGCTCGCCGACAAAATGCTGCTTGGGCTGGTGAAGAACTGCGATATCGCCGGCAATCCAGAGGCGGAGGGGCTGTTGAAAGACGGGGCTGCTTTCGTGGACTTGGGCCGGGCCGATAACATGCTGCCTTACGGCGATTATTATTACATGGAAGCGTTGATGCGCGCGGTGGGTCACACGGAGTTTTTCTGGTAGGCGGTGGCGGCTAGGGCTATGGGCGCGGCCTCTTTTTCGCGGCTTTTTCGTTGTGCGTTTGGGCTACAGCAAATATCATTCTGACCATGGCACGGGCGCGCTTGCGTATGTGAGCGGATTTTCATGGCGCGTGTCGGAAATTTGGGGAAGAAAACCGTGGTTGCAACCAGATACAAAACCGCATTTGAGCTTTATCCGTATCAGCGCGTGTCCGAGCAGGATACAGGTCCGGTGCGTCATCCGGTGGTGATCATTGGTGGTGGTCCGGTTGGCCTTGGGCTTGCGCTTGATCTGGGTAAAAAGGGTACGCCTGCGCTGGTGCTTGATGATCATGAGGGCGCTGGGCTTGGCTCCAAGGCGATATGTTTTGCCAAACGCACGCTGGATATTTGCGGCAGGTTGGGTGCCGGTCGCCCGATGGTCGACAAGGGTGTGGTGTGGAATGTGGGCCGTGTTTTCCACAGCGAGGGGCAGCTTTTCGAGTTCAATCTTCTGCCCGAGGAGGGGCACAGAAACCCCGCTTTCATCAATCTGCAACAGCCCTATTTTGAGCAATTTTTGTTTGCAGAGATCGCTGCCGCTCAAGCCAAGGGCGCGCCCATTGAGGTGCGGGGCCGCAATCAGATGACGGCCATAGAGCAGCACGGCGATCATGTGCGTTTGACGGTCGATACCCCCGATGGGCCCTACAGTCTGGAGGCCGATTGGCTGATCGCCTGTGATGGGGCGCGCTCCACGGTGCGCGGTGCGCTGGATCTTGATTTTGAGGGTCGGGTGTTTGAGGATAATTTCCTGATCGCGGACGTGAAGATGAAGGCGGATTTCCCCACCGAGCGGTGGTTTTGGTTTGATCCGCCCTTTGAGGGGAGCGGACAATCGGCGCTGTTGCACAAGCAGCCCGATGACATTTGGCGCATCGATTTTCAGCTTGGCTGGGACATTGACCGCGACAAGGAGATGGACCCGGACCGCATTCGCACCCGTGTGGATGCCATGTTGTCCAGTCAGACCGGGAGCGTGCCTGATTACGAGCTGCACTGGACCTCGATTTACACATTCCAATGCAGGCGCATGCGGGATTTCCGCCATGACCGGGTGTTTTTCGCCGGTGACAGCGCCCATCAGGTTTCGCCATTTGGCGCGCGCGGGGCCAATTCGGGCATGCAGGACGCGGAGAATTTGGCCTGGAAGCTGGATTTGGTGCTCAAGGGGCTGGCGCCTGAGGCGCTTTTGGACAGCTACAACACCGAGCGCGGCCACGGCGCTGACGAAAATATCCTCAATTCGTCGCGGGCCACGGATTTCATGACGCCGAAATCCGAGAACTCCAAGACGTTCCGCAATGCGGTCCTTGATCTTGCAGGCAAGCATCCGTTTGCGCGGCCTTTGGTGAATTCCGGGCGTTTGTCAGTGCCGTGTGCCTATGACGGGTTTGCCCATTTCGGCCCTGACGAGATGGCGGGCCCTCATGTGTCGCGCCCCGGTGTGGCTTGTGCTGATGCGCCTATGGGCGAGGGCTATCTGTTGGACCAATTGGGCGATGATTTCGTCATTTTGGCGATCGGGGGTTCTGCGCCTGCGCCGGTTGAGCTGGACGGTGTGACCACGCGGGTGGTGCATGTAAGCGCGCCCAGCCAAGACCTGTCGGAGCGCTATTTGGGCGATGCGTCCAGTGCCGTTTATCTGATCCGCCCCGACCAGCATATTGTGGCCCGTTGGCCCGGTTTTGATGCGGATCACATTCGCGCAGCCCTCAAAAACGCTCTTGGAAAGACTTGATCAATGACGCTTATTTTGACCCCGAACATCCCTGATCCTGACGGTTTTTACGATGAATTGCTGGCGGCCCATGATGGGCTGAGCAAGGATGAAAGTGACGCCTATAATGCGCGGCTGATCCTGACTTTGGCCAATCACATTGGCGACCGCGAGCTGTTACGGGCCGCTCTTGAGGCGGCCGCTTAGCCTTCTGACGCCGCCGCTGCGTCGCACATTTCCAAATAGTCTTGGAAATCCGCGTTGTCTTGAGCGCTATCTTCGGGTGCGGGTCCGGTCCTCTCGCTGAGGCTCGCGAATGTGATCACCGCAAGGATGCCCAAAAGGGCCGGCCAAAAGCTGGCCTTTGCCACCAGATTATCGCGGTATTGCAGCAGTTTGAGGCTGCGCAGATTGACCAGCGAGAACAAATAGGCGTTCATCGCGGTGGCCAAAATTGCCCCATACATGACCAGGTAGAAATACTCGATATAGACCAGACTGGAGCCCGGAAACAGGTTGCGGACCTGAATATGCGACAGCATGACCACAAAGAACAGCGCCGAGCAGGTGCCCAGAATGCCCGAGGTGCTGAACCCGAAGCGTTCGGACTGCACCTCTTTGTTGGAGATCGTCATGATCGCGCCAAACAGCAAGATGGCCACGACCAACAGCGGCACCAAATTGATGATGAACGCATTCATGAATTTACGTTGGGCAACCAGATTGAAGTAAAATTCCTGATGGTCAAAATCGACGCTGCCCTGGAAGCCGAAATTGGTGTCATAGGCCACTTGATGATAGCTGAAAAACGTCTCGTCGATGATCCATTCGCCGTTCACCAGCAATTCGTCGAGGCCGAATTTCACGTCATCATGCCCTTGATAGGCTTCAAAATCGGGCACCAGCAGGATTTTATCATCATTGTCAAAGTCGCTGGGCCATATGCGCAGCCAGACTGTGAGCACCTCTAACGGGTATTTCGAATAGTCAAACACCTGCCGGACGGTGACGTCAAAATACCAGCCCACAAGTGTGTGCAGCGTGTCATTGTGCACGATGCGGCGGGTATATTGTTGCTCTAGGATGGTGCTGCCGGAGGATATCTGCTCGGGGAAGGTGACGCCGCGTTCAAACGGAAAATCGAGCGGATATTTTTGCCAGATATAGCCGGTCAGGTTCACGTCGCTGGAATTGTCGAAGGCCACTGATTGGATGAACAGGCCGGTTGGCACCTCAATGGGGGTGCCGCTTTTGAACGGTTCGGCTTTGATATCGCGGGCGAGGTTTTCGGCCACGAAGTGATCTACATTCGCCTCGCAGAACATTTGCACGTCGTTGCTGTCTGAGAGCGGTTGTTCAACCCCCAGCCAAAGTCTGAGCATCAAAACCACCGAGACCACTGAGATGATCAGTGATGCAAGGCCCCACAATCTTGGGGTCGTATCAGTCATAAAAAAATCCCGTTAAAGTAATTGAGAGTTTAGCTTTATTTTACAGCAAAGCTATGTAATTCTTGCGTATCGGTTGAGAGGTCACACACCCTCCAGCTATAACCAATTGATTGTTTTGAGTTTTGAGCAGGTAGATTTTTTGCGATTCCAACGCCGTGTTGGTTGGATTTGATCGGGATTTTTGTAGTGCTTACTCGCGCCATCCTTATCGGGTTAACGATATCGGTCTCACCGGGCTGCGAGCGGATTGGTGACGCGCGAAAGGCGTTGGAGTTTGGTCAAACCGAGTGTTCCCGGCAATTGTTATGGCCGCGCGAATATGTGGGCACGTTCATTGCGCGTCCATCTGCGCAGGCGTCCGGGCGGGTGATGCGGGCGACGGCGGATGTGACACCGCAGGGGCGTTTGATCACGCTGGCGGTTGGCGATGCGGAGGTCGATGTCAAGGATCTGTCGCTTGGGCCCGCGCGTCCGGCGGTGATTTCAACCTCGCTGACCCTGCAAGATGAGGTGACGCCCGGCACGCTGTTATTGGGGCGTCCTGCCAAGGCGCGTCTGACCCGCAGCTCGGACCCGGCGCGGTTTCGCGGGCCGGTTCAGGTGTCGGTGTCGCAAACCGCGGCGGATGGCACAGCGGTTACCCAGCAGCTCACAGCCACGGCCACATTTGAGGTCACACCGGCCCTGCGCGCGGGCACGCTGACCGTTGATGTGGGGGCAGTGGCGGAGGGTGTCGCGCCCGTCTTCAGCCGTTTGGTGTGGAGCGGTCTGTCGGCCTGCGGGACGGCCTTTGGCAGCAATGGCGCGGGCGAGGTTGCCTTGTTTGACGGGCGCGGGCGCAAAACCAGCCCGGTGAATTTTGGCGCTCCGTCTGACGAGGTGATGGCGGTGATCGGCGGGGACATATTTGACCAGCCACCTGACGGTGCGCGGGTTGTTTCAGGGGCATTCACGATCACCGGGGCGTCTGGGGCGATGACCGGTGTGCTGACGGCACTTAGCGGCGGATAGGGTGGAGGTGATGGCACATTAAGCGGGTTTGGACTGAAATTTAATTTGCTCATCGTGGGGATTGCGTGAAGGCGAACGGAACAAAATGGATTAAGCGAACCAGTCGCAGATTTGCTGCGTCGGCGTCCCAAATGACCCGGCTGCCTGAGGGATTGCGTCCGAATTTTTTCCTGCCAAATGAGCGCCCGCTTCACGAGGCTTTGGCCCGGCTTGCGCAATTGAGCGGCGGGGTTGCTTACACCAATGCGCAGAACGCCACGTCGGGGTCTTGGGCCAAGCTGTTTGACAATGATCCTTTGGTGGCTATGGCCGCGTTTTTATCGGTGAACCCGGATCGGCTTCATGCGCAGTTTGAGGATGCACGGCAGCGCCCTGATGCGGCCCGCGCTCTTTACGAGGCGTTGTTGTCCAAGCTGACCGGCTGGTGGCAGATATTTCACCGCTCAGGCGATGACGGTTTGATCGCGGCTCTGAACGGCGCGCAGGTCAGTCTGTCTCAGACGATTGATCCGATGTTGCGCATCACACCGATGCAGTTCGAGCCCCAAGAGAGTGCCAGTGCGCGCATGCTTGATGTGGTGGCTGTGTCGGATGATCTAGACGATCTGACGGCGGTATTCAACCGGCTGATCGGGCTTGTGACCGCGTTGCGACCGGATGTGATGCGGGCCTTTGAGGCGCGGCTGTCTTGTGGTGCGGTTGATCCTGCATTGGGGCTTCAAGTGGCGCAGTTGCATCTTCTGGAGCAGGCCCATGGCCGCATGAACGTCTTCACGGACCGCCACACGTCCTTTTTCTACGAGACGGTTTTGGGCTTGGAGCCGCTTGCAGCCGTGCCCCGGACCGTGTTTTTGAAAGTCGATCCCGGTGTGCGGATGCTTGATTTGCCGTCCGGTGCTGGTGTGGCGTTCACGCCTGATGGGGCGCCCGGTGCGCGCATGTTCACCACCCAAGAGGCGGCGCGATTGGTCCCTGTGGAGGTCGCGGGCATTCGCAGGCTCAGATATCACCGCAAGCCACGGATCATTCCGCAATCGAGCCTTGGGTTTGTCACCTCGGTGGCCGGTGTGGTTGATCCTGCGCCGGATGCGCCTGCGGCGGGGTTTTTCATGGCCTCTGAGGAAGGGCGCGACACCAAACTGGGGCTGCGGATCGAGCATCCGGTCCTTGAGCTGAGTGAGGGGCGCAGGGAGGTTGCGATCAAGCTGCGGTTGGCGCCTTTGAAACAGGTCAACAGCGCGGTTTTCGACAAAAAGGGTGCGGTTGAGGCCCGAGGTGATGAATATCGGGCGTTTTTGGCTGGCGCGGCGGCGTCGGTGGTTATGGACCGGGCCATTGCGATTGATTTTGAATTTGCCGATCTTCGCGGCGGCATTGCGACGGTGCTTGAATGGGCCGAGGCGGAGCCGGTTCAAGACGCGTTTGTCATCCTTCGCGCCCTTTTGTCCCACGTCACCCGAGCCACGCAGGTGCAGACTATTTTGGGGCATATTGTGGCGCAGGTTTTGATCCGTCCCGATTACGTTTGGCCCCCTGATGATCTGCGCGCCGGTCTGGTGGAGGTCGAGGGTCGCTTCAAACCGCCCGGTGAAGCCTCGGCCATAGAGACGGTCTGGCCCCAGCACGGGGATGCGGGCGATCCGGCGGCTCGCCGCGAGTTGTTTCATCTTTTGGTGCATAATGCGCTGGAGTTGCGGTTTTCAACAGACGGCGGGGATTTGGTGGCCCCGACCTATCTGCGCATCGTGCGCAACGGTCCGCAGGACGGGCCCGGCATCACAGTTCTGGCGGAGTTGGACCCAGCGCTTCCGGCGATCAGCGGCGCACAGGCGCGGTCCGCATTTGCCGAGCTGACCTTGGCCCACACAGCGCGGTTTTGTCCGCAATCGCTGTTTGAGACCTTCCGCCTTGAGGCCATCGAGATCGAGGTGTTTTGCCACGGTCATCACAACGTCACCGCTTTTTCTGATGATGGTTTGGTCAATACCAGTCAGCCGTTCATGCCCTTTGGGGCGCGGCCCAAAAACGGTGCGGCTTTCATGGTCGGCTCGCCGGAGCTTGCGCAAAAGTCGATCACCGAGATCAGTTTGAGTTACACGCTGACCGATCTGCCGGAGCTGGGCGCGTCGGGTGATTTGGAGGCTTATTACCACGGTTATGGCCGCGATTTCATTGCGCCGGACCCCAAGATCGATGTGGATTATCTGACCGCTGATGGCTGGCGGTCTTTGGATGCGGCAGGCTTGCCTTTGATCAAGCAGAGCCGGCAGATTTCGATCAATTCGCGGGAGAAGTCGATCTCGCGGTCTGTGCCTGACACGGCTTTGCCGCCGTCCAGCGGCACCTCGGCGCAGGCGTTTTTGGACCGCAATGCCATCCGCTCAGGTTTGATCAGGTTGACGCTTGATTGTCACGGCCACGGCTTTGGCCACGAGGCGTTTCCGTTGGCTTTGGCCAGTGCCATGCGCGGCACGGTGTTGCCGTTGCAAAAGCGGCCCCAGCCGAACCCGCCTTACACGCCGAAATTCTCCAAGATCGCTTTGGATTACCGGGCCAAGGCGCATATTCAGCTGAATTCTCAGGAGCAAAGCCGGGCCAAGGGCCGTGTGGTGCAATTGTGCCCCTTTGGCACCCGCGAGGTGTTCCCAAAGGGCGCGCGTGCAACCGCCACGGTGTTTCCGAGGCCTTTGGCGGACGGGACGCTTTTTATTGCGCTCACCGGGGCGGATATTTCCGGTCAGCTGTCGCTGTTGTTTTGTGTTCAGGGCAGCAAGCATGAGCGTCACAGTTTTACGCCGCAACCGGTGCGTTGGCATTACCACGGTGAGGCCGGCTGGGTGGAGCTTGATCCGTGGATGATCTTGTCGGATTCGACTGATGGGATGATGCGATCGGGTGTGGTGATCTTGGATTTGCCGCAAGGTCTGTCGCGGTCCAACCCGGAGATGCCCGGTGATTTTGGGTGGCTGGCCGTGTCTGCGGATCGTTTTTTGGACGCTTTTCCGGTGCTTGACCGGGTGCTGACCAATGGTGTGGCAGCCCGCGAGGATGAGGGCCCGCCCGCGGATGCGGAGGACGCCCCTGCCACCGGTGCATGGGCGTTTTCGCCGCCGGTTCCCGGTGTCACCTCCGTTGTTCAGGCGGCGGCAGGTTTTGGCGGTCGGCCTGCGGAGAAACCATTGGAGTTTCGCGCCCGCGCCGCAGAAGGTTTGCGGCATCATCAAACCGGCACCACGTCATGGGACATTGAGCGGCTGGTGTTGCAGGCGTTTCCGCAAGTGTGGAAAACCCGATGTTTTCGCGCTGACCATAAGCGTGGCGGGGCCGGTGCGGTGACCGTTGTTGTGGTGCCCCATCCGCCCAAAGATGCCGCCCTGAGCCCGGCGCAACCGGCCTTGTTTGATATTTTGACCCTGCGCCGGATCGAGAAGATGCTGGCTGCAAAATCCAGTCCGTTTTGCCAGTATCAAGTGCGCAATCCAAGTTTCGAGCATCTTCAGGTGCGCGCGCAGGTGGCGTTTATTCCAACCGTGAATTCCGGCACATTGGCCAGTCGCCTGAAGCTGGCCATGTCCGGCGTTCTAAGCGTTTGGACCGGTATGGACGGGATGACCGATTTTGGCTGGTCGATTGATCTTGATGAGTTGGGCGCGTTTGTTCAAAGCCGTGATTACGTCCAGAAGCTGCATGATATTTCCGTGCTGCATTTGGTCCATGAGGCGGGTGATGTGCATCAAGCCGATGGCGATGGGTACCGGCTTTTTGACACCAAGCGGCTTGATCTTGACGCCAAAGACCCCAGCAATCCGCAATATATCGGGGCCAGAGACCCCTATAGTTTGCCGCTTCCTATGGCGGATCACGCGATCTCGGTGCTGCGCCATACCGCAGAGCTGAATGCCCCGGCGGGCGGTGTGCGGGCTGCCGGTATCGGGGCGCTGTCGCTGGGTGAGACCTTGGTTGTCGAGGCCGCCCCCCCCCAAACCTCAATGCAGGACGTCCCCAATGAGTGATAAACACGCAAACCTGCCTGCAACGACCGATCCCAAAGCGGTGTCGGCGCCTGACAAAAAGCCCCTGACGGCGGCGATCATGGAGATCGGGGCGGACCGCGAGACGCTCAAATATCATTTCCGCGATGGAGCCCGGCCAACCTCGCAGGAATACGAGGCGCTGATCACGTCTATGGTCAACAAATATGATGACGGATTTCGCAAGTCGTTGCGGGACGGTTTTGTGGTTTCGGCGGCGGGCACGCAAAAGGCTTTGATGAGCTTTTTGACCTCTGAGGGTGACCCGCCTGCATGGCGGCTGAATTTTGGTGACGAGAACGGGTTGGAGCTTAATCAGGGGTTGGCCTCGGAGCTGAACGGGGCGGCGGGAGACGCGGCTGCGAAGACACCGCAGAGCGCACTGGCTGCTCCGAGCCTGTCGTTGTCCAAACACGGGCCTGTGGGTGTGAATGTGAAGACGCCGCGCTACAGGCTGGATGTCAACGGGCCGGTGCGCATGACCGGGCGTGTGGGCCATGCCATGGAGGTTGAAACGCCGCCCATTGCCAATGGGGAATGGTGGGATGTGACCGGGGTGTTGGAGGGATGTCAGGCGCTGGAGATCATGGCCGGTGTCGGCGGCAAGGTGGGCAAGGGGCATTACGCTTTGCTGCATGCGATTGCGCTCAACACTTATAATCCGCGCAACTGGTTTGCCAATTTTCTATTTGGCAGGCGCAAGATCAAAAGCCATTCGGCGTTTTTTGGTCGTCGCTCGGACCGGCTTCGCTTGCGGTGGCTCAATGTGGGTGATCGCAAGTACAAGCTGCAAATCAAGACCTCGGGCGGGTATGGCAAGCATGATGGCAATGCTTATGTGATCCGTTGCCATGTCACCCGGCTTTGGTATGACGCCAACATGGACGGCTCGCGCGGGAGCGATGATTTTACCCCCGACCCGGATTTGATCTGATGGCCGCTCCGTCTCCTGATTTCTGGGAACTTCGCGGCGAGGGCATTCGCGTGGCGCAAGCTTTGTCGCGGGATGTTTGGACTGATTACAACCTGCATGATCCCGGCGTGATGATGTTGGAGGCCTATTGTTACGCGCTCTCGGAGTTGGAGTACCGCGCCGATGCGGACATGGCCGATCAGCTTGCCGGGCCGGACGGGTTTATCGATTATGCGGCGCTCAAGCTGGCCCATCCCTCCAAGGCGCTTGCTGCCCGGCCGGTCACTCTTGCGCAAATATCCAAGGCTTTGTCCGCAGTCTCGCCCGCGGTGCGCCGTGCCCGTGTGTCTTTGCATGATGCAGCACACGGGCACGGCCTTTACGACATTAGCGTGGTGGCGGAGCGGGGCCGGGAGGATGAGGCGACCTTGGCGGTGCAGCGGGCCTATCTTGGCCTGCGCAATCTATGCGAGGATTTTCACAGCATCACCACCTCTCGGCCGGTGCCGTGTCGTTTGAACGTTTCCGTGGAGGTCAACCGGCGGATCATGCCCGGTTATCTGGCGGCTTTGATCTATTTCGAGTGCAAGCGGGCGTTGATCGACAAAAGCGCTGCGGCGCAGGCGTCTCATGTGACCCGCAATGAGGCATTTCTGAACCCCGAGCTGTTGTCCGGTGCCCCCGATACGGATGGGGCGGTGCGCACCAGAGCGGAGCTTTTCGAGATCCTCATGGGTATTGGCGATGTGGGCGGCATCACCGCGCTGGACATCACCCGAAGCGATACAGGTGCGTCGATTTTTGGAGCTGACGTGACCCTTGAGCCGGGGGCGCATTATGATCTGTTGGAGTTGGCCGGGACCACGGACGGTGTGTCGTCGCAAATTGTGTTATCGGCGGGTGGGCAACGCATCGAGTTTGAGGTTGAAAACATGCGCCGCGAGCTTGAGCGGTTGGATCATGCCTCGGATTTGGTGGCACCGCTTAGGGCCGATCAAAGGGATTGGGACGTGGTGCGGCAGGGTCGTCCTTTGGACTGGACCCACAAGCCTATCGGGTTTGATCTGCCTGAGGCGTTTTTGACCGGGCCCAGTGATCCGCCGCCGTCCATCGGGCGTGAGCGTTTGGCCAAAGTGAACCAGTTGCGCGGTTATTTGGCGTTGAGTGATATGCAACTGAACAACGCCAATGCGGAACAAGCGGGGCTTGGGCATCTTTTCGGGGCCGATATCGCCACTGAGATCACCTATCCTGAGCGGTCATCGGCACCGCTGGCTGGGCATGATCTGGATGATTGGTTCGACCGAAAGAGCAGGCTTTTGGATTATCTGTTGTCGCTTTACGGCGAGGCGTTCAGTCAGTCGAGCCTGCGATATTTCTTCGATGAGCCTGATCTGGCCGGACGGCACAGGCGCATTTTACGCGGCAAGCTCCGGCTTTTGGATGCGGTCAGTGAAATCTCACGCGACCGGGCCGCCGGTTCAGATTACAGTGCGCAGCGCGATGCGGCCCCGATTGGCATGGCCCGCAAGCTGAGCATTTTGCTGGATCTGCCCGATTTTGACCCTGCTGTGATGGAGAAGGGTTTGGCGCAGGTGGGTTTGCGGCTTGTGGATGGACCTAGGCCAGGGTCTTCGTCGGGGTGGCTCTATTATGATCCGCAAATGATCCCGGTCGAGGATTTGGGCCAGCTGGGCGCGCGACCCGCCGAGTTGATCGAGCGCACCGAGTTTTTGCAGGGAGGTGAGGTGTCCTCGGACCAGTTGCGGTTCTTGGTGGCGCTGGGCAATTACAGGCTTCTGGAGGGGCAAGCGGGGCAGTGGCGGTTGAGCGTTCGGGTGTCCAATTGGGACGATCGGCATGCGGTGTGCGGGACGTTTGATAGCAAGCAAGAGGCGCGCCTTCGGGCCAATCATCTGGCGGCGTTTTTCGGCGCATTGATGCAGGCGGCAGAGCGCGGCCATCATCAGCGGTTCCACATTGTCGAAGATATTTTGTTGCGCCACGGATGCGATGACTGGGCGCCTTTGTCGCTGGTGGTGGTGTTTTGTGATGTGGCGGGCAAGAGGCGTGATCCCAGATTTCATGCGCTGGCGCAGGAAACCGCGCAGAGGGTGGCTCCGGCTCATATTGCGGTGGCCTGCCTTTGGCTGGACCCGGCCACGTTTGGCGAATTTGAGCGGCTGTTTGATCATTGGCGGGTGCAGATGGCCCGGCATTGTGTTGGGCCGCATAAGGCGCCGCATGAGGCGCTGCGAGATGCGTCTGCGGCGTTGCGCGCGTTCCTAGTGGCGCATCAGGGGGCTTCATGAGCCGCTTTGTTCGCGCCCAGTCCAGCCCATCTGACCCGCACCGGGTGGGTGTGGTGGAGTTCGATTTGACCTGGCAGGCGGGACGGCCTGTGGGCATGGGGGAAAGCGATCTTGCGCTGGTTTTGAAATCCGAGCTGATGCCCGATCTGGAGGCGGTTCTGGAGCAGGCCCATGCCCGTCACGGCGATCTGGAGGTTCATGATATTGAGCTGGATTTGGGTCGGTTCACGGATTTTGGTGAGTTGTCCGAGTTCAGGCGGGATTTCCGGGTCCAACTGGCGCAGCGGCTGGACGCGTTGGCGGCGGACCCTGCGGGCTTTGATCCCGGTGGGGCGGTTTTGTCACTGCAATCACACATGGCGGCTGAGGTTGCAGCGCAAATTCAGCGGGTGGTGTTGGCCGGTTTTGGGATGTCTCAGGTGCCGCCGGACCCGTCATCTGGCGCAGGCGCGGAAGAGGCGGACGCGGTTGTGGCACTGTTGAGCGGCGAGGCGGTGGCGGCTTTGGCGCAGTGGGATGTGGCGCTTGGATCGGTGGGGGCCTTGGATGCAGAGCCCCCTGATGCGGGCGATTACGTGGCCGCGACACAGGCGTGGCGCGCGCAAGATGATCCGGGGCAAGGTGAGCAGGGGTCCGACCACGGGCCGGACATGGCTCAGCGCGCTGCGGCTGTTTTGCGCAGGCCCGGTGGTTTGCCGACGCTGTTGGCACATCTTGCGTCTCAAACATGGCGCATGGAGGTTGCGTCTTGGCCGGTTTCGGGCCCGACGGCGGAGGTGTCTGACGGATCGCAACCGGGGCCTGAGGAGCGGGTGCAGGCATGGGCTGCGGCTTTGGATGCGGGGCTTTCCGCCCCTAGCCCTGCGGCATTGTTGCATGTGTGGCGGATCAACCCGGACCGGGCGGCGGAGGTTATCGGCGCTTTGCCCGTGGGCATTCCGCTGGATTATGCAGTTGCGATATTGGAGGCGGCGGGGGGGCAAACCTTGGCAGGGCCAGTGCTGGAACGCCTGCGCGCAGATCTGAGGGCTTTGCGGGATTTGGCGACGTCGCGGCGCGCTGGCGCTGGGCCTCAGGCGGTGCAGATCAGTACGGCTTTGGAGCATTTGGCGCGACTGTCTGAGCTGCTTGGCATCGGGTCAGGCGGGGCCACGGGCCGTGCGGGGGCGGACAGGATCACAACCGCTCAAGGGCAAGAGGGCGCGGACGATGCCGATGCTCAGACCGGTGACGCTGGGCCGGGTCCGCATCGCGGGCCCGCGCAAGGCGGCGGTGCTGCTGTCCATGATATGCGGGAGCCATTTGGGGAGATCGCCCGCAGCGGGTCACATTGGGGCATCTCGCGGCCCTTGATGTCGGATATTTTGCAGGGGGTTTTGCAGGCGATCACCGGGGTTGGGTTGGGTGATGTGGACGCGGCGTTGCAGGTGGATGAGGAGCGGCTGACGCAGGGACCGCCTTGGTCTCAGCCCCGTGACCTTATCGCAGAGCTGCGTGGCTTGTTCCCGGATGCCGTTCAAGAGCCGCCCTTGGTTGAGGCTGTTCTTGAGGCCATGCAGTCCGCCCATGCGCCGGATCATTTTTTGGCGGCTGTGATTGCAGCCATTCGGGCCGGTGAGGCGGTGGATGTTGAGGCGCTTGCCGCGCGGGAGACGCCGCAGTCTCAGCCCCGTGACCTTAT
>CAKZTM010000056.1 GCA_937920555.1 uncultured Paracoccaceae bacterium | reverse complement strand
CGCCCGCTCAGGAGACACGCTTTGGCGTGTTCCGCATGTGATGAACCTGACCCAAGCAAAGGCCAAATACCCACAAGCCGAAACCTTCACCTTCGGCGATGGACCGGAATTATGCGCGCAACTTCTGGCCCTCGTACGGTCAGGCAGAAAAACCGCGACCTGCGGGGCCCTGCGCGATTTTGAGACCGGCGCAGAAGCGATGCCCCAGCCGGGCCGCCAAGATATCGCCCTGAACTGGGACGGCACACCCGCACTGGTGATTGAGACGGTCTCGGTCGCGCAACGTCGGTTCTGCGACGTGGACGCCGCCTTCGCGCTGGCGGAGGGCGAAAACGAAACCCTTGAGGGCTGGCGCGCCGACCACCGCGCCTACTTCACCCGCAACGGCGGGTTTGATCCAGAGATGATGCTGGTCTGCGAACGGTTCCGACTGGTGGAGGATTTTGGGTGAGTAAGACGATTGATTTTGAGCGGCTGAATTCGGGGAAACTATGAGCGGCACTGTAGATGACGAGAACATTGATGATACAGAAACATTAGACACATGGCCTTTGATCCAGTTGGCCACACCCAATGATGTCGATGTGCTTTATGAAAAAACGCGCAAGTTCACAAACCATGAAGACGGATTGGTAAATCAGCGGCTGGCATGGATGCTGACGTTTAATGGGTTTCTGTTCACGACATACGCATTATCAATCACAGCCGAAGCCAACTCGTATGCGATTGACGGCGCGCATAAGGTGGCGGTCATCACGTCAATTAATCAGTTGCGAGAAGCATTGACTGTTGCAGGCTTTGCTTCGGCAATTGTGGCCGCCGTCGGTGTTCTTGCCGCCCTTAGAGCTATTAGATCGGTGGCCTTTCACTACAATTATCTTCTGTGGCGGCGGCAAATCCGTCCCTATTTCCCCCGGATCATAGGCACAAAAAAGACCAGCAGATTGGGTATGGCCTGTGCGGTATCGACACCATTTGTTGTCTCTGGCCCGTGGCTTTATTTATTTTTGAAAAAACGGGATTTCACGCGAGACCTGTGCGGTTATAGCCAAAGTGAAATTGGGGCAATGATTGCCATCACCTTGACGCTGTCTTTGGCATTCTTCTTCACCGCCGTTGCTCTATTCCCAGAACTTCCCGATCCATTCAAACGAAAACGGGAGGAAATAGAACTCAAACGAAGGAAAAAGCACTACATGCGTGCGATTGCAACGATCTTGGTCGCAACAATTGGCATATATACGATTTACTTTTACCCCCAAATTCATCAAGAATGTAGTCTCTTGCGAGACAAGCTTATTGCATCTGCCTTGCTTTTATCACCCGGCTCAACAATCGCAGTTGCACTCGTGATCTTTATGATCAATCCGTTCCAAAAGAGTTTGGCATTCCTCGAAAATCACAAACTGGCCGAGACAAAACCAGATGCTCTCTAAAATCCTCATCGCCAACCGGGGCGAGATCGCCTGTCGCGTCATCCAGACCGCCCGAAAGCTCGGCATCAAGACGGTCGCTGTCTACTCCGACGCCGACGCCCAAGCGCTCCACGTGGCCCAAGCCGATGAGGCGGTCCATGTCGGCCCCGCCCCGGTCCCCCAGAGCTACCTGCAAGCGGACCGCATCATCCAAGCGGCCCTCAAAACCGGCGCCCAAGCGATCCATCCGGGCTACGGCTTTCTCTCCGAAAACCCCGATTTCGTCCAAGCCACCCAAAAAGCAGGGCTGATCTTCATCGGCCCCGGTGCGGACGCAATCCGCAAAATGGGCCTGAAAGACGCCGCCAAAGCGCTTATGGAAACCGCAGGCGTGCCCGTCGTGCCGGGATATCACGGGTCCAACCAAGACCCCGCCTTCCTCGCCGAACAAGCCCAAACCATCGGCTATCCGGTGCTTATCAAAGCGCGCGCGGGCGGTGGCGGCAAAGGCATGCGGCTGGTGGAGGCCCCCGGCGCGTTCAGCGCGGCGTTGGAGGGGGCCATGCGCGAAGCGCAATCCAGCTTCGGCGATCCGGCCTGTCTGATCGAGAAATACATCACCCAGCCCCGCCACATCGAAATTCAGGTCATGGGCGACAGCCACGGCAATGTGGTCCATCTGTTCGAGCGTGACTGCTCCCTCCAGCGCCGCCACCAAAAGGTGATCGAAGAGGCTCCCGCCCCCGACATGCCCGACGACGTGCGCGCGGCCATGGGCGAGGCTGCCGTCAATGCCGCAACCGCGATCAACTACCAAGGGGCGGGCACGGTCGAATTCATCGTCGATGCCAAAGACGGCCTCAAACCGGACGGGTTTTGGTTCATGGAAATGAATACCCGCCTGCAAGTGGAACATCCGGTGACCGAGGCTATCACCGGCCTTGATCTGGTGGAGCTGCAACTCCTGGTCGCATCCGGCCAGCCCCTGCCCGTCACCCAATCCGACCTCTCAATTCAGGGCCACGCTTTCGAGGCCCGCATCTATGCCGAAGACGTCCCCGCAGGCTTCCTCCCCGCCACGGGCACGCTCGATCATCTCGCCTTTCCCCAAGACGCCCGCATCGACACGGGCGTCCGCCAAGGTGATACGATCACGCCCCATTATGATCCGATGATCGCGAAAATCACCGTCCACGGCCCCGACCGCGCCTCGGCCCTTGGCAAGCTGCGCACCGCTCTGGCCCAGACCCATATCGCGGGTTCCACCACCAATGTGGCGTTCCTGCATGCCCTCGCCTCCCATACAGGTTTCGCAAAAGGTGAGGTCGATACCGGCCTGATCGCCCGTGATCTGGACCAACTCACCGAACAACCCGCACCAACCCCGGCGATCATCGCGGCAGCAGCGCTGGCCGATACCCGCACCGACCGCCCCTTCTTCGGCTTTCGCCACTGGTCGGACGCCCGGCTCTATATCGACCTGCTCCACGGCGATCAGCCGATCAATACCCATTTGACCCACACGGGGCCCGACACCTACCAAATGGACGGCACACCCCTGACAATCAGGCGCGACAAAAACCGCCTCACAATCACCTCGGGCGGCCATGCCCAAACCGTCTCGGTCGCCAGAACCGGCCAAGCCATCACCGTCTTTCAAAATGGCCACGCCTACCTGTTTACCAAACCCAAAATCGGCGCGGGCGAGGACGCAACAGGCGGCGACAGCATCGCCGCGCCCATGCCCGGACTGGTCAAGCTGGTCTCGGTCAAACAGGGCCAAGCGGTCAGCCAGGGCGAGGCTTTGATGGTCCTGGAGGCGATGAAAATGGAACATACGCTCACCGCGCCGCGCGACGGCATAGTCGCTGAAATTCTCACCCAAGAGGGCGGCCAAGTGGACGGCCAAGCCATTCTTCTGACATTGGAGCCAGATCATGACTGACACAATCCTCCACCATGTGGCCCATTCACGCTCCTTCCGTATTTTGTGGCTGCTCAAGGAAATGGGGCTGAACCCGCAAATCAAACCCTATAAAATCATGGATGGCAGCCTGCGCACGCCGGAATTCCTTGCCATCTCTCCGGGGGGCCGTGTTCCAGCACTCGAAATCGACGGAAAGACCCTGTTTGAGAGTGCGGCCATCACCGATTATCTGGTCGAGAGCCGCGCAGAACACGGGCTTGGACGCCCCGCCGGGCATGCGGAGCGACAGGAATACCTCGAATGGACCAACTTCGCCGAAACCATGGCCTCCCGCATCGAGGCCCTGAACCTGAGCTGGATTTTCCTGCGCGACCCGGCCATGCGCTCGGACACCGTCTGCAAGATCGAGGCCCGCAGGCTCGCCGCCGCGATTGAAGCCCTGGAATTGCATCTGGCCGGGCGGGACTACATTCTGGCCTCCGGCTTTTCGGCTGCCGACACAATGATGGGGTTCAACCTGATATCAGCCCCCTACTACGTGCATCTCGACCCGTTCCCGCGCGTACAGGCCTATGTCGCCCGCATCTCCGCCCGCCCGGCTTTCCTAGCGGCCCGCGCCGATGACGGCCCGCAAGAGTTCTACACCAAGGATTTCTACGAGGTTGATCGTGACTGATCGCGTCACTCTGTTCGAGATGTCGCCGCGTGATGGCCTGCAAAACGAGAGCAGCCCGATCCCGACAGACGACAAGATCAAACTGGTCAACCTGCTCAGCGACACCGGCCTGACCAAGATCGAGACCGCCAGCTTCGTGAACCCCAAAGCGGTCCCGCAAATGGCCGATGGGGCGGGTGTGATGGCCGGGATTACCCGCAAACCGTCCATCCGCTACACAGCCCTCACCCCGAACATGCGCGGGCTGGATGCAGCTATAGAGGCCCGCGCGGACGAAGTGGCGGTGTTTGGTTCCGCCTCCGAAGGGTTCAGCCAAGCCAATATCAACTGCTCGGTTGATGAGAGCCTCGCGCGGTTCGCCCCCGTCATCGCCCGCGCCAAAGAGGCAGGCATACCCGTGCGCGGCTACGTGTCCTGCGTCGCCGATTGCCCCTATGACGGACCAACCCCACCCGGCAGCGTGGCCCAAGTGGCCGCCCGATTGTTGGAGCTGGGCTGCTATGAAATCTCGCTGGGCGACACGATCGGGTCTGGCACGCCCGAGCGGATCCGCACCATGTTGAAGGCCGTTCTCAGCGCCGTTCCCGCCTCCAAACTGGCGGGCCACTACCACGACACCAAAGGCCACGCGCTTGGCAATATCGACGCCTCCCTCGATCTTGGCCTGCGTACATTCGACGCCTCCGCGGGCGGCTTGGGCGGTTGCCCGTTTGCACCCGGAGCCGCCGGAAACGTGGCCACCGAAGCGGTCGTTACCATGCTCCACGCGAACGGCCTAAGCACGGGGCTCGACGCGGACAAACTGCAAACCGCCGCCGCATTCGCCAGATCATTGAGGGCCTCATGAACACGCTCGACATTACCACCGACCCGCGCGGGGTCGCTTACGTGACCCTGAACCGGCCGGAAAAACGCAACGCTTTGTCTGCCGAGATGATCGCGGAGCTGACCCAAATGGCCCATACGCTGGGGCGCGATCCCAAAACCCGCGCCATTGTCTTGTCGGGCCACGGCAAAACATTTTGCGCCGGTGGTGATCTGGACTGGATGAAAGCCCAGATCGAAGCGGACCGGACCACTCGTATGAAAGAGGCGCGCAAACTGGCTGAAATGCTGCAAGCCCTCAACGAGATGCCCACGCCGCTGATCGGGAAACTCCACGGGGCAGCCATGGGCGGCGGGGTCGGCATGGCCTGTGTCTGCGACGTGGCGATTGCCGAAGACCTCACGAAATTCGGCCTGACCGAGACCCGGCTGGGCCTGATCCCGGCCACCATCGGGCCTTACGTGATCGCGCGACTGGGCGAGGGTGTGGCCCGGCGGATTTTCATGTCCGCGCGCGTCTTTGACGGTGCTGAGGCCGCGCGTTTGGGCATCATCGCGCAAGCGGTGCCAGCGGCCGATCTGGACGCGGCGGTGGAGGCGGAAGTCACCCCCTATCTGAGCGTCGCACCGGGCGCGGTTGGGGCGGCTAAAGCGCTGGCCCGCAGGTTGGGGCCACTGATCGATGAGGCGACAATAGATGAGACGATCAGCCGCCTGGCCGATACTTGGGAAGGCGCTGAGGCCAAGGCCGGCATAGAGGCGTTTTTGAACAAATCAAAGCCACCTTGGTCTTAAAGCCCCACCCGGCCCAAGCTCCATCTACCGCATATTTTAACGCTTCTAAATGCAGCATAAACCTCTGATTTAAATCGCAAAACGACTCTACTCCATTAATAGAGTAATAGAGTGGGAAGCCTCACCCAACCCCGCAAAAACATCGCAATTTTCAAAAAATCCCACCATCCAAACAGCCGTATTCCAGCGCCAAAGCGCACCGCTAAAACCTCTGGAAAATCACCCCAGACCTAAAACGCAAGCACCCGCGCCACAGCCCAACATTACGCCTTTGAAATCATCCGCCCCAAAACACGCCCGGCGCATAAATGCACATGCAAATGCGGCACCTCTTGCACCCCGTCAGCGCCGGAATTCGACAACAACCGGTAGCCGTTCCCGCCCGACCCCTCCGCAATCCCGAGCGTCTCAGCCACCTGCCCGACAGCCCTCACAAAACCGGCAATCTCGGCCTCACTGGCAGAACCCGCAAAGTGATCGAAATTCACATAAGGCCCTTTTGGGATCACCAACACATGGGTGGGCGCTTGCGGATCAATGTCCTCAAATGCCAGCGCATGGTCCGTCTCCAACACCGTCTTATTGGGAATTTCCCCGCGCAAAATCTTCGCAAAGATATTCTGGTCGTCGTAAACGTAGGCCATAAAACCCTCCCTAATCCTCAAATAAATGCGGTGTTCGGGCCAACGCTGCCCCGTCATCCACCGATATTCCAAACGCATGCGCCATGGGCCGCGCCATGCGCCCGGGCTCCTCCCCCTGATGCACCCGAATATGCGTGCTCAAAGACAAGTCGCGAATATCCTTCTGCTCATCCGCTATATTCTGCCGCAAGGTCGTCATCACATTTCCGCGCAAATCCCCCTGATCGCGCGCAGTTCCCAAACCGACCCGCTCCGCATGACCCGACAACCAGTCATCAGACAGATCGCAAATCAGCTCCAAAACTCTAAGCTTGCACCCGTCCGAGGCAAAATCCCGGATCGCATCCAAATTCGACGGATCAAGACAAATGGCCATCTTGTTTGCCTCACGGGCCCGGTAAAGAAGCCGCACAAAGGCCCGCCTGTGCCGCCCGCGCTTGTCGCTGGAACTTTCAATATTGCCCAAATCCGGCAAGGCGACATCGTCTTGATCAAAGACGAACCCAAAGGCCGGAAATCCGGTGCCCTGAAGGGTCTGCACCAACCGACCGGCCACATGCCACTTCTTGCAAACGATCAGCGTCAACTCGAAATCGGGACCGATCACAGCCCCCGCCTCCCAGATGCGCGGCCCAAACCGCCGCCCCATCCGCCCGCGCCGGCGCACATAATCATAAAGCGCCCGCCCCGACGAGCCCGTGTCCGCCACCGCCTCCTCAGACACAAACAACTCGCCCAGTCGTTGCCGCAGTTGGTCCCCCTGATCGGAGATTTTTCGGGCAAACAAAGCATCTTGCGCTTTGAGCATGTCGAAATGATCCGCATGAAACGTCACCGGCATCCCGTAATCCGAGAACATCAATAACGTGGGCGGGTTTGGCACCACTTGCTCACGTGGCACCAAATGCATGACCAAAGTTTGGAAAAACGTCTCGTCAGGTATCCATGTGGTCTTGAAAAACCGCACCACATCACGGCGCTTTTTCAAAAACGCCCGAATTTTCTCAACCGTGTCGCGCCTGAGAACCCACCATTGCGACCCGATCCGCATCCGCAATCCATCAGGGATCTTGCGGACCAGACCCAGCTTGCGTTGCACCGCCAAAGACCCGTAAAAAAGCCCCCGCTGCCCGCGCTCATTAAACCAGTGGCGATAGACCAACCGATCCTCTTTCATGCCGGTCTTGATCCAGTCATCTTTGAAAAAATCCGCATGCTCGATCATGTCTTGATTTGTGCCATCAAGATAATCATGGATCACATGCGCAGGCTTGACGGGCATGCAATCCCCGCTCATCAGCAAAAAATGCGTGGCATCCTCAAAAGCCGTCACCGCCGCCTCGATCATGTTGAGCGAGGCCTCAACCAACGACCACTCCCCCCAACCGCATTTCACCCGCTTGGCCAAAACCACCGACGGGTTGTCCGCAACCCCCGCACGAACGGCCTCAAAAAAACCAGAGCCCGCATTTCGATCAACGTGGATCGCCAGATAATCGCCCCGCGCGGTCAAAACACGCGCTTGCTCCAACACACGGTCCGCATGTTTGTGGCACAACAAAAGATATGCGACTTTAGCCAATGAAGCGTCCGTTCTTATTCGTTGAGGTACCAATACCCAACCCGCCAGCGCCAATCCAGACCAAACGATCCATCACAGCCCATCATTCCCCATATGTTTTTTGTGGTTAATTATTGCCCCGCGGGGTAAATTTCAAAAAACAGATATAAAAACAGGCAAAATCATGGGTTTTCCCGGCACTTGGATGACTGAGAGCGAACGCGCCGTTTACCGCGTCATCCCCAAATGCGCCTGCTCGTCGATTGGACAAATCCTCTATTACACCGATCACGGGCACTATTTTGACGGCGACATTCACGACGCAAAAGACGGCATCCACAAATGGGCCTTTGAAGCCTCACAACCCAAAATCGAACAGCGCGTGCAGGACGACACGTTTACATTTACCTGCGTGCGCAACCCGTGGGGCCGGGTTCTGTCCTCATTCTTTGACAAAATCGCAGGCATTCAGCGCTCGGGAAATCGCTACAGGGGCAATCAAATGACGCCCTTGATGCGCAAATACGGCGTTGATATCGAGGGGGATTTTGACCAGATCAAATCCTTCCGCCGTTTCCTTTTATTTGCCCGCGACACCATCCGCTTTCGCAAGCCGATGGATCCCGACATTCATTGGTCGGCGGTGTCAGGCCATGCCTCAACCCTTGTTCGCGGCGGCGGAAAATACGACATTATCATCTCGACCGAGGACTTCAAAACCGGCATGACCGAAGTGCTCAAACGCTTTGAGCAAACCCACCCCGTTGATCTGGGCAAAGTCCCGCGCTTCAATGAAAGCGAAGGCCACGGCCCCAAACGCGCGCACCCGATCGAAGACTATTTCGACGATCTCTCGATCCACCTGATGCACGAGATCTACCGGCGCGATTTCAACCTGTTCAACTACGACAAACACCCGTATTCCGGCCCGCCCGTCAAAGAAATCGATCTGGATTTTGTACACCAGAAACTGGGGAAGTAGATCGACCGCAAGGGAGAAGTTTGCGATATTCGTTCAACTTGATAAGCCCGCGACCGAACGAGGGCGGCTAACAGGCGCCAAGCGCCCCGCCCGTCGTGCCATAGGCACACATACTGCGTGACCGGTCCCAAAACGCCTCGGACTGGATGCCAAGATCAAGCCTTGGCATAACAGCACCCCGGTTCAAACAGGCCCAAAGAAAAAACCCTCGCCTGGGGGGGCGAGGGTGAAAGTTAGGTGCCACAGGCACCGGGCGGTTAAACTTTGTCGTGGGGGCTGATACTTTAGTTCTCCCGCATCTGTTCGCGGATTTGTTGGCGGAGCACATCAATGCTCACACTCTGTCCGTCTTTTTTGAAACACCAATACGTCCATCCATTGCATGATGGCGCACCTTCAAGATGGGCGCCGACCTGATGGATCGACCCTTTTGCGTCGCCCGAAATCAACGTGCCATCCGCACGCACCTTGGCCCGACCGCGTCCGTTATACGATGTCAGCGTCTCGCCGGGATGCAGCATGCCCCGCTCAACCAATTGACCAAATGGCACACGCGGCTCGGCCCGCTTAGAGGTCGTGACCTCAAGGCCCTCGCGATCAAACCGGCGGGTATTCTTGAGCCGCTTTTCAGCCACATCAATATAGGCCTGCTCGCGCTCAATCCCGATATAATGGCGACCCAGTTTCTTGGCCACCGCACCGGTCGTGCCGGTCCCAAAGAACGGATCAAGCACCGTGTCGCCCGCATTGGTTGTGCCGACCAAAACCCGGTGCAGCAGGCTCTCCGGCTTTTGCGTGGGATGGGCTTTGTCGCCATTCTCATCCTTGAGCCGCTCGCCACCATTGCAAATCGGCAGCACCCAGTCCGAGCGCATCTGAATGCCCTCATTGAGCGCCTTGAGCGCCTCATAATTGAACGTGGGCTTGGCCGTGTCAGACTTACCCGCCCAAATCATCGTCTCATGGGCGTTGGTGAACCGCTTGCCGCGAAAATTGGGCATCGGGTTGGACTTACGCCAGATCACATCATTCATGATCCAGTAGCCCGCATCCTGGAGCTGAACGCCAAGACGAAATACGTTGTGATAAGAGCCGATCACCCAAATCGCGCCATTTGGCTTCAAAATCCGCCGTGCAGCGCGCAGCCAGTCAGAGCAAAACTGATCATAGGCCTTGAACGAGGCAAACTGATCCCAAGCATCATCCACCGCATCAACCTTGCTGTTGTCAGGCCGGTGCAAATCGCCCTTGAGCTGTAGGTTGTAAGGCGGGTCCGCGAAAATCAGATCGACCGAGGCCTCAGGCAGCGCGTTCATATGCGCCACGCAATCGCCTTTAAGGATCACATCTTGTGGCAACTTAGCCACTTTGGTCTCAATCGTTTTGCCTGCCACGCTATTGTGCCCCTGAAACTGGTTCGTCTCGTTGTTGGGCCTAATATGAGTCAGACAGGATTCCCGCGTCAATTTTATTTTTGAATCAATGCGTTACGATTTGGCTGGATACAAGATGTTGTGTATGGGCTTGAAAGAACGTCGATGATGTAGACATGGACCGTGACTCAAAAGACTCACCTGATGCTTTTGCGTCCCATAGCCGCGATTGGTTTCCCAACCATAGGCCGGAAAATCACGCGCCAATTCTGTCATATGGGCGTCCCGGTGCACCTTGGCCACGATGGATGCCGCCGCAATCGACACCGACCGCCCGTCCCCTTTCACAACCGCCTGCGCCTCGCATGGCAGCCCGGAGGGCACCCGGTTTCCGTCCACCAGCGCATAATCGGGGATCGTCCCAAGCGCATTAACCGCCCGGCGCATGGCCAGAAACGTGGCCTGCACAATATTCATGGCATCGATTTCCTCAACGCTGGCCGATCCGATCCCGACCTCGGCGGTGGCATGAATGATCTCGGCAAGGGCGACCCTGCGCTTTTCGCTGAGCTGCTTGCTGTCGTTGAGACCCTCGGGAATGGCTTCAGGATCAAGGATCACGGCCGCCGCCGTCACCGGCCCCGCCCAAGGGCCGCGCCCGACCTCATCCATTCCGGCAATGCGGGCGTGGTTGAGAACCCGCTCTATTTCATAATCTGGCTTCATAAAACGCAAAAAGCCGAGGCTTTCACCCCGGCTCCTCTCAGTATCGTCTGGATCAGTTTACCGTCACCCACCGCAGGATAAAGAAGTTATCCGTGCGCTGCGTCAGGCTGATATTGTCCTTGGTCGCCCAAATGAGCGGCTGCACATACATGGGCACATAAGCCACCTCATCTTGCTGGATCTTATGCGCCTCATCGATCATCATCTGCCGCTTGGCATCATCCAGCTCCGTCTGGATCATCGGCAACAACTCATCAATCCGCGCGTTGGAATAGTCGCCAAAGTTCCACGACCCCAACTTCTTTTCCGCATTCGGCGTGGACGACAAGAACCGCAAAGGATGCTCGGCATCAAACGTGCCCGGAGACCACCCCAACAAATACATGTCGAAATTGTCCTCACGCAGCTCCGGCCAATAGGTCCGCACCGGCATCGTGTTCAACTTCGCCGTCACACCGATTTTCGCCAACATAGAGGCCGCAGCCCGGCAAATCGCCTCATCATTGATATAGCGATCATTGGGGCACATCATCCCGAACGAGAACCCGTTGGGATATCCCGCCTCTGCCAACATCGCCTTGGCGCCCTCGGGATCAAACGGCAACCGGTCCGCCAGACCTGTCGAATACCCTTTCATCTCCTTGGACACCAACTGTGAGACAGGCTCAGCCGTGCCGCGCATGATCCGCGATGTCAGCGCATCCACGTCAATCGCCTGATAAATCGCTTGGCGCACCTTTGGGTCTTGGAACGGGTTTTTGTCCGTGGTCTCGTCGGAATATTTCAACGCATCCGCCTGATGGGCAAAACCAAACATGATCACGCGGGCCTCAACCCCCTCATGAACCGTGAAGCCCGAACGCTCCTTCATTTGCGGCACATTTTGCAGCGGGATCGGCTCAATCATATCGATCTCACCGGACAACAGCGCCGCCATCCCGGTGGAGGCTTCACCAATAGGCGTGTAGACCGCCTCGGTGATATTGCTCTCCAAATCGTCCCACCAACCGGCATAAGGGGTCAGTGTCGTGCGAACACCCGGATCGCGTGACGCCAGCATGAACGCCCCCGTGCCATTGGCATTGCGGGTCGCGAAATTCTCCGCGTCCTTGGCAGGCACGGCTGCGTCATTGGTCTCCAACCAACCACTATCCATGATCATGAAATTGGCGATGCTGTCGGGAAACAACGGATTGGGCGCATTGGTCATGAAATCAATCGTGTAGTCGTCTTGCACGATCACTTCGGACACCGGCGAGAACCACGAGCGCACATCGGCCGCCTCAGAACTTGCCCGCTCATAGGATGCCATGACGTCAGCGGCCGTGAACTCCGACCCATCGTGATAGGTCACACCTTGGCGCAGCTTGAAGCGCCAGCCGTCACCGCCCAAAGCCTCCCAGCTTTCCGCCAGTGCAGGCTCAATTTTCATCTCTTTGTTGCGCCGAACCAAGCCTTCATAAACATTGTTCAAAAAGCCCAGAACAACAGCCGAGTTCACCGCATGCGGGTCCATCGTTTGTGGGTCGGTCGTGCCGGCCCAACGGAATGTCTCAGCACTGGCGACACCCGCCGTCAGGCACAGTGCCATCGCTGTTTTCGTGAATAGATGCATTCGAGTCTCTCCCCATTATGGTCGGGTGGAGATTAACGCACAGGATCGGAGTGTCCATTCCAACCCGCATCAGTGGCAAAATCGTGAAGAGGGAAATGTGCCCGAAGCGCCAAGCACTTACCCCACCAAAGCGCCCGCCCCTAAGAACGGGCGTTGGCAAAGCCAACCTTGACCGGCGCATCGCTGTATTCCGGTCTGAATGTGCTGGATGGAGGCTCGCAAAAACCTCCAAACCCGCAGCACCCCGGTCAGTTCAGGGTCAGACCGCTGATCGCCCCTTGGATCGACGTATCCGTGTCATCACTGTCCGCGCTGATCGCCAGCCCAACCAAAGCCCCCGGCGCACCGCCAAAGGACGTTGCATAATCGCGGGCGAAATCAACCTTTTCCGCGTGACCGCCTTCGCCAGCACCGCGCAGGATAATGGTTTTGCCACGCGCACCCAAATAAGGGCTGTCAAGGAAGTCGCCACGATTATGCGCACCCCCCCAAACATAAACCAGCACACGCGCACTTTCAGCACTCAACAGCTTGCGAATACCCGCACCTTTCAGAGCCTGCGCATCCGCCTCGGGCAAAAAGACCGCATAAACCGACAGATTGCGATCATCCCCGCCCTTGTTGCGCAGATCCGTCGCAGGAACACCTTTGGCCACAGACCACGACCAGCTCGCAGAGCGGGATGGCCATAACGCCTCCCCCAACTGCAAATAAGCCATCGACACGCTGCCGTTGGATCCCACATCCAGCCGGTCGCCGTTAAAGCCGTATTGGTTCTTGGAAAACAGCGAGAAGCGCTGCTCCTTCCAGCTTCCGTCAAAAGAAATGCTGCCCGCAAAAGCGGGGCCCGCAAAGGCGGTAAGTGCGATGAGCAGCTTGAGTAGAGAAAATTTCATATTAGGGCCTTTTACTTGAGCAAGATTTACAAAGCATCAATAACGACAACCGCGCTTGGAACAATTCAAGTTTTGCAAAACCTGCCTGACAATATTGTGACCCAAACTTCACCCGCAGGTGGGCTCGGGACGGCAATTCATCACTGGTCATCCCGCTTGTGCGCTGCCAATGTGCCTGCATGTTGGGATTTATCGCACGCCGCCTTTTGCAATCCATCTTCGTGATGTTGACAGTCAGCCTGCTGGCATTCGCGCTGTTTCGGTTTGTGGGCGATCCGGTTGCGGTGATGGTGGGCCAAGAAACCTCCATCGAGGATCAGGAACGCTTGCGCGACGAGCTGGGCCTCAATGATCCGGTCATCACCCAATACACCCGCTTTTTGGGCGATCTGGCCACCGGCAATTTCGGCTTTTCCTACAGGACGCGCCAACCGATTGGCGAAATGATCCTCGACCGGATGCCCGCCACATTGGAACTGGGCATAGTATCGCTATTGATATCGCTGATTGTGGGGATACCGGCGGGCATATATACCGCACTTCGCTCAGACGGGGTGCTTTCAAACGCCATTTTGATCACCACCTTGATTGGTGTGTCCATCCCCACATTCGTGATCGGAATTTTCCTGATTTACCTGTTTGGCGTGCAATTGGGCTGGCTACCCACATTCGGGCGCGGCGGCGTGGTCGAGATCGGCTGGTGGAAAACCAGCTTCCTGACCATCGACGGGCTCAAGGCTCTGATCCTGCCGGCCATCACCCTTGGCGTTTATCAACTGACCCTGACCATGCGCCTTGTGCGCGCCGAAATGCAGGACGTGCTCAACACTGATTTCATCACCTTTGCCACCGCGCGCGGCATCGATTACCGCTCCATCCACTACCGCCACGCGCTGCGCAACTCGATGATCCCGGTGATCACCATTATCGGGCTTCAATTTGGCGGTATCATCGCGTTTTCCATCGTCACCGAAAGCGTGTTTCAATGGCCGGGCATGGGGCTTTTGTTCCTCGATAGCATCAAGTTTGTCGATGTGCCGGTGATGGCCACGTATCTCGTGCTGATTGCACTGATCTTTGTGATCATCAACCTGATCGTGGACATCCTGTACTTTGTTATCGACCCGCGTGTGCGCCTGAAACCGGAGGCCGGATAATGCTGGCCTATTGGAACCGGATCAAAATCGAAAACGAGCTGATCTACCTGTTTTTGCGCAACCCGGTGGCGCAAGTGGCCGCCCTGATTGCCACCATTTCCATCTTGGGCGCGCTCTTTGCCCCGCTGATCGCACCCACCGACCCTTACGATCTGGCCAGCTTCGATCTTCTGGACAGCTTTTACCCGCCCAGCTGGACGGATGGCGGCGACCCGCGCTTTTTGATCGGAACCGACGACCAAGGCCGCGACCTGTTTTCCGCCATCCTCTACGGCACAAGGCTTTCGCTTCTTGTGGGCCTCTCTTCAGTCATCTTCGCCGCCGTGTTGGGCACATCCCTTGGCCTTGCTGCGGGCTATATTGGCGGGCGCTTTGACGCCGTGGTCATGCGCATCGCAGACGTGCAACTGTCCTTGCCGGCGATCCTTACGGCCCTGCTGGTGGACGGCATCGCCCGCGGCATCCTGCCCCGCGAACAACACGAGGATCTTCTGCTGGTCGTGCTCACCGTGGCCATCGGCCTGTCGCTGTGGGTCGATTTCGCCCGCACGGCCCGCGCCTCCACATTCGTGGAACGCAACAAGGAATATGTGCAAGCCGCCGAAATAATGGGCCTGCACCCGGTCCGCATCATGGCCGTCGCGATCCTGCCCAACATCCTCAGCCCGCTCTTGGTCATCGGCACTGTGGACCTTGCGGTGGCGATCCTGCTGGAGGCCACGCTTAGCTTTCTGGGCGTGGGCGTGCCCCCGAACCAACCCTCCCTTGGCACACTCATAGACATTGGCACGCAATACCTGTTTTCGGGCGAATGGTGGATTGTGATCTTCCCGTCGGCCACACTGATTTTTCTGATCGTGTCGGTCAATGTCCTTGGCGACTTCATGCGCACCGTTTTGAACCCGAGGCTCAGATGAGCCTGTTGGACATCACCGACCTCACGGTCCAGTACCCGACCCGCTTTGGCTCATTCACCGCCATAGACGGGATCAATCTGAGCCTGAAGCCCGGCGAAATCCACGGCCTTGTGGGCGAAAGTGGTGCGGGTAAATCGACCATAGGCCAAGCCGTTATCGGGCTGATCCCCAACCCCGGCTTTATCGCAAACGGCGATGTGAAACTGCACGGGCAAAGCCTGCGCGACCTCAGCCAAACGGAATATCACAAATTGCGCGGCAACAAGATCTCGATGATCTTCCAAGACCCGCAAACCTCGCTGAACCCGCTTTTGACCGTCGAGGCGCAAATGGTCGAAACCATCCGCCAACACGCAAATGTCAGCTACGAGGACGCCTTGCAACGCTCCATCGATCTGCTGAGCGAGACCGGGATCGAGAACGCCGCCGAACGCCTCACTGAATATCCCCACCAGTTCTCTGGCGGGATGCGCCAACGGGTGGTGATCGCGTTGGCGCTCTCAACCGATCCGGATCTGATTATCGCAGACGAGCCGACCACGGCGCTGGATGTTGCAATCCAATCGCAAATCCTCGATCTGATCCGAAATTTGGCCACCACCCGCAAAATGGGGATCATCCTGATCACCCACGACATTGGCGTGATCGCACAAATCACCGATACGGTAACCGTGCTGCGCGGGGGCAAGGTCATGGAAACCGGCGCCACGCCCCAAGTGCTTGGCAGGCCAAGCCACGACTACACGCGCGCGCTGATGGCCGCCGTACCGCGCCTTGACCGCAAACTGGAGCGGTTCTCCAACATCATGGCCGAGGATCCGCCGCTCAGCGCCCCGGAACTGAAATGGAGTGTTGAGGGCGCGTCCGACCAGTTTGCCTCCGACTGGCTGCTGTCAGGACAACGCTCCGACCAAACCGGCCCGATCCTGACCATCCGCGACCTGGACGTGACCTTCTTCTCAAACCGTCCCTTCAGCTGGGGCAAAAAAGACGGGTTCAAGGCCCTGCAAGATATCAACCTGAGCGTGGAGCATGGCAAAACGCTGGGCGTTATCGGTGAAAGCGGGTCGGGCAAGTCAACCCTCGCCAAATCCATTGTGGGCCTGATCCGACCGACCCGAGGCGAGATCGTCTTTGACGGCGCGCCATTGCCTTTGGGCCGTGACAGGGGGCGTCGCCATGAGAGCCGCCGCAAAATCCAGATGGTGTTTCAAGACCCGTATTCATCGCTCAACAACCGCCGCAAGATCGAGGATATCATCGCCGAGCCAATCCGCTTTTTTGATCTTGCGCGCGACCGGACCGAACAACGCAAAATCATCGCGTCGGTACTGGAGTTGGTGGAGATGCCGCAACGGGCGATGCTGAAATACCCGCATCAGTTCTCTGGCGGACAAAGACAACGCATTGCGGTGGCCCGCGCGTTGGTTGCCCGCCCGGCATTCCTGATTTGTGACGAGCCGACTTCGGCCTTGGACGTCTCCATTCAGGCGCAGATTTTGAACCTGCTCAAAGACCTGCAAGCGTCCTTTGGTCTGTCGATCCTGTTTATCAGCCACAACCTGGCTGTGGTCCGGCAGATGTCAGATACGGTCGCAGTTTTGCAGCGTGGGAAAGTGATGGAGCAAGGCCCGGCGGAAGCTGTTTTTGAGACCCCGCAAAACAGCTATACGCAGCATCTGTTGTCCGAAACACCGTCGCTGGAAATGCTGACCGGTTAGCCCCCGCCCGCCCCGATCTGAGCTGATGAATTCGTGCGTTTTTCGGCGCCCGCAAAAGGTTAACAACTGTGCTACTGCGCTAGCACAGTAGTGTCGGCCCACGCGCCGATTTTGCGCCAATTTTACGCCCATTTTGGCACCTCAAATTCGAAGCCACGGCCCGCCCGTCTCTAATTCCATATTTCGTTAATTAACGTTTCTACTTTTCTAGAACAGTAGAACGGTAGAACGGTAGAACGGTAGAACGGTAGCACGGTAGAACAGAGACACAGCCAAAACCCACCCAAAACCAGCGCACGCCCTCGCTACCATTTGCTAAGAAAACACCCGTTTTGACCGCGCGGCCGGTTAACCTTCGCCCGAAAACCGCAAAAGTCCGACAAATGTCATACAGGAGTCATACAGATGTCATACACATTGTGACTCCGCCAAGACACCCGTTAACCCTTGTAAATAAGGGCCCACGTCCGGCGGACGCCAAAGGCGCGCACTCAATGACAAACCCGCAAAAAATCCTTTAGTGAAAATCCCGCGACTTGGGGATAATCCGCACGTCTCTGGGGTGCCGCGACTTGTACCCCTCGATGGGGC
>CAKZTM010000055.1 GCA_937920555.1 uncultured Paracoccaceae bacterium | reverse complement strand
TGGCAGATACCGGGCCAGCTCCTCGCTTTGGCCTTCGCGGGAGTACACATACTGGTAGATCGTCTCATGGCAGATCCGCGCAGGACCCGCCTCGATCCTCAGACGGCCGGCAATCTGTTCGGGGCTCCAACCTTCCTTGAGACGGTCGATCACGGCTGATCTGAGAGCGTCGTCGCGTATAAGTTTACGGCGACGTCGATGGCGCTCGACGGCGATACTCTGCGCTGTCATGTGCCAGTAGCCTGACGTGATCGGATATTCTTCATCATGCCAGAAGTTGCGCTTGATCTCGCGATAAACAGACGAGCGGTGTTTACCAACCGCTTCAGCGATCTCTGTGATGCGCGCCTTAGCTTCAACCATGCGCGCGATAATTCGGCGATCTTCCAGCGTAAATTTGCGGTGATGCTCCATCATTCTATCCTCCTGTTATTGCTCGCACTTTATAGTGCTGTCGCAATCCAGAACAGAATGTGCCCCCGTACACACGAAAATCCGATAAGACTTATTATGTAATATCTTTTTGACTCTACGGATCGCGGTCCAGTGTCGAAAGATTAATTGTGAAAAGCCTGTGGTTTTCTAGCCAGACAAAAAAAGGCGTGGGAACCTCACAAGAGCCTCCCACGCATAGCCGATTATTGAAGAGTCTCAGCCATCAGGCCCATGACGACCATGTCTGCTTCCATCTGTGCTATCGCCTCATCGGCTCCTTTCCAGTAAACGAAACCACCAGTTTGCACGGCCAGCTCCTGCGCGCGCTCAGACGCCATGGTCTGTTCAGCCACTGCGACGATTTTGGCACGTACATCGGCAGGTGTGTCGGCATGTACGAACAGACCGTTCCACAGGCCCATTTCTAACTCGGGGACAAGCTCGCCAACTGATGGGGCATAATCCACCATTGGAATGCGCTCTTCGGTAAAGGACACGAGCACTTTCAGATCATCCAGACAGGGCAGAACCAGCGGCAATGTGGTGTTGCCAACATCCGCATCGCCAGCCGCGAAAACGTTGCAATCCACGGCATCGACACCCACGTCACCGGCGAAGTTCACGCCGGTCAAGGCTGCCAATGACAGTGTCTGCTGAGTTGGTGTCAGTTCGGGACCAAAGTGTGCAACGACGACCGAGTTGTCCTGACTATAAGCTGCCAATTCCTCGATGGTGTCGTAAGGCGCATCTTTCGGTGCCGCAAGTACCATTGGGTAGGTTACAAAAATACCCAATGGCTCAAACGGAAACGGGTTCAGCTCCGGGATCCCGATCATAGGGCCGACAAGGGGCACGTCCATCACGAAGGATCCAACGGTATAGCCATCAGCTGCTTCTGCTGCTGTCTCAATAGCACCGGGGAACGGGCCACCGCCGCCCCCGGGCTTGTTCACGACAGCGGCTTGCACGCCGTATGCGGCAGAAAAGTCTTCAGCAATCATGCGTGTCAGGATGTCTTCCAGATCTCCAGGTGGGAAAGGAACCACGAAGGTAACGGGACGTTCCGGGTATTCTGCCAAGGCCATTGTGGCTGTTGTGGCGGCCAGAACCGTGGCAGCTGTACATAGAAATTTGTTCATTATTTACTCTCCTGTTGGTTGGTATTTGGTTTCTTGAGTTGGTTTGAATCGGCCCCACAGTGTTGAAGCAAGCAATCCAAGGATCACAATTATCAGAACAGCCGATACCGGGCGGTCGAATAGGTCGATCGGGTGATTGATCCGTACCGCAGCGACTTTGAGTTTTTGTTCCATAATCTTGCCCAGAACGATGCCAAGGATGATGGGCACAATAGGCAAGTCGAGACGCCGCAAGATCATGCCAAACAGGCCAAAGCCTGCGGCGATAGCGCAGTCTGTCATGGAATTCCGCAAAGAATAGACACCGATGAATGACAGCAGAAGTATGCCCAGTCCAAGAAAGCGGCTCGGAATTTGGATCAGTCGCGTCAAGATGTTGGTCGAGAATACCAGAAAGATCAGTACTAGAACGTTCATGATCAAGAGTGCGAGATAGAGCGCCAGTACAAAATCCAGATCATCGGCGAACAGCTTTGGCCCCGGGATGACCCCATGAACATAGAACACCGACAACATCATCGCGGTCAGTGCCTCGCCCGGAATGCCAAGGGCCAGTAACGGCACAAGGGCGGCGCCCGGAACGGCGTTGTTGGCCGATTCAGCTGCGACCAAGCCTTCGGGCGATCCTTTGCCAAATTGTTCGGGGGTTTTCGATGTTTTTCGCGCATAGCTGTAGGACAGGAACTGAGCGGTGAATTCACCGACACCGGGGATGATGCCCATCGACACGCCAGAGCCGCTGCCAACCAGAGCTATACGGATATGTTTGAAAACCGCACCAAGACCCGTCCAAAGACGACCATGCACGCGTTCAACCTTGGGGCTGTCGTTGGGTTCGAGCAGAAGGACGAATGCTTGGCTGAGTGCAAAGAGGCCCAAAACAACGACAATCAGGTCAAAACCGGAAGCAAGCCAACTTTGCTCAAACGTAAATCGTTGCGAATAGGTGGACCGATCCAGCCCCACAGTACCAAGAAATATCCCAAGACCCGACAGCATTCCCGCTGCGGCCACCTGCCCTTTGTGCACCATGATCACAAGGATCATGCCCAGCAGCGCCACGAGGAAGATTTCGCGCGCGCCGAAATTCGGGGCAACGGCGGCGAGTACTGGCGCCAGCAGCATCAAGGCGATGACCCCAACGACCCCACCGACGAAACTTGCCGAATAGGCCAATATCAAAGCCTCGCGCGCGCGCCCCTTTTTTGTCATTGGGTATCCGTCAAACGTGGTTAAAGCGTTCACGGCTGTGCCCGGTGTGTTGATCAGGATCGCGGGCAATGCGCCCCCATACATGGACGACCCGTAAATCCCCAGCATCGCCGATAGCCCGATCAAGGGGTCCATCGAAAAAGTTGCAGGCAAAATAATTGCGATGGCAACAGGCGCGCCCACTCCTGGGATTGCACCGATAATCACGCCGCCGATAGAGCCGATCAGCAGCGCCAGAATGACCCGCGGGTCGGAAATCATCGAAAGGGCTGAAAGAAAGTCGATCATTCCTACCCCCTAGAAATACGTCAGCATGAAGTTGGACAACCCGTTAGGCAGCCAATGATAGGCAGCGCCACCTGGAACGTTCACCCGCAGCAAGATGCGAAAGACAAACACAATTCCGAAGGCGAGCAATATAGCCGAAGTGATCCAACGGATGCTTCGCAACCCGACGCGCAGAACCAGCGCCACGGCGACCAGAATCGACGCGGGTAGATAGCCCAGTACAGGCACAAGAAAAACGTAGCTGATGAACCACACGACATATTCCAGCCCGCGTAGCCACAGAACAATTTCGCCCAAAGATCCGTTTTGCCGCTCGGACCTCTTTTGCCAAAGATGCAGCGCGCCAAAGCCCAGCATCATGATTAACCCGATGGAGGGCCAGAACCGTGGTTGTGCCGAGAGTTGTTTGCCAGACGACCAGATCGTTTGCGTCCCGATTTGAGACAGCAGCACAACGGACAACAACACGAAGAGCAGCGCAAAGACCAAAGTGGCAGGTTTCGCGTGCGGGGTCATCAGCAAGCCTCTGCCTTGAACTGTTGATAGGCTTTGGCGAAATCGACCATCCAATGCGCGACCGCCAAGTCATCAATCGGTTGTGTCAGACTTTCAAGTGCCTGATCTGTAACCACATCGCCTTGCACCTCGCTTCGGGACATCACGACGAGTTTGGCGAGGTCCTTCGTGAGTTCGGGATGCGGCTGAATTGATATGACGTCATCACCGATACGCGTTGCGGCAATCGGGCAAAAATCGCTCGACGCCAAAATCTGACTGCCGGGCGCGGCTTCCACCACCTGATCTTGATGCGAGGCCAGAATGCGCATCGTTTCGAGACCTTTAATCGCACCATGCACGTCATATCGATGAACACCGACACCCCAGCCCTTGTCAGACCGCTCGACACGTCCGCCAAACACGGCGTGCAACAACTGGTGGCCATAGCAGACGCCAATGATTGGTCGGTGCCCGCGAGTTTGGCGCAGAAAATCGGCCAGAGGTGCTTGCCAATCAGGGTTTTCATGCACGCTTGCAGCACTGCCGGTGATCAGCCAGCAATCACATTCTAGAGCAGACGTAGGCAGGTCCCTCTGATGGGCGTGATACACGCGGAACGTCAGTGATGGATCCGCTTTGCGTAGAAATGGCATGAACCAATCCGCAAAGTCGCCATGCTCCATCCATTCGGGCCGGTTCGTCCAGCATTCCAAAATGCCAATGATCATGCAGTCACCTTTGCCGGTTCTGCATAGTCACGATCAAAATAAAGCAACGGAAGGCCATCTTTGGGAGACGCCACAGCAAGGGCCTCGCCCACAAAAATTCGGTGCGACCCGACCAATACGTCATGCATGACCCGGCAATCAAAATTGGCCAATGCCCCTTCCAACAGGGGGGCGCCTGTCTCACCGGTTGTCCAACTGGCTGCGTTGAATTTGTCGACGCCTTTTGCATCGGTACGGCCAGCGAAACTGTTTGAAACGTCAGCTTGCTCACTGCTCAGAAGGTTGGCGCAGAACACGCGATTACGTTGAATGGCGTCACAAGCCGGCGACAGGCTATGCACACAAACCAGCAATGAAGGTTTAGGCGTATCGACAGATACCGACGTCATGGCAGACACCGTCACGCCAGCGCGACCTGCGCCACCATCGGTTGTCACCACACAAACCGAATTGGCAGCGCGCGACATCGCCTGGAGGAATGCATCTTTCATCGTCTTAGCCCAACTCGAAAAAGCGGCGACGCTCGGCAATCAGATCATCTCCTTGGAAAGCGGCCAGTTGGGCGGCGCGGGTCGAGCAATAGGCCTCGATAAAGCGGGGCGACAGCCAGTCAGCGGCGTGATCGGATGATTTCAGCGCATCGATGGCCGCCTGCATCGAGTCGATCAGCGGCGCACCTTTACCAATACCGGGAACATAGCCGTTGCCAACGGTCGGCTCCGTAGGTTCAACTTTTTCGGAAATCCCCGCCAGACCAGCAGACAGACTTGCAGCCATCGTCAGGTACGGATTGGTATCGGCACCCGGCAAACGGTTTTCAAACCGAAGTGATTTGGGATCATGTCCCACGACGCGGAAAGCGCAGGTGCGGTTTTCAACCCCCCAAGTATAGGCCGGAGGCGCGAATGTCCCTTCGGCAAAGCGCCGCCAGCTGTTCACTGTTGGGGCCATAATGAGCATCATCTGCGGCAGGAAGGCCTGCAAACCACCCAAAAAGTGACGGAAGTGCGCACTCATCTTGTCGGGCGCGTCTTCATCCCAGAACACTGGTGCACCGTCGCCATCCAACAGCGAGATGTGCAAATGCGTTGACTGGCTATCCGCCTTGAGCGACCAACGCGGCATGTAGCAAACAGTTTGACCACGGCGCATCGCTGCGACGCGGATGAAGTTCTTGAGCAAAACGGCTTGGTCAGCAGGTGCAAGGCCCTGTCCTGCGCCTATGCAGGCCTCCATAAACCCGCCACCGATTTCTTCGTGCATCTTACCAAGATTAACTCCCAGAGGTTCGCAGATGTCGGCGATCTCGCCGTAGAATTCGGATTGAAGCGACTGATAAATCAACAGATCGTGGCTGGGGTGCGGAGTGGCGGTTTCGAGATCGTCAAATCCCTTGGCCCGCAGACTTGTCGTATCTTCATTGAACAGTGTGAATTCCTGTTCATAGCCATACTTCGGGAAAATCCCCACCGCCTCAGCCCTATCCATCACACGGCGCAACACGTTGCGTGGGCAGAATTGAGCTGCATCTCCCGTGAATTCCGCAAGATAAAGGCAGGCGTCCTGTGGCTTTTCCCAAGGCATGTCGCGGCGGCTTGTTGGGTCGATTTTCAACATGGAATCGTGAAAATCACCACTCTCGTCTGTCACGCCCGGCAGGTCCAGAATTTCGTCTGTTGGATCAAGCGCCAGTTGGGCGGGCGCCATGCCCATGCCGTTCTTCATCAGACCTTCGATGCCGCCTGCAGCGATCTTTTGACCACGCAAAAGCCCATTTGTATCTGTGACCGCGACAGTCGCGAAGCGGTGCTTTGTTGCATCTATCATGCGGTTTTTCCTGTTGTCTTCAAGCTTTTGGTCTTTACCAAAATGTGTGAGTTTAGTTCTGCAATCTGAGTGTCTGGATCGCTGCCATAGGCTTTTAGGAAGACGCGCAAACCGTGGCTGATGCTACGCAGCAGTTCGTCCTCAGATGGGCGGTGATTGGCGTAGTGCAGATAGTGATCCCGTGGACCGGACAGGATCAGTGACCAAAGATCCTGCGCAGCAAGGTCAGGGGCATCAACCTCCAAATCGCCCGCTTCAGCGGCACCTTGGACAAATTCAACCAACCCCGTGAAAGCACGACCGGGTCCGTTCTTGTGATATGCTATCGCGGTGTCAGGGCGGCGCGCTGCCTCCCCCAGTATCAACCGGGCCAGCGACAGCATGTCTGGGCGCAAAACGAATTCTGCATAGACCCAGGAAAACTGCCAAAGACGTTGAACAAGCGAGCCATTCTCCGCCATCAAGGGTGAGACGAGATGGGTGCGGCCCACGTCCAACACGGCCTCCAACAGCTCATCCTTGCCGCCAAAATATTGGTAGACAGTCGGCTTTGAGACTTCAGCCCGCGACGCAATCCGATCCATCGACGCACCATCATAGCCATTTTCGCAGAACTCTTCGTGGGCGGCCTGACGAATGCGTTCGCGCTTTTCACGCTGGCGTTCGGGCATGCTGGCTTTGTAATCGAGCGCAACGCCGGGCAAACGGGAAAAGAACCTGTGCAACAAGGCGTTGGTCTCTTCGGGGGCTTCAAGATTGCAGATATGCCCCGCGCCCGTAATCACCTCAAACTGCACATCGGCGCTGCGGCCCGCCGCGGTGCGGTCTTCCATGATCCGCTCTGACACACGCCGGATCTCAGTGGGTGGTGCCAGCTTATCATGCTCTCCGGTCAGCATCAGAACGGGGCAGTCAATTTTGGCGAAATCGAACCGCTCTAACGGCGTGGTAAAGCACTGCAGCGCATCACGATACGTGGCGCTTGGGATAGCCGCCATCGAGGCCAGCATCTCTGCGCGCTCTGCCTCGGTCGCGTTTGGCCCTGCGATAACATCCACCACGGCAGGTGCGAAATCTAATGGGCGTTGCCCGGCGTCCAGCGGCACCTCGCGACTGACGCGAAAGGTCTCTCGTTCGCGCGGGTCGGCTTCCGACATGCCTGTGCAGCCACCTGACAGGACCAAACCTGCCAGCTTATCACTGTGGCGCATGGCAAAACTTGTGGCGATCCAACTGCCGTAGCTGAGTCCCGCCAGAACCAAACGCTTGGCACCCAGCGCCGCGACCACCCGCAAGATATCCTCGCAATAGTCGTCAATCTGCGACGGCGCATGGCCAAGTGAACTGTCGCCATAGCCGCGCAGGTTCAGTGCCGCAACCTTGTATTGGGACCCAAGCGCCTTGATCTGGGTGTCCCAATTCGCCGCATTGCCGCCGATGCCATGTAAAAACAGGACCAGCGTGTCGCTGCCATCATCAGCGTTCGGGCCCAAACGCAAACCCAGCGTCGGGAGACCGTCAATCACCATGCTACGGGGGCCCACCTCGCTTGGTTGCAACTTTGGCCGCATCGCTACTTGCGCCTTTGCACCGCCGACCAGCGCATCAAGACCCGACTCGAATATCGCGCGGGTGCCGTCTGCGATGGCATCTATCCGGTCGCTTGAAGCAGAGATACTCGCGTACCAAGACACCAGCGCCTCACCGTCTTTTTCGGTGACTTCGATACGGGCCGTATAATCGACGATGCCATCAATCCCTTTGGTAAGGGTGTAGCACAGTACACGGTCTGTGTCGCTGAGGTAGGTCCGCCGTTCTTCATAGATCCCGCCGTCGTCGTCCGTGAAGCTGCGCAAAAGTGCACCGTCCGCCGCTCTAATCAATTCACAGCTTGCGACGCCCGGATGCCAAGAGACATCAAAGCCCCCAAGCATCTTCCAAACGGCATCGCTGGAGGCGGGGATCGTTCGGACGCAATGGACAACGGAGGTGGCCACGGGTTCAGGCCGCCTCTGTCTTGGCAGTGTCGTCAGCTGGCCGCCACATCGAAATACGGGCAGAGACGGTCTCAGAGTTCACTTTGTCGATGTCGTCCATGTCATAAACGCTCATCATCGAAAGATAATCTTCCATAATTTCAGTTGTGTAGGGCAACATCAGCGCGCCACAGCGGCTGTCCCGGTAGATCCGTTCCAACGGCAGAGTTTTCAGCATCGACTGACCGCCACAGGTGCGAATAGCGAGCGCGGCCATTTCCTGAACCCCCTCCATCACCGCGTATTGTGCGGCATAGATACGCATCACTTCGGCCTTGGATGGGAATGGTTTGGCCTCAAGGAAGGCATTGGTCCAGATACTGCGCATTTCGGTTAGTTTTTGAAACATCTTGCCCACGGTCGCCCGCTTGGTCGGGTAGACACGGCGGTCAATTGGGGGCTGGCCCGGGGTTTCGCCACGTAGATATTCCACGGTGAAATCATAAGCCGATTGCGCCACACCCATATAGGCCGGGGACAGGGTCGCCATCATATGCGGCCATTGCGACAGGGTTTTGCCAAAGACGCCGGCGGGCATCATCAGGTCGTCCTCAGAGACGAAAACATCCTTCAGGATCAGATCACGGCTGACCGTACCGCGCATCCCAATGGGGTCCCAGTCGCCGACAATCGACAGACCCGGCGCATCCTTGTGCACCGCGAAATCCATGGTGTCTTCATGGGCGGGCTCTTTGCCATCGAAATGCTCAGTGCAAACGATGGAATAATAGTCGCAATGCCCGGCCAGCGATGCGAACTTCTTGAAACCGTTGATCAACCAGCCGCCATCGACGCGGCGGCAGTTGGTCTTGATCGGCTCGGATGTCCAGTTTGTCCCGCCTTCCGAAATCGGCTGACTAAAGATCGCCCCGTCATTGACGACCTTGGCGAACTGCAACTCGCGCATCCGCTTGAACGCCGTGCGCTCATCTGGGGTCAGGTTGTCCATCTCATACATGAACCTTAGCCACATCATGGACGAGGTGTGCATGTTGAACGTCAGCGCCGTTGCACCGCAGTATTTGCCGATCTCTGCGCCGATGGTCGCATATTCGCCAAGGGTAAAGCCGTCACCACCAAACTCTTCGGGGATCACAAGTTTCAGGAAACCCGCGTCGCGTAGATCGTTGTAATTCTCGGTTGGAAAGCTTGCCTCTTCGTCGTGCTTTGGCGCACGTTCCGCGAATTTTGGTCCAAACTCATTGATACGGTGCAGCATGTCGACATGAGCGGGGCGGAACCGCGTCAGATCATAGTATTCCGAAAAGTTCATGCCAATTCTCCTTGAAGCTTGCCGTTGACGACAACGGGCGTGCCATCAAGTGTGATTGTGCAACCGCGCATGGGCAGATCGAAATGCCCTAAGGTGAAGCGGTTTGCGTATTGGTTTGATCCCGTGGACCACAAGAAATTGCCGGACCACGCACGGAATTCCGTCGCCTGCACATCGCGCTTGTCATAAAGCGCCATGCTTTCCCACCGGGCATGCGGGTTCATGCCCCAACCAACGTGACTGAGACCATAGGCAATTGGGTCGTCCCACGCGGCAAGGTATTCGCGAAATAGATCGGCATCGACGCTGTCGCCACCGATATTGCGCACAAAATCATCCTCGATTTCAAAATCGATGGGGTTGGTCAGATAGGTCTTGAACGTCAGGTTCATATCGCCCGATGCCATAACGATGCGGCCGTTGATTGTGTTCTCACCTGGGAAGCACAGGCACAAACCGCCGGGCCAATGGGCAACGCCACCTTTGGACGTCGTAAAGCCGGGTGTGCCGCCACAGGGCGCGTCGCGGATATCGATCACCAGATCAGTGCCCGCATCTGACGTCACCCGCATCTCTGACGCATCGCGTAGCATTTCGATGCCGTGATCCACCTTTGGGCCAAGCACGGCGCGGGGTTCACACCGCTCAAGAATTTCGGGGTGTTCATTGCAAATCACAAACAGCCGCGTACCGGATCTTTCGATTTCCGGCCATTCCTCGGCATGCAACAGCCCCTCGACGGTCACATCAACAATCACCTCGACGTGCTTCAGCGCTTCGATCACGGGGCGCATGTTCGCAATCGCATTGGACGCCCCGGTCGACCGAACTGGCACGGGCGCAGATTGTTCCGGCGTGGGAAGGTTTACCGTAAAGAATACGGCACCCAAATCATACAACGCGATCTCAGACAGCTCGCGCAGGATCGGACGGGTTTGGCTTTCAGCGACAATCGCGACGGATGTCCCTGCCCCGATCCCGTTCAATTTCAGAACGCGGCGAAAGCTCGCGATCCATTTTCCTTCTGTTCTTTCCTGCAGCATGGCCCATCACTTTACTACACCGTTTAGTAATTTAGATCGCAAGCAGATGAGTCTGTCAACAAGAAGGTCAAGTTTAAGGCAATTCCCCTTCAAGCGCCTGCTAGAGCGACAGAAACCCTTCAAGGGTGCGAGCAGCTAAATCAAACGATTTGAAACCCGTCCGCTGCCCGTTAAGCGTTGCTTGCAACGCCGAGAGGGATTGGACGCGTTCGTCGCTTGATAAAGCGATGGTCTTACTCAATTATGTTGTTCAGATATTTCGATCTTACCGTCGAGATCTAGGTTGGGCATCCGAACCGTTCCAGCATCTTGTTCACCTCTTTGAGCCCGGCAGGGTTTGCGAAGCAAATCCCGAGAGGGATCGCGGTCGACGGCCCGGCACAGATACATCCACTCTCCACGAACTTTGATGTAGGTTTCATCTGTTACCCGATAGGGCAATGCGAAACATTGTCCCGTCAGGGCATTCTTCAGGAATTGGCCGTTTTGGACTTCAGCTTTTGCGCTTCGATCGCAATTAGTGGTAAGAATTTCACAACCCATCGGTTTAAAGTCGCATGGTCGACAACCACCCCTCGCTCGGCCAAGATTTCTTCGAGACCACGAAGGGACACTGAATATCTCAGACAGAAGAAAACTGCGTGAAGGATCACGGGTTTCGGAAACTGGCACCCTTTGAAAGATATCACTATTGTAACTCTGAGCTGTTGAACGTTGAGCCGTTTAAGCCACCACAAAGCCGCACCGCTGGCAAGGTTTGCGACAGAACCCCTGCGACGGTGTAAGTTGCAAATTTCATGTGATCCCACCCATACAAATATATTTCATTTCCATAAAATCATCTAAGCCCTGCCGTGCACCTTCGCGCCCAAGACCGGATGATTTGACGCCACCGAATGGGGCCTCTGCCGTGGACACATGGCCTGTGTTTACACCGACCATACCGTATTCAAGCCCTTCTGACACACGCCAAACCCGCGCGATGTCGCGGCTGTAGAAATAGGAAGCCAGGCCAAATTCTGTCGCGTTGGCAGCGGCCACGACTTCGCCTTCCGTGTCGAACTTGAACAAGGGAGCGACCGGGCCGAAGGTTTCCTCCGTTGCAACCGCCATGTCAGAGGTTACGCCCATCAGGACCGTTGGCTCGTAGAACGTCCCGCCAAGCGCGTGTGGTTTGCCGCCAAGGGCGACTTTGGCCCCCTTCCTTGTTGCATCCGCGATGTGGCGTGTCACTTTCTTCACGGCGGCATCGTTGATCAACGGTCCGAAAACCACGCCGTCATCGGCACCGTTGCCCACTGGCAAAGAGGCGACTTTCGCGGCCAGCTTTTCGGCAAAAGCGTCATAGACACCGGCCTGCACATAAATCCGGTTCGCACAAACGCAGGTTTGGCCGTTGTTGCGGAATTTGGACAGGATTGCGCCCTCGACGGCAGCGTCGAGGTCCGCATCGTCGAACACGATGAAAGGTGCGTTGCCGCCCAGTTCCAGTCCGAGTTTCTTGACCGTCGGCGCACATTGCTCATACAGCTTTGAGCCCACACCAGTGGAGCCGGTGAACGTCAGTTTGCGCACTGTTGGGCTGCTGGTCATCACGCCACCGATGGGCACAGCATCGCCCGTGACGACAGAAAACAGACCGGCGGGAAGCCCCGCCTCTTCCGCCAAAACCGCCATCGCAATGGCCGAAAACGGGGTAAGCTCAGATGGTTTAAGAACCATCGCACAGCCCGCCGCAAAGGCCGGGGCGGCCTTGCGCGTGATCATAGCATTGGGGAAGTTCCAGGGCGTGATTGCTGCTGTCACCCCGATAGGCTGCTTGATGCACAAGATGCGCTTGTCAGGCGCATTTGTGGGGGTGATATCGCCGTAAGCACGCCGCGCTTCCTCTGCGAACCACTCGATGAAAGAAGCGCCGTAGCCGATTTCGCCGGTGGCCTCGGCCAAGGGTTTCCCTTGCTCGGCGGTCAATATCCCGGCCAAGTCGGCCTGATTGGCCATCATCAGCTCAAACCAACGCCGCAAGATATCTGCACGTTGTTTTGCGGTGCGCTTGGCCCAGTCTTTTTGGGCGACCTCTGCG
>CAKZTM010000054.1 GCA_937920555.1 uncultured Paracoccaceae bacterium | reverse complement strand
TGCAATCCATCGTGTCGCGCGGATGCGATCCCAATGATGCCCTGGTGATCTCGGTCACGCAGATCCACACAGGTGAGGTTCATAATGTGATCCCCGAGGCCGCCGAGATGAGCGGCACAGTGCGCACCCTCAAGCCGGGGTTGAATGACTGGGCCGCCGGTGAGATCACACGGGTTGCAGAAAAAACCGCCCAAGCATATGGCGCCACCGCTAATGTGCGCTACGAGAAAAGCTATCCGGTGACGGTCAATGACGCGGATGCGGTGGCGTTTGCGATGTCCGTGGCCGGTAACTTGGTGGGCGCACAAAACACCAATGCCATGGCCCCGCCCTCACTGGGAGCAGAGGATTTTGCCTATATGCTCGATGAGCGCAAAGGGGCTTACGTGTTCATTGGCCAGGGTGAGAGCGCAGGCCTGCATCACCCCGAATTTGATTTCAACGATGAGATTTCGCCGCTGGGCGCATCATTTTTCGCCAAACTTGTCGAAACCGCCCAACCGGTTGGATGAACCGCCCGGGCCGGGCAGGACTTAGCCAGAAAACCTCTCCCCATCGCCGGACCACACCCCCCTCTACAGGGGCACCCAGTCAACCCCTCTCGATGCTCCGCAACAACCGCTCCACCGTGCCGCCAAAACGCCCCATCGCCAAGCCACCACCCCCTCGACCGGGGCACACAACCAACCTCTTTCAATGTTCCCCAAATATCCAAATCCCTTAGATGCTCCAAGCGACCACACCCGCGACTAACCCCGACCCCAACCACCTTCACACATCATTAACCAAACTTACCAAACCCTCACCGAACGCAGGCTTAACCACGCCCCAGACCTGAATTTGTCATATCGATGTCATACAGGAGTCATACACAAGTCATACAAATTGATGCCATTAAGAAAGCCGCGTTAATCTTTGATTCTAAACGGTTTATTGACGTCACAAATCGACTTTACCGCCAAAAACCCCGAAACCGCCCCAACGGCACCAATGAGCGCGCCTTAGATCATCGCCATTCCGCCGTTCACATGAAGCGTTTGGCCGGTCACATAGCCGCCGCCCTCGCCCGCCAAATAGGCCACAGCCGCCGCAATATCCTCGGGGCCGCCCATACGACCAGCTGGGATTTTCCCCAAAATGCCCGCCTGCTGCTCCTCGTTGAGCGCGTCTGTCATCGGCGTCGCAATAAAGCCCGGGGCCACGCAATTGGCGGTAATCCCGCGCGAGGCAACCTCGTATGCCATTGACTTGGTCATGCCGATCATCCCGGCTTTGGAGGCGGAATAATTCACCTGCCCGGGATTGCCCGTGACCCCCACAATCGAGGTGATATTGATGATCCGACCCCATCGGGATTTCATCATCGGGCGCATCACAGCGCGGCACAAATGCATGGTCGCAGTCAGGTTCACAGCAATCACCTGATCCCACTCCTCATCTGACATACGCATGAAAATATTGTCGCGGGTGATGCCAGCATTATTGACCAGAATATCCAACGCCCCCATGGCCTCGATGGCCTGCTTGGGCAGCGCATCAACCGCCTCCAAGTCACTCAGATTACACGGCAAAACATGAGCGCGCGACCCAAGCTGTGCGGCCAAAGCCTCCAGCGGTTCCACCCGCGTGCCCGACAGGCCAACCGTCGCGCCCAGTCCATGAAGTGCGGTTGCAATTGCCCCGCCAATGCCGCCAGAAGCCCCTGTGACCAGCGCTACTTTTCCCTCTAAGCTCATGATTTATCCCCTTATTTCAATGCTTCAGCGGCGGCTTTTACACCATCCGGATCGCCGACCGCTTGGCAGGCCATCTCCCGGTCGATGCGCCGGATCATGCCCGAGAGCGCCTTGCCTGCCCCGACTTCAAACGCCTGCGCAACACCTTGCGCGGACATCCACGCCACGCTTTCACGCCAACGAACAGAGCCCGTGACCTGCTCAACCAGTAAATCCTTGATCACTTGCGGATCGCTCACAGCCTCCGCACGGACATTGGCGACCACAGGCACAAGCGGGGCAGAAACCTCAACAGCATCAAGCGCTTGCGCCATGGCCTGAGCCGCAGGCTCCATCAAGGCGCAATGAAACGGTGCCGACACTGGCAACAACATCGCCCGTTTGGCACCTTCGCGCTTGGCAATCTCGACCGCGCGCTCCACCGCCTCGCGGTGGCCCGACACGACCACTTGCCCCGGATCATTGTCGTTGGCCGCTTGGCAAACCTGACCTTCCGCGGCCTCATCTGCCACCGCCTTTGCGGCTTCAAAATCCAAGCCCAACAACGCAGCCATGGCCCCGACACCAACCGGCACAGCCTCTTGCATGGCCGCCCCTCTGATGCGCAACAAACGCGCCGTGTCGCTCAGCGACAAAGCCCCCGCCGCACATAGCGCGGAATACTCGCCCAAGGAATGCCCGGCCACGTAATCTGCCGCAGTCACCTCCACACCTTCGGCCTTCAGCGCCGCCATGACAGCCATGGAGGTGGTCATAAGAGCCGGTTGCGCATTTGTGGTCAGGGTCAGGTTTTCAATATCGCCGGTCCAGATCAGATCGCTCAGGCTTTCGCCCAACGCCTCATCGACCTCCTCAAACACCGCTTTTGCGGCCGGATAAGCCTCTGCCAAAGCCTGCCCCATCCCGACCGATTGCGCCCCTTGTCCCGGAAATACAAATGCCCGCGCCATATCCTACTGCTCCTGAGTGTTCTTTCTTTTATGTCTTTGACTTAAACCGCCTGTTGTCGTGAGGCAAGAACACAAGGGCGCACGCCCCCGTTAGCAGAGCTTAAAGGAGTTGGTCGATAACGCAGCTTATGGATGAGGCCGCCCGGCAATAACGCACCCGATGGTGGTCCAGCCCACGGATGATTGGTTAACGCGACTTTACCTTGACGTAAACAATTGCTGGCTAATTTGAGAAACTTTCGTTACAAAACTTTCAGTACACAACAGTATACATTTGTTAAATGAGGCGCGTATGTATTGCCCAAACCCTGTAACACCTGATGCGACTGCCGATGGCAAACTGGCATCAACTGTATCCCTGACCTTGCCCCCCGCCCACGGTGCCCGCCCGGTCGTCGCGGCCCACCCGGAATTCCGAAGTCGCCGTATCTAGACAGAACACTTCGATTGCACATGAAATTGATACAATTCCGGGACTAGAACTATGAAAAACCAACTCAAAAAATTTGCAAATGACACCCACGGAATGGTCTCCATCGATTGGATTGGATTGGCCGCAGGGGTCGCGATCAGCGCATCCTCTTTGGTGTCCTATATTGGAGATCACGTCACCGACCAGTCTCAATCTTTGAACACATCCATTCACGACGCATCCCTGTGCCCTGACGAGCTGCATGTTGCACATAAGGACAATAACCTAGAGACCGTATCCCACTATTACCCACCCCACCCATAACCCCAAACTTGAGATCACGCAGACACAAACTTAAAACACGCCCCCTCCAGGACGAAACCGGCGCCCCCAACACGCCGGTTTCTTTCGTTCCCACACCCCAAAAAATAGCAAAAATGTAGTATTATGACGTCTTTATGGCCTTGTGTTATGGGACATTCGGCTTATAACGCAGCTTCCCGTTCGGACCAGATTTTCCCGCGCGGCCTCTCGTATGCAGCCCTGAACGGTTACCTGCTGCATTTTGAAGCGCGCCAGATATAGGTGATACCATGGCTCTTTATGAGCATGTCCTCATTGCACGGCAGGATCTGTCGACAACGCAAGCTGAGGGCCTGATCGAGCATTTCGGTCAAATTCTAACTGACAATGATGGCAAAGTGATCGACTCCGAATATTGGGGTTTGAAAACAATGGCCTACAAGATCAACAAGAACCGCAAAGGCCATTATGCGTTTTTCCGCACCGATGCGCCGTCCCCTGCGGTTCAGGAAATGGAGCGTCTGGCCCGCCTGCATGAAGATGTGATGCGCGTGATGACCATCAAAGTCGACGAGCATGACGAAGGCCCGTCCGTGGTGATGCAGGCCAAATCGTCGCGCGATGAGCGTGATCGGTCCCGCGGTCGTCCGCCCCGCGATGATGATCGTGGTCCGCGCGAAGAGCGCCCGCGTCGCGATGATGCACCCGCAACCCCTCAGGCAGGAGAATAATCATGGGAAGACAACCATTTTTCCGTCGTCGTAAATCCTGCCCGTTCTCCGGGGAAGGCGCGCCAAAGATCGACTACAAAGACACGAAGCTCCTGCAGCGTTATGTCTCTGAGCGTGGCAAGATTGTTCCGTCCCGGATCACAGCCGTTTCGGCGAAAAAGCAGCGTGAATTGGCCCGTGCGATCAAGCGCGCCCGTTTCCTCGCTCTTTTGCCGTACACCGCGAAATAAGGAGAGACCCAATGGAAGTTATTCTTCTTGAGCGCGTGGCCAAGCTTGGTCAGATGGGCGAAGTCGTAAATGTCAAAAACGGTTACGCACGTAACTTTTTGATCCCACAAGGAAAAGCCCTGCGGTCCTCCAAGGAAAGCCTTGCGGTTTTTGAGGCGCAGCGGGCCCAGCTTGAAGCGCGCAACCTTGAGACCAAAGCCGAAGCAGAGAAGCTGGCCGAGAAGCTTGATGGGCAGCAGTTCATCATCATCCGGTCCGCATCCGACGCAGGCTCGCTTTATGGCTCTGTGACCACCCGTGACGCGGCTGAGGCTGCGACGGCGGAAGGGTTCACCGTGGACAAAAAGCAGGTCACACTCAACGCGCCGATCAAAGAGCTTGGCCTGCACGGCCTTGACGTGATCCTGCACCCAGAAGTGGTGGCAACGATTGTGCTCAATGTGGCGCGCAGCACCGAAGAAGCTGAGCTGCAAGCCTCTGGCAAAACCATTCAGGAATTGGCTGCTGAAGCTGACGCCGAAGCTGATTTCGATATCGCCGAGTTGTTTGACGATATGGGCGCTGCGGCCATGGATGATCTGGCAGAGGATGATGCGTCTCCTGTGGAGGCATCGGACGACGCCGAAGCAAGCGAAGCAGAGGCCGAGACGGCCGCTGAGGATGACGACGCATAAGCGCGTCACGACATATACATTTCAAAGGCCGTACACCTGGTGTGCGGCCTTTTTTATGGGCTGGGAAATGAGCAATTTGCGGGAATCAGTTTTCACGCTAAGGTGGTGTTGAAAGGATTGTCCCATGCCCCACGGTGAAGACAAATTCTTAGGCGAATGGAAGCTCATTCCCGAACTCTGCCAATATCAAGACGGTCACCCACCGGTCTCAGCGACCTACAAGATCGCGTTTTTTGACGATCAGGTGCAGTTTGACAGCGCCTGGCGCGATGAAGCGGGAAAAGACCACAAGCTTACCTATGGCGGCCCCATTGATGGCACCGTACATCCGCATAACGGCGGGAAAATCGAAGTGTCGTTCACCCGCATCGATCACCTGCGGCTCGACAGCTCTACCTATCACAACGGGTTTGAGGCCAGCTATGTGCACCGCAAAGCCTCCGAGGATGGTACGTTGATGATCGTAGTGACCGTGCATAACCATGAGAACGAAGGCTCCACGCGCAATTTTCAGGTTTACCGAAGGGCATAAGACCGGCACTCCGCGCTTGACCCGACCCGCTTTGCCGTGGCACTTGGCCAAAAAAGGCAGAGTTGATGGCGGACGCGACCCTCACAATTGATCTCGCTGCAATTGTGGCGAACTGGCGCGCATTGGACGCCAAGACAGCCTCGACCGTGGAAACCGGTGCTGTCGTAAAAGCCGATGCCTATGGGCTTGGGACGGTGCCTGTGGGGAAGGCTCTGGCGGGTGCCGGCGTGAAAACCTTCTTTGTGGCGTTGGCCAGCGAGGGGGCGGCCCTGCGCAAGGCTATTGGTCCTGACATTCCGATTTACGTCTTTTCTGGCTATATGGAAGGCGACCGGGAGGCGGTCCAGACGGCCGGTTTGACCCCGCTTTTGAACAGTCCCGAACAAGTAACGCGCTTTGTGACCGATCTTGCGGGACATCCCTGCGGGCTTCAACTTGACAGCGGCATGAACCGCTTGGGCTTGGAGCCGGTCGACATCCCCGGTCTGTTGTTTCAACTCCCGCAACTGAACCCAAATCTGGTCATCAGTCATTTGGCATGCGCAGACACACCGCAACATTTGCAAAACGCCACTCAGCTTGCGGCGTTTGTGACCATGTGCACCCCGTTGACGGCGCGCAAATCACTGGCGGCCACGGGCGGTATAATGCTTGGGGAAAGCTACCATTTCGATCTGACACGACCGGGCATCGGGCTTTATGGCGGATTGCCGTTTGAAGGCGCACGGCCTGTTGTCACGCTGGACGTGCCGGTCATTCAAACCCGCAATATTCTGCCCTCTGAGACGGTCGGGTATGGGGCAGACTGGACAGCCGCGAAACTCTCAAAAATAGCAACCATTTCAGCAGGCTATGCAGACGGCCTCATGCGTAACCTGAACGGCGCACAGGTCTTTTCGGGGCCCACCGCCTGCCGGGTTGTTGGGCGTATCTCGATGGATCTGATCACCGTTGATGTCACCCATCTTGATGAGAACCCGGAGATGCTGACCATACTGGGCCCACATCAAACGATCGATCATCTGGCAGAAAATGCGGGCACAATCGGCTATGAGGTGCTGACCTCACTTGGCCCCCGCTACAATAGGCGTTACATGAGCTGATGACCTATCCGATCCACATCCTTGCCGCCATCGGGCGCGCGACTATCGCGTTTTTTGCCTCTATCGGGTCGGTCACACTTTTCATTGCGCACACGATCAGAGCGATTTTCGCCCCGCCCTATTACCCCCGTGAAATCCTCAAGCAATTTATAGCAATCGGCTATTTTTCCCTGCCCGTTGTGGGCCTGACCGCACTTTTCACCGGGGCTGCACTTGCCTTGCAAATCTACGCAGGCGGCGCACGCTTCAATGCCGAGGCGGTCGTACCCTCCATCGTGGCCATCGGGATGGTCCGCGAACTTGGCCCCGTTTTGGGCGGCCTTATGGTGGCCGGGCGCGTGTCGTCGTCCATCGCCGCCGAAATCGGTACCATGCGCGTGACCGAGCAAATCGACGCCCTGACCACGCTGTCCACCGATCCTATGAAATACCTGGTGGCACCGCGCACCCTTGCCGCCACTATTGGCCTGCCGATCCTTGCAGGCATAGGCGACGTGATCGGCATCATGGGCGGTTATCTTGTGGGCACCACCCGGCTCGGCTTTAATTCGGGCAACTACATCACCAACACTATCGACTTTCTGGAGACCGCCGATGTCACCTCTGGGCTGATTAAGGCGTCCGTCTTTGGCTTTATCATCGCCATCATGGGCGCCTATCAGGGCTATAATTCCGGCAGGGGTGCACAAGGCGTGGGCCGTGCAACCACAAATGCGGTCGTCTCCGCCTCGGTCCTGATTTTGGCTGCAAATTACATCCTCAACGAATTGTTCTTTTTCGCATGATCGAGCTTCGCAACATCTCCAAAAGTTTCGGTGCCAACCATGTTTTGCGCGACGTGTCTCTTAAGGTCGATCAAGGCAAAAGCCTTGCGATTATTGGCGGTTCTGGCACCGGAAAATCGGTGACGCTCAAGTGCATTCTTGGTCTGATCAAACCCGACAGCGGCGAAATTTTGATCGACAATCAATCCATTGAAGGGCAGCGCGAGGCGTTTTTCGCCAAGTTCGGGATGCTCTTTCAGGGCGGCGCTCTGTTCGATTCACTGCCCGTTTGGCACAATGTCGCCTTCCGGCTGCTTCAGGGCGAGCGCTCCAAGGAGGAGTGCCGCGACATAGCGATCCAAAAGCTCAAGCGCGTGGGACTGCAAGAGCGTGTGGCGGATCTGTTTCCAGCTGAACTGTCGGGGGGTATGCAAAAGCGTGTCGGCCTTGCCCGCGCGATCGCAGCCGACCCTGAGATCATATTTTTCGACGAGCCCACAACCGGCCTAGACCCGATCATGTCAGGCGTTATCAATGAGCTGATCCGCGAGATTGTCACCGAGATGGGCGCCACGACCATGACCATCACCCATGACATGACATCCGTGCGCGCCATCGCGGATCACGTAGCGATGATCCATGAGGGCAAAGTGCAATGGCACGGGCCTGTCGCGGATATGGACGCGGCAAGCGATCCCTATCTGTCCCAGTTTCTCACCGGGTCCGCTCAGGGGCCCATCGAGGCTGTGCGCTAGGGGCGCGGGTCGGAAAACTCGAATTCAGCACTTTCCAAGTCGAAACCGTCATCTGTCATATGCTCGCGTGCTGGCGGGGCAACGGCAAAGCGCTGCGGATCTTTTGTGTCCTCCAACGACGTGATTTGACCAAAGGGAAGTGAGATTGTTTCTATCGCATTTGGGGTATCGGTAGACATGACGTGCCTCGTTGTGTGATGCCTAAGGATGGGTCAAGCGCCGCCCGCCCTTGCACGTGTGATGCAAAGGACAACCAGACCCTCCCAGACATGGGATTGTGTGTGTACGCCTCTTGGTTAGGAGGCGAATGTTAACAAGTCGTAAAACAATCTTAGGTTGCATACCTCTTGTACTATCAGAGTTAACACAGCGCGTAGAAGACAACAGCGCATGTTATGAAAGACCCTCAGCCTTGCGATTATATGCCTATTTTTAAGGCGCATTGTGCGAACACTCGCCGAGCTTCGGGATCACCGTTCAATACTTTGTGATCAACCATGAGAGGAGTTTCGCTCATAGGCCGCCCTCCCGCAAAGTCACCCTTGGCAAGCCATTCAGGGGAAACTTGTCCGATCTTTCCCACGCACCGGGGACTGGTTATTCCGGTCCCGCGTTCTTAGCTAAATGTCATGAATAGAAGACAGTTTACCAAATCACTCGCTGCCGCATTTGCGGCCCCGGCACTACCACTACCCGCTTTGGGGGCCCCGGCATCTGCGGGCATTCCAAACGCTGCGCGCTTTTGGGCAATCTACATGACACGCCTGCACGGCGATGTCACACCGGGCATGCTGACACAAATGACCGGCATTGATCCGATTGAAACACGGGCGATCCGAGCCAAGTTGTTGGCCGACAAAGTGATCTCTCCGACCGGTTTCATCCGCAAAGGATTTGCATCACAAACAGCCCTGCAAAGTGACGTGGAGCCTCGCACCCGGCTTAAGAAACTGGTGGATGATGTCTTGGAAGATGGGGCGCAGGCGGAGCCGGACGAGACCCAAGCGGAGCCTGCGGAATTGACAGATGAGCCCCTGCCGCGTACCGACAGCGAGACATCTGACATCAGCTGAAAAGCACATATCTCTCATGCCCCGCGCACTGATCGCTGCCAATCTGGCGTTGCTGATATTATTTCCTATCGCATGGACGGCGCCGCTGGCCCGTGCAGGTTTGCTTCCATTCTTTCGGCTCAATGAGCTTACAATCCTCAATGCGGTAGGCGCGCTGTGGCAAACGGATGCGATTTTGGCGCTTCTCGTCATAGTGCTGGCCCTTGTGGCCCCTATGGCGAAAACCCTTGCGATTGCCGCAATCCATTTCAAAGCACTCACCGCAAAAGCACTGCCGGCGCTTGATATTCTGGGCAAGCTGGCCATGGCCGATGTTTTTCTGATCGCCGTTTATATCGTCGTTGCCAAAGGGGTCGGTGTCGGCCGGATCGAGACCGGATGGGGCCTTTATCTATTCACTTTCTGCGTTGCGGCCTCCATGATCATCACGCATCTCACAAAGAAACACATATGAACACTTTGCTACTTGGCATCTTTTTAGCAGCGACCCTTTTTGGTGGGCTGCTGTGGTGTGGTTTTCAAGCCTATATGAGCACCGGCCGTCGACGACTGGTATTTTTGTGTACAGCACTTCTGACCATTCTGGTGATGGCGCTGATTACCTATCAACTTGAATTATTGGGCCGCGCGTTCGGGGCCTTGCTCGCGCTTAGCGCTCTGGGGGCCACCTATTTTGATCGCGGCTGGGCACGTCTTCTCCCACTGACGCTGGCCGCTCTGGGCGCGTTCGCGGCACTTGGCGCACCGTTCGGCTGATACGGTCCTATTTAGATGCTTGCCAAGCAGTCACGCATATGGAACATTGCAAGAACATTGAGCGAGGCGCCTTATGCATGACGTAGCCACATATCTTCCCGGAATTCTTCTTGCCTATACGGCTTGTCTTCTGGCGCTCGCCAGTCCGGGCCCAAATATTTTGGCGGTCATGGGGACATCCATGAGTGTCGGGCGCAAATCAGGGATGGCACTGGCCACCGGAATTGCCTCAGGGTCGCTGGTTTGGGCACTCTTGACCGTTGGCGGATTGTCCAAAATTCTGGCCAGCTACGCGTTTGCACTTTTCTTTATCAAAATCTTTGGCGGACTTTACCTGCTGTGGTTGGCATACAAAGCATTCAAATCCGCCGCATCGCGCCACGATATAGAAGCGCGGGAATTGGAAGGCGGGGTCCGAACCCCTATGGGCTATGCAAGCCGGGGTTTCACCATCCAGATGACAAACCCAAAAGCTGCTTTGGCTTGGATTGCCATCGTCTCTTTGGGATTGCAAAACGACGCCCCATTGTGGGTTGGGGCTGCCATCGTGCTGGGCACTTTTGCACTCTCACTCACGGTCCACGCCCTTTACGCGCTGGCCTTCTCGACGCCGGTGATGGTGCGTCTTTATAGTCGCGCCCGTCGGTCAATTCAGACAATTCTAGGCGCTTTCTTTGCTTTTGCGGGTCTTAAACTTCTCACAAGCCGTAGCTGATAGACACAATCTTATGACTGCAAAAACCACATTCACTTGCGCGTCCTGTGGCGCATCCCACTCCAAATGGGCGGGCAGATGTGATGCCTGCGGGGAATGGAATTCCGTCCAAGAGGAAGCGCCACTTGCCGCTGGCCCTGCCAAAAAGACATTGGGGGCAGCGCGCGGCAAGCAGATCGCCCTGACCGATCTTGCCACCAAAGAGCCGCCTTTGCAGAGATCGCATTTTGGCATTGGCGAGTTGGACCGGGTGTGCGGCGATGGCTTGGTGCCTGCCTCTGTGACACTTGTGGGCGGTGATCCGGGGATCGGGAAATCGACGCTCTTGCTGCAAGCGGCAGCGGCTTTCGCGGCCCGAGGGCAAAAGGTGATTTATGTCTCCGGTGAGGAGGCCACCACCCAGATCAGAATGCGGGCCGACCGCCTTGGCCTTGCCCAAGCGCCGGTTCAATTGGCCGCCGAGACCAATTTACGCAACATTCTGACCACGTTGGAGGCGGAAAAGCCTGCGCTTGCCATTATAGACTCGATCCAGACCATGTGGGCCGATCATGTGGAAAGTGCGCCGGGGTCGGTCTCGCAGGTTCGCGCATCCGCCCATGAACTGACCACATTCGCAAAGCGACACGGGGTGGCCATTATTCTGGTCGGACATGTCACAAAGGACGGGCAGATCGCGGGACCACGTGTCGTTGAACATATGGTCGACACGGTGCTTTATTTTGAGGGCGAGCGCGGGCATCAGTTCCGTATCTTGCGGGCCGTGAAAAACCGCTTTGGCCCGGCTGATGAAATTGGTGTCTTTGAGATGACCGGGACGGGCTTGGCCGAAGTTACCAATCCGTCGGCTCTGTTTTTGTCAGAGCGTGACAATCCCGCCTCCGGCTCTGTGGTTTATGCGGGTATGGAGGGCACCAGACCACTTTTGGTGGAGCTGCAAGCGCTGATCGCGCCTTCACCGCTGTCGAACCCACGTCGCACAGTTGTGGGTTGGGACAGTGGGCGATTGTCGATGATCCTTGCCGTGCTGGAATCGCGGGTTGGCATTTCTTTTGCGGGGCTCGACGTTTATCTCAATGTTGCGGGGGGGATGAAAATCTCGGAACCTGCCGCGGATTTGGCCGTTGCTGCTGCACTTTTGTCAGCGCGTCAGGACACGCCACTGCCCGCTGAAACCGTTATTTTTGGGGAAATTTCGCTCTCTGGGGCCATTCGTCCCGCGACCCAAACCGAAAACCGCCTGCGCGAAGCCGAAAAACTTGGTTTTCTACAATCCCATATTCCGGCCCGACCCAAAAAAGTCGCATCTCGACCCAATCTATCGCTCAATCGCCATGAAGACTTGACGAGCTTCATCGGGGAATGTTTTGGTCCGGGCGCGTTCGATTAGGGAAAAAGTCTGAATATTCCCCTGTTGACGCCATAATTTTGGCGATAAAACCGCCCAATAAGACGCGAGCAGAGGGAAAACAATGGAACTTGACGGCTATACAATCGTGGACGGCGTAGCTCTGCTGATCGTCGTGATCTCTGCGCTTTTGGCTTTTTCGCGCGGTTTCATTCGCGAAGTGATGTCGATTTTGGGCTGGGTCGTGGCCGCAGTTGCAGCCTTCACATTTGCTCCGCAAATCGAGCCTTTGGTTGGCGAGATCCCTGTTGTACGCGACCTTATCGGCGGCTCTTGCGAATTATCCATTTTGGCCGCTTTTGCTGCTGTGTTCGCCATATCGCTGGTTATTGTATCGATTTTCACGCCGCTCTTCTCGGGCATGGTGGCCAATTCAGCCTTGGGCCCAATGGATCAAGGGCTTGGCTTTTTGTTTGGCGTGGCGCGCGGTGTAGTGCTGATCGCGGTGGCTTTGATCGTTTACGACATCGCAATTGGCGGCGGCGAGGGCTACCTACAGGTGGAAAACAGCAAGTCCAAAGTGCTGCTGGCTGACTTCAAAACCTCCCTTGAAAACCAGATCCCACAAGATGCGCCCGGTTGGGTTGCTGAGCAGTATGAGAAGCTGACCGGCGCTTGTAACTAATATTTGACGGGCAGTCATTTACTCTGAATCACATGGGTTGATACCTACCGCACCGATATCAAGTGACTTGACCGGACGGCGTCCTAAAAAGGCGTTACAGACTTTTAGGATGCCGCACTAGAAGCATTCATACCGTACCAAGTGGCAATGGGTCGGCAAGCACTGTCAATGCAGAGCGTTTCGCTCTAGGGGTGTCGTAATCGTCGTGTCGCAATACTCACCTTGAATACCGTTCGTTGTATCCAAAGAGGTCAGTTCAAGCGGCTTGCACCGAAGTAAAAACTCGGCTCACTTCAATTGGACACCCGCAAGACCCGCCGCAACATTTTACCCACCGCTGATTTGGGAACTTCGTCGATAAATTCGATTTGTTTTGGCACCTTGTAGGCGGTCATTTGTTCGCGGCAATGGGCGATGATATCCTCCGCCGTCACCGCACTGCCCTCGGCCTTCACGACAAAGAGCTTCACAGCCTCCCCGGTTTTGGCATCCGGCACACCCAGACAGGCGCATTCCACAACGCCGTCGCAAGTGGCCGCAACTTGCTCCACATCATTGGGATAGACGTTGAAGCCCGACACAATCACCATGTCTTTCTTGCGGTCGACAATGCGGTAAACCCCGTCTTGCTCGGCAATGGCAATATCGCCGGTTCGAAAGAACCCATCGGCTGTAAACGCCTCTTTGGTGGCATCTTCGCGCTGGTAATAACCGGCGGTCACCTGAGGTCCTTTGGCCACCAATTCACCGCGTTCGCCCAGAGGCACCTCTTGGTCTTTGTCATCCAGAAGTTTGATGTCTGTACCGGGAATAGCGCTGCCAATATGGCCGGTGAATGTCTTCGCACCGCTCATTGCCAATGTCAGGATGGGCGAGGTCTCGGACAGGCCGTAGCCTTGTATCAGAGGGATACCAGTGATCGACTGCCATTTATCGGAGGTCGCAGCCAAGGCCGCCGTGCCACCATTTATGCAGGCTTTCACCCCTGAGAAGTCAGTGTCAGGGAACTCAGGATGCATGGTCAGCCCGGCAAACAGCGAGTTCACTCCGGTCATCACCGTAAAGCGGGACGCCTTTATAGACGCCGTAAAGGCGTCCATGTCGCGTGGATTGGTAATCAATACGTTTTTGCCACCGCATCCGAAATACATCATGAAATTCACGGTAAGGGCAAAGATGTGATACATTGGGATCGCGGTAACCACGACTTCCTGACCGTCCACAAAGATGTTGGGATCATGGGCGTAAGCCTGCGCAATGTTTGACAAGACATTGGCATGGGAGAGCATAGCCCCTTTGGATGGCCCGGTTGTCCCGCCTGTATATTGCAACAGAGCAAGTTCACTGCGAGCGATCTTTGCCGGTGCGCAGTCCAAATCTGCGCCCAGTTGGAGTGCGTCAGCAAAACTGACACAATCCCCAAGTGCCTCATCGGGCGGGGGAGAGGGAATATCCATGTCAGAGCCGTCGCCCACATGGATCGCAATCACGCGCTTTACGTTTGTCTGCTCACGCACAGAGGCGAATGCAGCACTGGTGCCCGAAAACACTATAAGCGTCTCCACGCCTGCGTCATTGAGCTGATGCTCCAGCTCGGTGGCTGTGTAGAGTGGGTTTACATTGACCTGCAATGCACCCAGCTTTTGAATGCCGAAGGTTGCGATTGGAAATGCAAGCAGGTTGGGCGTCATCAACGCCACCCGGTCCCCTTTGGAGACCCCGACCGAGTGCAAATAGGCCGCCAGCGCATCGCCCAGTTCCGCCATGCGCTCAAAGGACAGGCGCATCGGTCCGCAGGTGAAGGCCACGGCGTCGCCATAGACCTGTGCGGCATTTGTCAGAAATTCATAAATGGATGACGCGCTTTGCGCACGTTCAATTGGTGTGGCCATGACACATCCTCCCAGACAGTGTGCTTTTTTCACGAGTAAACGGCATCGGAGGTCTTGTGTCGAACCTTATCGTGATATGAGGCGTTACAGCCTTTAAAATCTGATGAAACACTCCATATCTTACTCATGATACGCCTTAGTTCCATTTTCGCGGCCATTGCTTTTGCGCTTGTGATGTACCACTTCTCTGCTTGGCGGATGAAGCGGACCCTTGATCAGAATTCCACGCCGCTCAAAGACCCCACGATCAATGCGCTAACCGACCGTTTGGCGCGCGAGTTGGATATCCCCAAAATCCCGGTGCATGTGTATGAGATAGATATGGTCAACGGTCTTGCCGCACCCGATGGGCGGGTCTTTATCACCCGCGGTTTTCTCAACAAGTACCGGCTAAATGAGGTTAGTGCGGCTGAGATAACCTCCGTGATTGCCCATGAATTGGGTCATGTGGCTTTGGGACATTCCAAAAAACGCATGATCGACTTTACAGGCTCCAACGTGGTGCGCACGGTGCTGGCGGTCGTCTTCAGCCGCTTCATCCCGTTTGTGGGTGTCTATATTGCGAATTTCCTGACCCAAGTTGTTATGGCGCGGCTGTCGCGCAATGATGAGTACGAGGCAGACGCTTACGCGGCCGCCTTGCTGACCAAGTCAGGCATCGGGGTAAGTCACCAAATATCCCTGTTTGAGAAACTCGACGCGATGTCACCTAAGGGCCAACCTTTGGCGTGGCTGATGAGCCATCCCAAGACCGAGGAACGTATTGCCGCCATTGAGCGGCTTGACGGGGCGTGGTCAGGCTAAAGCCTTTCCTGTGCGCGGAAGGCCTGCGCGTTTGAGCAATCCACGAAGTTCCAAGGATCGTCCCGAAATCGTTTCTGCCTTGGCATGCACCCGCCCTGCCACGCGGCGAAGAACGGCCGGATCATCTTCCAAGAAATCCATCAAAAACCCATCGGGATCGCGACGCAAAATATTATGCTGGCTCAAAATCCGCGTTGGGAAATCGCCAAGGTTTTTTGTCACTATGATGTCGGCCCGACCGGCAATTCCTGCGGCGAGTACATGGATATCGTTTTCGTCGGGAAGCCACAGGCCTGTCGGATCGTAGTCCTTAACAGACGCTTGCGGAAAACGGTCTTGCATGGTTGCGGCTTCTGCGCGGGCAATCACCTCCGCGCCCTCGCCCAGCCTGTTGGTTGCGCGCACCCATTCCTCCACGATGCGCTCAGACCAAAGCGGGACATATAGACCCTCTTCGGCCGCGCCAATCAGCATCTCGCGCATAACGGTCGGGAAGATCACGCAAGCGTCGAGCACCACCCGCATCAATCGAGCCGAAAGAACAGAGCCTTGAGGTAGCTGGTCTCGGCCAATTGCAGATGTTCGGGATGATCGGCACCAGCGGAGCCTGTGTGTACCAGTTGGCCGCGTCTGCCCGCACGCCCAATCCCCCGAATTGAGACTTCGCGAAATGCGTTCAGGTCAACCGCATGGGAGCAACTGCACAGCACCAGATATCCGCCCGGCGCGACCAGTTTTGCACCGCTTATGGCCACACGTTCATAGCCGCGTTTGCCAGCCTCGGCTGCGGCCTTGCTGGGCGCAAAGGCAGGTGGATCGCAGACAACCGTATCAAAGCGCTGTCCGTCGTCATGCAAATCGCGCATGATTTTGACCGCATCCCCTTTTTGCACAGCGAACTTATCCTTGAAGCCGGACGCCTTGGCACCGGCTTGCGCCAAGTCCAGCGCCGGCTCGGACGCATCCACAGCCAACGCCGCCGTCGCACCACCGCTTAATGCTGCAAGACCAAAGCCCCCGACATGGGAGAAAACGTCGAGGACAGTTCCGCCGGATGCCAGACGCGCGGCAAAGGCGTGATTGTCGCGTTGATCAAAGAACAGGCCGGTTTTCTGGCCACCTTCTATATCTGCCATATAGGTGGCGCCGTTCATTGTGACCGGGATCGGGCCTTGGCTTGAGCCATGTACAAATGAGGACAGGTCATCGAGCCCATCGAGCGACCTCGCACGACCTGTGGCACTTTTATAAACTGTCTTTGCGCCGGTTACCTCGACCAAAACCGCGGTGATTTGATCGCAAAGCAGATCGGCCCAAGCGGCATTGGGTTGAAAAACCAGCACATCGCCAAATCGGTCAACAACGACACCCGGCAGCCCGTCTGCCTCAGCATGGATCAACCGGTAAAACGGAGCATCGTAAAGGCGCTGACGCAGCTCAAGGCAGCGTGTGATGCGAGTTTTCAGCCAGTCTGCGTCAATTTCAGCATTTACATCCAGATCGAGAATGCGTCCCGCGATTTTCGAGTGCGGGTTAAACGCGGCCACTGCGAACGGAACACGGTTCTCGTCCTGCACCTCGACAATTGTGCCCGGGTCGAGCCCTTTGGTGCGCCGATCAAGGACAACTTCATCGGCAAAAATCCAAGGCGCGCCAAATCGAAATCTTTGGGGCGCTTTCTTGGGACGTAATCTTAAAACTGGTCGCGAGCTATTATTTTCCATGCCCTCCCCTAGAACCTTTCAGGGCAATGTTGAACCCACAAAAAAGGGCCGCGAAATGCGACCCTTTGGCAAATTATGGTGCGAGCAGCGCTCAGAGCTGTTCGGTTTTGGGAATTTGGAACGTATTCATCAAGCGGCTCAGGCCAGTTTTCACAGCAAACCCAAACTCAGCAAAGTAGGAACGCACAGCTTCTGCCCGAAGCTCATTGCCTTGCTTTACATACGCGTCAATCATTTCTGGGGTAATCTCATCAATCCGGTTGGCCATCTTAACACTCCTGATACAGCCGCAGGACTATCCTGCGTTAACTTGCATCAGATTTAGGGTGGCCCGGCACATATTGCACCGCACCATTTGGTCTACCCGTCATGCGCCATATGCATAGCTAAAGATATTCAGGCAGGCTCCCATCGCGTGCTGCCACTTTGAGCCAGTCGAACACAAAATCCCCCACCGAGCGGAAGCAAACCAAGTCAAACTGGTCGTCCCCACTCATCCAGAACGCACAGGCGACCTGTCCCAGCCGGGTCCGCCGGATCATGCCCGGTCCGAACGCTTGTGGCGACATATCTACCGGCGCTCCTTTGGCCAAAACCTCGCGTGCGCCCGCACCGGTCAGGCGAAATACTGACCTCGCGTCGGAGACATTGACCACCAGCGCATGGGCCGCACTCAGATCATCTGCAAGAGCGGCGGCAAGCCCGTCCGCTTCACCCAGCGGCACAACCGCGAGCAGCTCATCGGGCGACATCCACGCCAGCATACCCGTGTCACCGACAGTAATTGCGCGTGTCTTTGGAACACCTGCGCCGAACCGGGCTGCCGTGGCCTGCGCGATTTTTGCATCGGAAAAGTCACCCCTTATGGTGATCATTCCAAAACCAACAAATCGCTCCACACGAATAGCGCCTTCAAAAACGGTTTCAGACATTTTGCCGCTCTCCATCTTTGTCCAAGAAGACCGGATCAACCACTTTGGCTTTGATCACTTTATCGCCGCCCAAAGGAAAACTCAGGGTTTGCCCCATTCGTTTGTTTCCTCCCTTGATAAGCGCCATGGCGATCGAACGTTTCAGGGTCGGCGAGAAATAGGTCGAGGTCACATGCCCGATCATATTTTCCATTCCATTGGCCAGTTTCGCCCCCTCAACCGCATGTGCCCCATCGGGCAGAACGTCGCTGGGATCCTCCGTCTCCAGTCCGACCAGTTGTTTGCGGTCATCGCGGGTCAGATCGGAACGCTCATGCGCGCGTTTGCCGATGAAATCCTCTTTTTTCTTCGAGACCGCCCAGTGCAGGTTCAAATCTTGTGGAATGACCGTGCCGTCGGTTTCATCGCCAATCATGATGAAGCCTTTTTCGGCCCGCATCACATGCAGCGCCTCCGTGCCGTAAGGTTGGATGCCGTGTGCCTCACCAGCCGCTAAACAGGCTTCCCAAAAGGCGAGACCTTGGGCGGCGGGCACTGCAATCTCGTAAGACAATTCACCTGAGAAGGAGATACGCATCACCCGGGCCCGAATACCGGCCAACTCCCCTTCTGCCATCGCCATAAACGCAAGCGCCTGCGCAGAGACATCCATGCCGCCCAGAGCCTCCAACACCAGCCGTGCTTTGGGGCCGACCACACCGATTTGCGCATATTGCTCGGTCACATTTGCAGTAAAGACCTTCAAGTCCCACCATTCCGTTTGCAACCATTCTTCCATCCACGCATGCACGCCGTCAGACCCGCCCGAGGTCGTGTGGCACAAGAATGTATCTTCTGAAAGCCGCACGACGACGCCATCGTCGAACAAAAATCCGTTCTCGTTGCACATCAATCCGTAACGACACCGCCCCGGTTTGAGCGTGGACATCATGTTGGTGTAAAGAAGATCAAGAAACTTGCCCGCATCCGGCCCTTTGACAATGATCTTGCCAAGCGTGGAAGCATCCAAAAGCCCCACATTGGTGCGCGTGTTGGTGATCTCGCGGGTAACTGCGTCTTTGACATTCTCGCCATTGCGACAGATCGCATAGGGTCTGCGCCAGTCTGATACCGGCTCCCAATGGGCGCCGGAGCGATCTAGCCAGTCGTCGATCACGGTCTTTCGCGTAGGCTTGAACAGAGCGTCCCGCGCCTCGCCCGCAATCGCCCCCATAGATATAGGCGTGTAGGGCGGGCGGAAAGTGGTCGTGCCAACCTGCGGAATGGGCGCATTTAAGGATCCTGCCAGAACAGCCAATCCGTTGATATTGGACAGCTTGCCCTGATCTGTGGCCATCCCGAGCGTGGTGTAGCGCTTGGTATGTTCTACGCTTTCATATCCCTCCTGAGCTGCAAGCTGCACATCGGAGACTTTGACATCATTTTGGTAATCCAAAAACGCTTTGGAGCGCAGCTTGATGGCCGCCCCTTGGGGCATGACCCAAACCGGCAGCATAGGGGTTTCGAACGGCGCGGAGACGTGGGGCAATGCGCTCTCCTCGGCGTGTCTGTGGCCCACTTCGTCAGCCGCGCGCCGTCCAGCCAAGACCGCGTCTTTCATCGCATCATGAGGGTCAAGAGCGCCGCTGGTCGTTCCGGCCGTAAGTACAAACCCCATTCCGTCTTGACCAAGTGGTGGCCGTGCCGGATCAGGTACAAACATCGCCGACTTATCGTCCCAGTTCAATTTGCCCCCGCAGTGGGACCACAAATGAACAACAGGCGACCACCCGCCGGACATAGCCACACAGTCGCAAGGAATGTCTTCGAGCACAGCACCTTCACCGGCCTGCGCACAAATGGCCACGCCCTCGACCCGTTTTTTGCCCTTCACCTTCGCCAAGCCCACGCCGGTTTCAACCCGGATCCCTAACGCGCGGGCTTCAAGAGCCAAATCGCCCTCCGATCTTGGTCGCGCATCCACAATCATCGGCACATCCAGCCCAGCCTCTTTCAAAGCAATTGCTGTTCGGTAGGCATCATCATTATTGGTCACAACGACGGTCCGGTCACCGCAGGACACGCCGTAAAGTCCAACATAGTCGCGCACCGCCGAGGCCAGCATCACACCCGGCACATCATTTCCCGCAAATGCAAGAGGACGCTCAATCGCACCCGTCGCCGTCACAATCCGCCCGGCCCGAATGCGCCAAAGACGGTGACGGGGACGCTTATCACCCGGCGTGTGATCGGCGACACGCTCATAGCCCAAAGCGTAACCGTGATCATAAACGCCGGAGCCCTGCATGCGCGTGCGCACATCCACATTTGGCAACTGGGCCAGCTCAGCCGTCGCAGATGCAACCCAGTCCGGCCCGGTTTGATCCCCGATCATCACATCATCGATCAAAACCCGGCCACCCAAGTGAGGTGACTGCTCAATCAGCAAGACCTTGGCACCGGCGCGACCGGCTTCAAGAGCCGCCGCCAAACCTGCCATGCCGCCGCCCACGATCAGCACGTCAACAAAGGCGTAGAAATACTCGTACCGGTCCGCATCCGCCGACTTTGGTGCTTTGCCCAAGCCAGCAGACTGCCGGATCACCGGCTCAAACAGGTGCTTCCAGGCAGCCCGGGGATGAATGAACGTCTTATAATAGAATCCAGCGGGAAAAACTCGGGAGAGCCCAGCATTGACCGCACCCACATCAAATTCCAAAGACGGCCAATGGTTCTGGCTTACGGCGTGCAGCCCATCAAACATTTCTGTGGTCGTTGCCCGCTGGTTTGGTTCAAATCGTGAGCCTTCGCCCAACCCAACCAACGCGTTCGGCTCCTCGCCACCACTGGCAACAATCCCGCGGGGGCGATGGTATTTAAAGGACCGCCCCACGAGGGTCTTGCCATTGGCCAACAAAGCGGAGGCCAGCGTATCGCCCTCAAACGCATTCAAACGCGTCCCATTCCAAGAAAACGTGACCCTTTTGGAACGCTCCAAAAGCCTGCCACCGGACGCCAAGCGTGTACTCATGTCTCAAACTCCCAACCGGGCCTGCGGGCTTGAATCGTCTCCAAGACCTCTGCGGGGGGAGCCAGAGATTGAGCGGAATAGCTTCCGAAAACCTCCAGCGTCACGGTGCAGCGCGCCACGTGAAACCATTTCCCACACCCATATTGATGCTGCCACCGTTCAAAATGCACGCCGCGCGGGTTTTTACGCTCGAAAAGATAGTCACGAAAAGCCTCATCAGAGGAACCGGGCCCAAATCGCTTGAGATGCGCCTGTCCACCGGGGTGAAATTCGGTCTCCTCGCCCTCAACCTCACAATAAGGACAGGTCAGGATCAGCATAAAATCACCTCATATCTCGTAGTTTTAGCAGATATTAACCTTGATTTTTCGACAAATCCAAAGAAAGTGACACCCCAAAATAGGCCTATCCGTTTGTTTTCAAATGGATAATGCCTCTGTTTACCAAACAAGCCCAACATCATTGAGCCCAAACGGGAAATTGAATTAGACACGTATTTGTATCGAGTTTTAAATAAGTTGAGAGTATCACGATGGATCATACGTTTATCACTGCCCCAAGCCAGATGAAGCTGATCAATGACCTGCTTTTCGACGTGACAGGTCTGCCGGTTTCGTTGAATGAAATGGTGCTTCTGGGTATCGCCGCTATGGCCGTGAACATGATCTTCAAGTCGCCGCTCTTTGGTCGGACATAGTCTTAAATCTCGCAAATCGTATCTGCCTAGGGAACCGTCATGGACCATTCGCACCTGACTTTTATTGGCGAAGTTCTCTGCATCGATCCAGCGTGCTTTGACGACGGGATTATTACCGCCATGCTGGTTGGATTTGGAGTTGTCACTGTGCTGTCCATCATAGGAATTTGGAAGACATAAGGTTGCTACAGCTGATCGTTCGTTAGGTTGCAGGTCTGGGCTTCGTTTTCGCTGAAACGGACGAAGCAAACCTCCCCAAGGATGAGAGGCACATCTATCGACCCCAGCGGGGGCAAGGGTCGGTACACGACTGAGACGACCGGTTCTGCGAACGAGCCGCGCAAACTCCAACTGGACAGGTGTTTGTGCGCTCCCAGCGAACCGGTCGTTCGTCATGCTCATTGCGCCAAACATCAATGAGCCACCGCCGCGGCGACGCTTTCGTCGATCATGCGGCCTTCTGTGAACCGGTCCAAGCTGAACGGATCGGCAAGATCTGACGCGCCATTGGCAACCATTTCGGCGGTGGCCCAACCGGAGCCGGGAATTGCCTTGAACCCGCCAGTTCCCCAACCGCAATTCACATACATCCCCTCGACCGGTGTTTTGGAGATTATCGGCGAACGGTCCCCGGTCATATCGACAATCCCGCCCCATTGGCGCAACATCTTCAGGCGGGAA
>CAKZTM010000053.1 GCA_937920555.1 uncultured Paracoccaceae bacterium | reverse complement strand
AAGCGATGAAGCTGACACTCAAATCATCGATCCACAATCATTACGATCGCTTCTCTATCAAGCCGATATCCAAACGTTCAACCATCGTAACAGCCAAACCACCCAGATATCTCTTCGTGAATATATCTATTTCAAAGAGCGGAGCGACAAAAACTACCCGAAGCGCCGTACTATTTGGCGCAACCAGTGCTCGTGCCTCTCATTGTTTTTGTACAAGCTCAGTGAAGCACCTCGCTCGCAGGCCCCGTGTCTAGGCAATAGCGTTCGGGACTGCAAGCACTTTTTTACGTTATTCCCAAGGAAATTTCGTTCGCCCCAATTTAGGCTAAAACTCACGCTTGATGGTTACTCATTCCGCTTGAGTGTTTCCACATTTCAAACTTTTTGCGCAAATTAATGGTTCCTTATGGGCCTTGGTGTAATTCCCGGCCCATTCCACCCGTCGCTCGATTGGTAAAGAGAATAATGGCACGGGTGTAGCACACAAAACCAAACCCAAGGAGATCACCTCATATGACTCGCAAAGCGCTTTTTATGGCGGTCGCCGCCACAGTCATGTTGGCCACAACCGCATCAGCAGACGAAATTGGCGATCGCATTACAACTCTTGCGGAAAACGAGCTTTCACAGTGGCTCACGGAAAGCAGCTTGATCGAGGCAATACGCTCACAAAACGAAAAACATGCGGATTTGTCGCAATCGGACATCGACACGCTGGACCAACAGTGGCGCGCCGAGGTGGATGCCTCGGATCACCCTCTGATCACCGACGTTCTTGGTCGAGCCGTCTCCAGTTATCTTCGCGACAAACAACAACAAACCGATGGGCTGGTTGCAGAAGTCTTCATTATGGACAATCGCGGTTTGAATGTTGCGCAAAGTGATGTGACGTCGGACTATTGGCAAGGCGATGAAGCAAAGTTCCAAGAGTCTTTCGGGGCCGGATCGGGTACCATCCATATTGGTGAAATCGAATTTGATGAAAGCACAAGCGCCTACCAAGTACAGATAAGCTTGACCATTTCTGATCCTGACAATGGCTCGCCCATTGGTGCCGCAACCTTCGGCATCATCATGGAGTGATCCAACAAATCTTCAATACTTTCCCCTGTTATGTTGCAAATGATCAGGGGAAAGGCACACCTACAGAACCTCCGGGCGAGGAAACAGTTCTGTCATCAATTTTGTGCTTCCCGTATCTTGCACAATGCGGACAAGACCTCTGTGAAGGCCACGCGGCTCGCTCATACCACAAGAATGCGCAATAATCTCGACCTCATGAATAATACCAAGCGCATAATTTGCGACCCGATCCGACTTCACCTCCGGAACCAAACCCTTTTGCAGCCGCTTGTTATGGGTCGTGATACCAGTGGGACAGGTGTTCTTGTTGCATTTTAGGGCCTGAATGCAGCCCAATGAAAACATGAACCCGCGCGCATTGGTGATAAAATCAGCCCCCGCGCAAATCGCCCAAGCCACATCTCCGGGGTTAACCAGCTTGCCTGATGCAATAAGCCTGATGCGATCCCTAAGATCATATTTATGCAGAAGATCTGAAACCAAGGGTAAACTCTCGCGGATGGGCAAGCCCACCAGATCCATTAGTGGCATGGGGGCCGCACCGGTTCCGCCATCACCACTATCGACGGTGATAAAATCCGGCGCACAATCATCCTGACGGGTTTTGATCAGCTCCATAAGTTGCTCCAGGGGAGCTGTGTCGCCAATGACCGTCTTAAAACCGACAGGCTTTCCCGTGACAGAACGGATATGGGAGATCACATCCAGCAGCTCACCCGCATTCGAGATATCGCGGTGACGATTCGGGGATATGCTGGCCTGCCCTTCTGGTATTCCACGTATGGCCGCAATCTCAGCGTTCACTTTCTCAGCTGGAAGAATACCCCCCTTACCGGGCTTGGCACCTTGTGCCATCTTGATTTCAAACATCCGAACTTGGCTATGTGCCGCGACCTCTCGCAGTTTTTCATCGCTCAGATTTCCTTGAGCGTCGCGAACACCGTATTTCGCCGTTCCGATTTGAAAAACAATGTCGCACCCCCCTTCCAAATGAAATGGCGATAGACCACCTTCGCCGGTGTTCATCCAAATTCCCGCCTTCGCAGCACCCTCCGATAAGGCCCGTACGGCAGGGCGTGATAGAGCGCCATAGCTCATCCCTGAGATATTAAAGAAAGAGGGGGCATCATAAGGCACGCGTGCCGTCGGACCTATCCGCATCGCTTTTGTAGCTGCACTATCCTCATCAAGTGGCGGGAAAGGTGCGTTAACAAAGATGGGAGTACCCGGGATTGCCAGATTTCGGGTTGACCCAAACGCGATAGTGTTCGACCTGCCCATGGAGGACCGTCCAACCCATTCCCGTTGCGCCCGATTAAACGGTAGCTCTTCGCGGTCCATGGCAAAGAAATATTGCCTGAAGAACTCCCCAAGTTCCGAGAATATATGTCTGAAATGCCCGATGACCGGATAGTTCCGCCGAATGGCATCTCTGGTTTGGATACGATCAACAAAAAATGTGATTATCGCCGCCAGCACAAATAGCCCGACGACGATCACAAATGTTGTCGCCAGGATCGACATGCCTGTCGCGATAGTATCCATAAACCACATGATGTCGCCCCTTTATCGGCATTCCACTTATATCGGTTGTAACACCGGCAGAATTTCTCGTCTTAAAAAAATTGTGAGGGGATATTTTCACACAGGCGGCTAAACCCTGTGCCTAAAAATCGGGAATATCATTGGAAATGACAACAACTTCGTAGGGCTAGCGACGCAAACTATCCCCAATCTAAGGCAACAACAAACGAACCAATCAAAATAATGGCATCATGTTTGGCGAGAAAACCTTGTCGAGCCCTAGCAGCCCCCACGATCCAGTTGCAGACTGCACAGGATGCCCGAGCGGGGCGCCAAGCCCCGCTCCACCGCTTAGTGAACCACCGCTTCGGTCGGTGGCCGTCTGTTTGATTTAGACACACGCGTTCCAACCAAAAGCCCATCCGGCCCAACAGTGACAGGCACAGTCGTCCCGTCCAGAACTTCGCCTGCCAAGATCATCTCCGCCAGCTGATCCTGAAGCGCCTTCTGGATCACCCGCTTCAAGGGACGCGCCCCAAAGACAGGATCATAGCCCTCATCAGCCAGCCATGTGCGCGCCTCATCATCCAGTTCAAGATGGATGTTGCGCGAGGCCAAGCGTTTATGCAGCCGAGCCATTTGGATCGTGACAATTCCATCCATATTTGCCCTCGACAGTCTATCAAAAATTACGATCTCATCTAGACGGTTGATGAACTCCGGTCGGAAATGCATCTTAACGGCTTCCATCACCTCATCTTTGGCAGCCTGCACATCACCATCTTCCGGCAACATCGACAGCGCTTGAGAACCAAGGTTCGACGTCAATATGATGAGCGTATTCTTGAAGTCCACAACCCGGCCCTGACCGTCAGTCAAGCGACCGTCATCGAGCACTTGCAAGAGAACGTTGAATACATCTGCATGAGCTTTCTCGACTTCATCAAACAAGATCACTTGATAGGGTCTACGCCGAACCGCCTCCGTCAGAACACCACCTTCGTCGTAGCCAACATAACCCGGAGGGGCACCGATCAGACGGGCAACCGAATGCTTCTCCATGAACTCCGACATGTCGATGCGAACCATGGCGCTATCATCATCGAACAAGAACTCTGCGAGCGCCTTAGTCAGCTCGGTTTTACCCACACCGGTTGGGCCCAAGAACAGGAAAGACCCCATGGGACGATCAGGATCAGACAAACCTGCACGCGACCGGCGGACTGCATTGGACACTGCCCCAACGGCCGTTGATTGACCGATCACACGCTGGCCAAGCTCTTCTTCCATCCGCAAAAGCTTCTCACGCTCACCTTCAAGCATCCTGTCCACAGGAACACCGGTCCAACGTTCAACAACGGATGCGACCTGCTCCGATGTCACTGCCTCCTCGACCAGAACATCATCACCCACGGCCTCCGCCTCGCTCAATTTTTTCTCAAGCTCAGGGATGACGCCGTATGACAATTCACCTGCCTTGGCTAAATCACCAACGCGTTTGGCTTGATCCAGCTCGGCGCGCGCACGGTCCAGCTCTTCTTTTATGCCCGTAGCCCCGGCCAGCTTGTCCCGTTCCGCCTGCCATTTAGCCGTCATCTCCGAAGATCTCTGCGATAGCTCAGAGACCTCTTTCTCGAGCCGCTTCAGGCGTTCTTTGGAGGCATCATCTTTTTCTACCTTCAGTGCCTCTACCTCAATCTGCTTTTGTAAAAGCTCCCGATCAAGCGTGTCGAGTTCTTCAGGCTTGGAATCAACGGCCATGCGCAAACGTGCTGCTGCTTCATCTACAAGATCAATGGCTTTATCGGGCAGGAACCGATCCGTAATGTAGCGGTGGGACAACGTTGCGGCAGATACCAGCGCCGAGTCCTTGATGCGAATACCATGATGCAGTTCATATTTTTCTTTGATCCCGCGCAGAATGGACACAGTATCCGATACAGTCGGCTCCGAGATGAAAACCGGTTGGAACCGACGTGCCAGAGCAGCGTCTTTTTCCACGTGCTTGCGGTACTCATCCAGAGTGGTGGCTCCAACGCAATGGAGTTCCCCCCGCGCAAGTGCCGGTTTCAGCAAGTTCGACGCATCCATAGAGCCCTCGGAGGCTCCAGCCCCGACGATCGTGTGCATTTCATCGATAAAAAGAATGATCTCGCCGGCCGCTTCCGTCACTTCCGTCAGAACCGCTTTCAGGCGTTCCTCAAATTCTCCACGATATTTTGCCCCAGCAATCAACGCCCCCATGTCCAGAGCCATCAACGTCTTGCGGGCCAAGCTTTCCGGAACATCGCCGTTGACGATCCGCAGCGCCAAGCCTTCAGCAATGGCTGTCTTACCAACGCCCGGCTCACCGATCAGCACCGGATTGTTCTTGGAGCGGCGCGACAATACCTGCATGGCCCGGCGAATTTCTTCGTCACGCCCGATAATAGGATCGATTTTGCCGTCGCGGGCCGCTTCTGTCAGATCACGCGCGTATTTTTTCAAGGCATCATACTGGTTCTCGGCTGAGGCGGAATCTGCTGTCCGCCCCTTACGCACGTCATTAATTGCAACATTCAGGTCCTGAGCCGTTACACCAGCCGCTTTAAGCGCCTTTTCCGCGTTAGATTTTGTGATCGCGAGCGCCGTCAAAAGCCGCTCGACAGGAACAAAACTGTCGCCCGCCTTCTTTGCCAGCTTTTCCGCTTCCGCAAGAACTTTGGCTGTTTGGCCATCAAGGTACACATTGCCATCGCCCCCTTGAACGGCGGGAATTTTCGACAAAGCAGCGTCGATTTCGGACAGCGCCATCCCTGCGTCGCCACCGGATGCCTTAATAAGATTGGCTGCCAGTCCTTCGCTGTCATCCAAAAGCGCCTTTAGCAAATGCTCGGGTAAAATTCTTTGGTGGTTTTCGCGGATCGCGATGGTTTGCGCCGCCTGAATAAACCCGCGCGACCGCTCAGTGAACTTCTCTAAGTCCATGATACTCTCCTTTTCAGCGCCGATCCAATGCCCATATGGCGCATCAGGATTGACCTCTACACACATGGTCGCCCGCACATGCAGCCCGACCTTTACACACTATTTGGGAAGTAAATAACCCAAAAACAAGGCCGAGAAATGGGATCAGGGTCGGCGACCCATTGAGGCGCATCGAACGTGGTCGAAAATGCGATATTGGAACTGGCGGCTCTTGCAGTGACCCGGTGGCCTCGCTAGAAGCGGTCAATTTGCCAAAACCACGCTTGGAGAGCCGCCATGTCCGACGAACGCCTCATTGTTGCGCTAGACTTACCCTCCGCACCCGAAGCCCTTGCACTAACCCAAAAGCTTGGCGATGCGGTGTCCTTTTACAAAATTGGGTTGGGCATGCTTACCGGAGGAGGTCTTGCCTGTGCGATGGAACTCAAGGAGCAGGGCAAGCGTGTCTTTTTGGACATGAAACTGTTCGACATCGGCAATACGGTGGAAGCCGCTGTCCGCGGACTGGTTCAGTTTGATCTTGATCTTCTCACGGTCCATGGCGATCCGCATGTGGTTCGCGCGGCCGTTAAGGGCAGAGGGACCAGTGACACTAAGATAATGGCGGTTACCGTCCTGACCTCGCTGGATCGTTCTGATCTTGACGATGCGCTGATTATCGAGGGCACGACACAAGAACTCGTCATTGAACGGGCTCGACGCGCCTTACAAGCGGGCGCTGATGGCGTTATCGCGTCCCCCCAAGAGGCCGCGCATATCAGGGCGCTCCCAGAGGCGAAAGACAGGCTTATCGTGACCCCCGGCGTTCGGCCCACAGATACTGAACAAGGTGACCAAAAACGCGTTGCCACGCCAGCCCAAGCAATTAGCGAAGGTGCAGATCATATTGTCGTTGGGCGCCCCATCACACTTGCCCCCGACCCATTGCGTGCAGTTCAGGACATCGTCACTGATATGAACCGCGCTTCGGGCATTAACTCGACCTTTCGGTAGAGCCATATCGCGGCGTGCAAAAGGTCTGTCCTTAAACAAAAAGACACACCCGCAGCCAAGGCCAAGGGTGTGTCCATTTTTAGATTCTTTAAGCTCCACATGGGAACCTAAAGACGGATCCACTTAGGAACGCTTGGAGCGCTCGCGGATGAGTGCAACCGCAGCACCAACAACAGCAACAGCTGCGAAGCCGGCAAGTGCGTCGATCTCTGGAACGGCTGTTGGAGCAGGTGGTTTACCCTGTGCCAGCGCAGCTGTGCCCAGAAACGTAAGTGCAGTCGTGTAGATTGCAGTAAGTTTCATGTTTTAAGCCTTTTACTATGGCCCTTCCACGCAATGCGTTTCGGGACCGTTAACAATGGACGACAAGCCGTCCGTAGTGCCCCCGCCCTTACGAGCGGGGTATTTCAACATTGTAATGCCGAAGCCCCCAATGTTGATGTTGCAGCCGAAGCCCGAAGGCTCCGGCTACAATTCCAATCAGCAGATGCAGTCGATATCGTCAAAGTTAACGGCGACTACGAAAGGCTGAGCATGTCCAGCGGCTTCGGTCGCCGCGTTTGGATCGATATACAATCCAATCACATCACCTGCACCAGCAACGAAGTTGCCGCCATTCGCAACCGCGAGATCGCAAAGTGCAATCGCGTCAGCAAGATCGCCACCGCCCTCTGCAACAAATGCGGTATCATCGGTCAGACCCCAAATCGCACCTTGGATTTCAGCATCGGTGTAACCTTGGCTACCAAAGTCCTGATTGAGGATCCAGTTGATCATGTTGTCCACCTCATCAGCAGCAACACCGGATTTGATGTTGGTGATGGAGCTTCCGATGATCGACGCATCGTCCAGAAGTGAAATGGTACCAAAGTTCATTGGCGCACCATCGATGTCTTCGCCTGTGATACCCGAGAGGATTGGGTCGAACACAGCCACACAGTAAGCCTCTTGGATCACGAGACCCTCGAAACGTGCATCGCCGGTCTGGCTCAACTTCATAGTCCACATCTCACCGCCCTGCGGTGCAGGGTTATTCTCGTCGATGATTTGGAACTTGATGTCGCCAGTTGGCAAAGTTGCCTCCAAAGACGCAACCGTATTGGCAGTGCCACAGAACTCAACAGCCGCCGTTGCCGTACCTGTTCCACCGTTTCCGTCGGAAACTGTGTAGTCGATATTGATGACAGTGCTCTCGTTAATGTCGAGCGCATCAAGTGCGGCATTACCCGAACCATCAATGTTCAACTGACCATTCATCAGCATTACGGAAACGCCGCTAACGGTGATCGTCTGACCTTCAGCGATATCAGTTCCACCAACTTGCGTGATTGTCAGACCGGAATTGTCACCCGTGTCTGGATCAACGTCATTGGCAAGAACATCGATCTTAACCGCCTCATCGGCACAGGTCTTGCCTGCATCGTCGCTCGGTGTTGGATCAGTATTCGCAACTTCCACGCCAGCGTCGTTATCTGGTGTGTCCTGACCAGCCGAAACAGAGATGCCAGTGATTGTGGACATGCCACCACCGATATCCGTTGCGTCCGAGTCAATCGCGTCGTTGTTGCCAACATCTTTCGCAATCAGTGTCTTGCCAGAAACCGTATCGGTGAACTTAACACCGTACGTGCCTGCAGCAAGACCACCAAAGGAGTAGCTGCCGTCCGCTGCTGTCGTCGTCGTGATACCCGTAGGGTTACCCGCCGCATCCAAAAGCTCAACCGTTACACCCGAAACACCCGGCTCGCCGTCGTCAACGCCGTTACGGTCGTCATCACAGAAGTAGCGACCCGACAAAGAACCTGGCTGTGGGATAGCTTCCACGCCAGCGTCGTTGTCTGGTGTGTCCTGACCAGCAACAACAGAGATGCCAGTGATTGTGGACATGCCACCACCGATATCCGTTGCGTCCGAGTCAATCGCATC
>CAKZTM010000052.1 GCA_937920555.1 uncultured Paracoccaceae bacterium | reverse complement strand
CGCGCTCAAGGCACCGGCAAACCGGGCGGCCATGCGCACAAACGCATCATAAGTAAGCTGCGTGCCATCTGCCAAATGCACAAAAACAGCATCATTGCCCGCATGGCGGCCAAATAGGGTATCGTAAAGCGGATTTGTCATGGCGTCTTTTAGCGATCCTTTGCTCTGAGGTTAATCGCAAAATCATGTGCAGAACAGCAGGGGCTGTGGACCGCGGGGGCGATCTCTGCCACGATCTGGACTGACGCACCAAGATTGTGAAAAGGACGGACCTTATGGCGCTGACAATTGTTGCTCAAATTACTGCTACGCCGGGCCATGAAGACCGGTTGCGCGGGTCGCTGGAAAAGCTGGTGGCCCCCACGCGGGCGGAGGCCGGATGCATTCAGTATGACTTGCATGTGGACAATGAAAATCCGGGCCTGTTTCTGTTCTTTGAGATCTGGGAAACCCGCGCTTTGTGGCAGGCTCATATGCAGGCCGATCACCTCAAGGCGCATGCCGCCGCCACCCAAGGTGCTGTTGCGGAATTTGCGCTCAATGAAATGACACAAATCGCGTGATCGGTGCCGCCGGGCCGCTGTTACTCTGCCGCGGTCTTAGTGGCACTTGGATTGTTGGGGTGCTCGGTCCAGTTGGAATAGGGCAGCTCAGCGCTTTTGCCCGTGCGCGGGTCGGTGCCTGAGATTTGCTCCATGGTGATGCAATTCTCCACCGGGCAGACATTCACACATAGATTGCAGCCAACGCATTCGGCGTCGATCACCTCAAACTTGCGCAGGCCGTCCACCATGTTGGTGATCGCCTGATGTGACGTATCCTCGCAGGCGATATGGCAGCGACCGCACTGAATACAGGCGTCTTGGTCGATCTTGGCCTTGGTGACATAGTTGAGGTTGAGATACTGCCAGTCGGTCACATTTGGCACCGCCCGCCCGATGATCGCATCAAGATCCGCGTGCCCCTTGTCGTCCATCCAATTGGATAGCCCCTCGATCATTTCTTCAACGATTTTGAAGCCGTAGGTCATGGCGGCGGTACACACTTGCACATTGCCGCATCCCAGCGCCATGAACTCGGCTGCATCGCGCCAGGTTGTGATCCCGCCAATGCCGGAAATGGGCATGCCCGCCGTCTCAGCATCGCGCGCGATCTCGGCCACCATGTTGAGCGCAATCGGCTTGACCGCAGGACCGCAATAGCCGCCATGAGAGCCTTTGCCGTCGATTGAGGGCTCGGGGCTGAAACTGTCAAGATTGACAGACGTGATCGAAGAGACGGTGTTGATCAGGCTCACCGCATCGGCCCCGCCCGCTTTGGCCGCCCGCGCCGGGTAGCGCACATCGGTGATATTGGGGGTCAGTTTCACGATCACGGGCATGCGCGTGTGTTGCTTGCACCAGCGTGCGACCATCTCAATATAGTCGGGGACTTGGCCCACGGCGGCGCCCATGCCGCGCTCGGACATACCGTGGGGACAGCCGAAATTCAGCTCAACGCCGTCCGCTTCGGTTTCCTCCACCCGCTTGAGGATTTTCTTCCACGGCTCTTCCTCGCAGGGCACCATCAGCGAGACGATGACGGCGCGGTCCGGCCAGCGCTTCTTGATCGCCTTGATCTCTTGGAGATTGATCTCCAGATCGCGGTCGGTGATCAGCTCGATATTGTTGAGGCCCAAAAGCCGGCGGTCAGCCCCCCAGATCGCCCCGTAGCGCGGCCCGTTGACATTCACCACCGGCGGTCCGGCCTCACCAAGTGTTTTCCACACCACGCCGCCCCAACCGGCCTGAAAGGCGCGCTCCACATTATATTCTTTATCGGTGGGCGGCGCAGAGGCCAGCCAGAACGGGTTGGGTGATTTGATACCGAGAAAGTTGGATGCAAGATTGGCCATGATCGGTGTCTCTCCTTCAGGTGGTCCGGAAGATCATCTCAGTGGGGGCGACCCGGCCACTGTTAAGATTGCTTACGTAATTCTTGATTTTGAGGGCCGCCGTGTCGCCCATCAGCAGGTGAATGCCCAAGGGCGGCGGGCCGTCAGCGGCGATTTTGGCAGCCATTTTGGCGAAAAAATCTTTGGAAAACGCGGAGCGGTCGCGTTCGGCCACAAGCTCCATGCCGGCGGCACTCGCGGCGTCCTTGTAGGTCTGGCCCGCCGCGACAAAGGAGGTGTCAGGCACGCTCGACCATGGCAGCGGGAAGACCAAATCCTCCGTGCCCGTTTTCATAACCTCAAACAGCGCGAAGATGCCGCCGGGCTTCAGCGCCTTGGAAACATTGGCAAAAAGTGCCCGTTTGTCGGCGATATTCATGCCAACATGGAACAGGGTTGCCAGATCATACCGGGCAGGCGGCACATCCATTTGGGTTGCATTGGCCTGCTGGAACGTGGTGCGATCCGACATGCCGACCTTGGCGGAAAGTGTGGTGGCCGTGTCGACATATTCTTGGGTCAGATCGATGCCATGCACCTTTGCGCCAAAGGTGTGGGCGATATGGCGTGCGGTCCCGCCAATGCCAGAGCCTATGTCGAGCACGTTCATATCTGGGCTGATATCGATCTGCGACAAAAGGGCTGTTGTGGCCCCCAGACCGCCGGTGTGAAACTCGTCCGCGGCTTTGAGATCTTCTGGGGTCAGCTTGGCGGGATCGACCCCCAGCGCCGCAAGCGCTGTCATGATCCGCTCTGTCAGAGCCCCGGTGGTGTAATGGCCTGCCACGTCACGTTCGGTGTTGATCTGGCCCATATCAATCGGCCACATTTTGAATGAGGATCATGTTGCCCTCCGTGTCGTGGAATATTGCCCAGCGGGTGCCGGGGCTCCAAGGGGCGTCATCGGGCCCTTTGTCGATGGTCACACCGCGCGATATGAGCGTCTTGCAGGTCTGGTCCACATCACCCGTGTTCAGCACAAGAACCGGCGTTTTGGTGGCGGCCACGGTCGCGGTTTTGTTGAAATGCAGCCGGGTTTGAGCGCCGGGCAATGTGAGGAAAATCCACCGATCCTCGCCGTAGGGCGCATCGGTTTCCACATCAAATCCCATAACATCCGTATAGAATGTGAAGGCCCGGTCCGTGTCGGTCACGTCAATGGATTGGAAGTGTATATGCGTGAACATGCCTCAACCCATCAGCGTTTTGTGAATGTCTTCGGCGGCCAGTTTGCCATGCTCCACAGCCACAACGGTCAAATCTTCGTCGCCCGATATGCAATCGCCGCCGGCCCAGACCCCGTCGCGTGATGTCTTTTGGTTCTCATCAACGATGATCCGCCCTTGGTCCAGATCAATGCCTGTCCCCTCCAAAGGCCCCGCGTCAAAGGACTGGCCAATGGCTTTGAAAATCTGATCTGCGGCAAGGGTCAACGCCTCGCCCGTTCCTGTGAGCGTGCCGTTTTGGGCGGTGTATTCAAGCTCGATCCCGGTGACTGCATTGGCGTCCGTGAGGATTTTACGGGGTTGCAACCAATGGCGGATGGCCACCCCGTGGGTTTGTGCGACCTCTTGCTCATAGTCAGATGCGTTCATCTGTTCAGGCCCGCGACGGTAACAGATGGTGACGTTTTCCGCCCCCAGCAACTTGACTTGAGTGGCCACATCAATGGCGGTCATCCCGCCGCCTATCACAACGACATTTCGGCCCACAGGGAGATTGGACTTGTCGTCCGATTGGCGGAGCGTCTCGATATATTCAACCGCATCGATGCATCCGTCCGCATGGTCGCCTTGCAGGCCAAGCGCGTGCACGCCCGGAAGGCCCATGCCCACAAAGACCGCGTCAAACTCCGAACTGAGCTGGTCGATGCTGATATCTTTGCCAAGGGCTTGGCCTTGCGCGATGGTGATCCCGCCAATGTCCAAGATGAAGGCCACTTCGCGGGCGGCAAAATCATCGGTGGATTTATAGGCGGCGATGCCGTGTTCATTAAGCCCGCCGGATTTCGCCCGGGCCTCATAGATGGTGACTTCGTGGCCGTGCATGGCCAAGCGGTGGGCGCAAGACAGGCCCGCAGGCCCGGCACCGATCACAGCGACCCGTTTTCCGGTGGCAGGCGCGCGCTTGAACGGATGGGCCGGGTTCGCTGCCAAAAGCGTGTCGGTGGCAAAGCGTTGTAGCAATCCGATGCGCACCGGCTTGCCCTCTGCGACCTCGCGAACGCAAACCTCCTCGCACAGGGTTTCGGTCGGACAAACCCGCGCGCACATGCCGCCCATGATGTTTTGATCCAGGATCGTCTGGGCCGCCCCTTTGGGATTGCCGGTGGAAATTTGGCGAATAAACAGCGGGATATCGATGGCGGTCGGGCAGGCGTTCATGCATGGCGCGTCGTAGCAAAAATAGCAGCGATCCGCCTCGACCGTGGCCTCATGCTGGCCCAACGGCGCGTGCAGGTCTGAGAAGTTTTCCAAATATTGTGCAGGGTCGAGCCTGCCTTGCCGGATGTCGCGGCTCTTTGCTTTGGCCATTTTTGGGGTCTCCGCATGTGATTGGGTTCAGCGTGCGATATTTTATCCAAAAGGTCAAATTTTTGTTGTACATGTGTTTGTGGTCGCAAATTCGCTTTAGAGTGTTGATTTGGCTTTAGAATTCAACTCTACTCCATTAATGGAGTAATACGGGAAATTGCCGGAAAATCGGCAAATTTTGCACCATGGGCGCGAATGCCACCCAAGGTGATCCAACACGCAAAGGGCGCAGGTGAGCAAAAACAACACCCCCGACACCGAGCGGCACGATCCGCGCTTTGACGGCATTGAGGATTGGCCGGTCGCAGACATGCTGGCCGCTTTGGCGGAAGGACAGGCCGCCGCGATCCAAGCGGTTCAAAGTGCCATTGCCCCGCTGGCTCGGGCGGTGGAGGCGGCAGCAGAGCGGCTGTCGGACCCAACTGGCCGCATCGTTTATGCCGGTGCGGGCACCTCTGGCCGACTTGCAATCCTTGACGGAATTGAGCTGACACCCACCTTTGGATGGCCACAGGAGCGCTGCGTGTTCTTGTTTGCTGGCGGTATGGGCGGACTGCAAAAGGCCGTCGAGGGGGCCGAGGATGACACTGCCGCCGCCAAGCAAGACGTCGCCAACACCAATTTGGGACCGCAGGATGTGGTGATTGGCATCGCCGCCAGCGGCACCACGCGTTATACGCGCCAGGTCGTGCAAACCGCCCGCGCGCACGGCGCACTGACCATCGCCATGGCCAATAATTCGGATGCGCCGCTGCTTGGCGATGCCCAGATCGCGGTATTGCTCAAGTCCGGTCCGGAGGTTCTGGCTGGCTCCACACGGTTGGGGGCAGGGACCAGCCAAAAGGCCGCGCTCAATCTGTTCTCGACAGCGCTGATGGCCCGGCTCAACAAAATCTACCGCGGCCTTATGGTCGATGTGCAACCGACCAATGACAAACTGGTGGCGCGCGCCGAGCGCATGATCATGGATCTGACACACTGCGACACTGCCCGTGCCCAATCGGCCCTTGTTGCCAGCCAATATCATGTCAAAACAGCCGTTTTGATCGTGAAAGGGGCTAGCCTTGATGAGGCCCGCGCCCATCTGCACGCCTGCGACGGCCACTTGGGCAAAGCGATTGCGCGGCTCGCCTCGTAGACATTCCCGCCACGCTTCGCACGCTGTGTGATCGGCCAGGGTTGTTTTGGGATGCGATCGCCAGATTGTTTGCTATAACCGGCCCACAGATTCTGCGTATGGGTGGGTGCGAGTTGAGTAAATCTACGTTTGAGGACGAACATGATCGTCCATTGAGTGGCATGTTAGCGCAACCGATTTTGCTGGTTCTAGGGCTGTTATGTCTGGAACTGTTCGCAATCTCGATCCTGTACAATCATTCGTTCGAGTTCGAATGCCGCGCCAGTGCGCCCGCGTTCTTTTGCGCATTTTTGTCGCAAAGCGTGATCCGGGCGATCTGCGTCATGGGCGCTTTGGCGGTGTTTTTGATGGCACGCAGCGCGGTGGCCTCCGGGCTGCTGGCCCGTGTCCGGCCAAGACCGGCCTTGCAATGGCTGATGGTGCAAGTCGCGGGCTTTGTTCTGATTTTGCTCCCTTGGACCTTCGTGTCGGACGGCGTGTCGGGCCTAACGCTCAGTCTGGCTGCGGTGCTGTGGCTCACGGGCGGGGCACTGGCCGCAATCGGGGCGGCCTTGGCCCTCATCCCCGGCGCAGGTTGGCGCCACATGCTGGCCGAAACCGGACTGCCGCTCTTTGGCATTTTGCTGATCGCAGGTCTTGCCCCGGAAATTGCCGCCGTGTTCCAGAATGTCTGGAAATTTGACCCCCTGACGGGAGCCACCTTTCGCGCCGCCCAAAGCGCGTTAGAGGCTGTCGGCTACACGGTCGTCTCAGACCCGCCCACAAAGCTGCTGGGCATAGACCAGTTCTTGGTCTTGGTGGGGCCGCAATGCTCCGGGGTCGAAGGCTTCTTGCTGATCAGCGCGTTTTTGGCCTTCTACATCTGGCTGTTTCGCAGCGACCTGAAATTCCCGCGCGTGTGGCTGCTGTTGCCCATCGGGCTGGCGTTCAGCTGGGTCTTCAATGTCGGGCGCATTACACTGCTGATCTTGGTCGGGCATCACGTCTCGCCCAACCTTGCGATCAACGGGTTCCACAGCCATGCGGGCTGGTTGATGTTCACAGTTCTGGCGGTGTCCTTGGCGTTCACGGCCCATAAAATCAGCTGGTTCCGCAAGACGGCCGATGCGCCCATCAAGCCGCGCCGGGAGGTGCTGCCGCTGGCGCAAGACCCCTATGCGGCCCAGATATTGCCGTTCATTTGCTTCATGGCATCGATTTTGCTGCTGTCCACATTCACCGAAATACCGGGGCTTTACTATCCGGTACGCTTCGTGGTCATGGCCGCAGTCCTTGCGTTTTTCTACAAATATATCCGCGACTTAGAGTGGAGCCTTGATGCGCTCTCGCTTGGCATAGGCGCGGCGATTGGCGTCTTGTGGCTGGTCACAGCCGCCCCGCCAGAGACGGAGCCGTCCGATCTGATGCTTGGCCTTGGGGCGATGAGCGGGACGGGCTTTGCGATCTGGGTCATTGCGCGGGTTTTGGGCACCAGCCTACTGGTGCCGATCATCGAAGAGCTGTTCTTTCGCGGCTATGTGTTGCGGCGGATTGATCATGGCGGCATGGTGCTGCGCATTGTGGCCTTTGCGGTCAGCTCTGGTCTGTTTGCGGCTCTCCACGACCGTTGGATTGCGGCGTTTTTGGCCGGTATCGTCTTTGGTTTGCTGATGCTGCGCCGGGGCCGTGTGTCTGATGCGATACTGGCCCATATGGCCGCCAATGCAGTGATTGCCGCCTGGGCGCTCTATACGCAAAACTGGGCGCTGATTTAAAACCCCCTCTCGCCGTTTCAAGAAAACGGCTGCCGCTAAGCGCGAT
>CAKZTM010000051.1 GCA_937920555.1 uncultured Paracoccaceae bacterium | reverse complement strand
GGGGCCGTGTGTCTGATGCGATACTGGCCCATATGGCCGCCAATGCAGTGATTGCCGCCTGGGCGCTCTATACGCAAAACTGGGCGCTGATTTAAAACCCCCTCTCGCCGTTTCAAGAAAACGGCTGCCGCTAAGCGCGATGAGCGGGCGTTGTCGCGTTCTAGCTAACGCGTTTTGGCGGGCATATTGGAATTTGCTTTAAAACCGACAGCTCTCGCCGTTTCATGAAAACGGCTGCCGCTAAGCGCGATGAAGACAATGAGCCGCGTTCTAGCGAACGCTTTTTGGCGGAGAGACAGGGATTCGAACCCTGGGTAGGCTTGCGCCCACAACGGTTTTCGAGACCGCCCCGTTCGACCACTCCGGCACCTCTCCGCGGCTCGGTATCTTCGTCGAAAGTTCGCGGAACCTAAGGGCGCTGTCAGCTATGTTCAAGAGGCAAAAATGCGGCGGGCGTCTTCTGCCCGCAGCACAGGGTTTTTGCTATCCAAACGGCTACGCTTTTAGTTGGGCAGCCCGTGGATGGTGCGCCGTTCTTGAGCGTTATCCGACAGGAACGGGTCGTGATCTGGATGATCATGGCACTCTCGGTCGTCACAACCAGGCGGCAGGGTCGGCGGCGTGGTTGTTGGGGTCGTTGGAGTAGTGGGATCAGTCGGCTTTGTTGGATCTGCCGGATCCGTGGGCGTTGTTGGATCTGTGGGATCAGTCGGCTTTGTCGGATCTGTAGGATCCGTGGGCGTCGTCGGAGTAGTAGGCGTAGTCGGGGTAGTAGGCGTGGTTGGATTTGTAGGCGTCGTCGGAGTTGTAGGTGTGGTTGGGTTCGTCGGATTGGTTGGCGTTGTCGGCGGGTTGTGGTTGGTCGGATGGTTCGGCGTGGCCGGAGGCGCGGCGGCGATGATCGGTGTTGCGCGCGGATCATTGTCATCGGTAGATTCCAGCGGGTTATACCGACGGGTGCCAACAGCAGGTGCCCGGTTGCTGCTGAACCAAGAACTGCTCTCATCACTGCAATGAGCCGGCACCACAATAGGATCGAGCGGAATAGGAATGCCGGTTTTTGTAAATGTTTGCGCCGGGACCGGTGGGTTGCAAATGTCCGATTTATCCTGATCAAAGCCAAAAAACGGACCAAGATAGGAGCAGGCTCCAAGGCTGGATACTGCCAAAATAGCCAAATATGGTCTCATCGCCTCGGATCCCTCCAGTTCTAGCCCAAAATAAAGATAACTCGCATCGTCGAGCCACCAAACGCATATTTAACAGGGACAATCTGGCATTGCCGGGGGAATGACAAGAAGCGGCAGGCAATTATTTCTACCTAGGCAATTTCTGTCCCAAACATCCCCGCACAAGGCGCAGCGGATCGCTTTGATCCGAAAAAAAACGCGACCCGAGGGCCGCGCTTTTCGATTTTTACATCCGCTTTGGGATGCGCAGAGCGTTTCGATTTACCGCCTCTGCCGCAATCCTAGCCACTCAGGCCGTGGATCGCGATCCGTTCTGCGGCATTGTCCATGGTCGCTGGGTCGTGATCGGGATGATCATGACACTCATCACCGTCCACACATCCGCTGTGATCAGGCTCGTCGGGTGCCGGAGCGGGATCCGCAGGTGCCGTAGGCGATGGATCCGCAGGCGCGTTTGGTGCCGGTGTGGATGGGTCAGACGGCGCGGCCGTTGCTGTCGGGCGCGGCGCCGGATTGGGATCATTTGCCGCCACATTGCGCGGGTTCACGATCGGATCGTCATCATCAAGCGACTCCATCGGGTTAAACGCAGCCCGCGCCGCAGGCGGCCCGAACCATGTCCACCAAGGACCGCTAAAACTTCTGGAGCTTGTTCGCGTGATCTCCTCGCCAGAGCAGGACGGATGCAACACAGGTATCACCGTGTCGATCAGATCCCCGGTCTTGCTGTAGATCAGAGTTGGCTCAGGGTTGCAGTTGATAACCGTTTGTATGCCCGGCAAGTCCAGATCAGTCGCATCACGGCTGACCAAGTCGTTCCACATGGAACAAGAGGCCAAAAGCGGTATCGTCGAAGCGATTAATAAAGGTTTCATAAGCGTTCCCCATTACGCATTCAGGTGCTGTTGCACGTTGGTAGCTGTAACTCAGGCGACCTCAGCCCAAGGCGCCTTCATTAACCAAAATACTCCTCAAACCGTCGGAAATCTAAGAAAATACGCGGAAATCCTGTGATTCTGCGGCAAATCGCGTTAACTGTGATGTTCTTGTTACGTTTTTGATAACCACATATTAACCAATTTTTGAGCAAGAACCCGCCGATCTGCCAATGAATCAGGACACTTGACAGCAACAGTTGAGTCGTAGATATGAAGCGCTCTCCATTCGCGCTCGCGTTTGGGGTTTATGGTATGTTGTCCCTATATTGGGGCACGCAGTCCGAGGCGCGGTGGCAAAAACCGCACAAACACCCGAAAGCGGGGGCCGAAGAGACGCGGAAAACAAAAGGAACGACGCCGATGTTTGCGGTGCTAAAGACTGGTGGTAAACAGTATAAAGTTGCCAAGGATGACAAACTCACCATCGAGCGTATCCACGCCGAACCCGGTGAAGCGGTGCAATTCAACGATGTTTTGATGCTCGGCGGTGACAAGGTCACTGTGGGCGCACCCATGGTTGACGGTGCTGCGGTTCAGGCCGAAGTGCTTGATCAAATTCGCGGCCCCAAGCTCATTCACTATGTAAAGCGTCGCCGGAAGCACTCTTCCCAGCGCACCAAAGGCCACCGCCAATATCTGACAACCATCAAGATCACTGAGATCCTCGAAAAAGGTGCAGATAAATCCGGCGTGAAAGCAGCTATCGGCACCGGGTCGGTTTCGGCCGCTGCTCTGGGCGCATCTGCGGCCGCATCCTTTGCCAAGCCGTCGCCAAAAGCGGCTCCGAAGAAGGCCAAGCCTGCCGCCAAGAAAGAGGCCGCGCCCAAGAAGGAAGCCGCACCTAAGGCTGAGAAGAAGGCACCCGCCAAAAAGGCCGCACCTAAGAAGGAAGAGGCGAAAGCCGCTGACACGGGCAAGCCTGCCAACCTTCTGGACAAGCCAAAAGGTGAGAAGGATGATCTCAAGTTGATCTCCGGTGTGGGTCCAAAGCTTGAGGACACGCTCAACACCCAAGGTGTGTTCCACTTCTGGCAAATCGCCGAGTGGAAAAAGGCTGATATCGCAATGATGGATGATCTTCTGTCATTTAAAGGTCGCATTGAGCGCGACGACTGGATAAAACAAGCCAAAGCATTGGCTAAAGGTTAAGGAGAACCGACATGGCACATAAAAAAGCAGGTGGTTCATCCCGTAACGGTCGCGATTCAGCGGGCCGTCGTCTTGGCGTGAAGAAATTCGGCGGCGAAAGCGTCATTCCGGGCAATATCGTTGTGCGTCAGCGCGGCACCAAGTGGTGGCCGGGCCAAAACGTCGGCATGGGCCGCGATCACACGATTTTTGCAACCGCGACAGGCCAAGTGAAGTTCCACAAGGGCTTCAAAGGCCGTACGTTTATCTCGATCCTCCCAGTGGCGGAGGCCGCTGAATAGCCGGACCCAAATAAACGAAAACATTTTTCGGGGCTCGGTGGAAACACCGGGCCCTTTGTCTTTTCAGATAGGGGGCGATTACTATGCCCATAGAATGGATCGGATTTCTGGCCTTTGCGGCGTCGATGGTGGGCACGCCGGGCCCGGCCAATATGGTCGTGATGGCCTCCGGCGCACGATTTGGGGCAAAAGCCTCGCTGCCGTTCCTGTCGGGGGTGATTTTTGGCAAACAGCTGATCATCTGGCCGCTTGGCTTGGGGCTTTTATCGGTGCTGGACCCAGAAGGGCCGATCTTTTTGGGCCTCAAATGGGCCTCCGTTGCCTATATCCTCTTTCTGGCATGGAAGATGTCCGGGGCAAGGATCAAAAAGGCTGAACCCGGCGCCACTGCCCCCAGCTTTGTGCAAGGGCTGATTGTGCACCCGCTTAACCCCAAAGCCTGGGCGATGATCATCGGTGGTTTCACCAATTTCGTCCATGCAGGCGCGTCGCCGTTCATGGGCACATTGGCTGTCGCAATCGGTCTGTTGGCCACGCAATGGGTGCTGCAACCGCTATGGATGCTGGCAGGATCGCAAATCGCGGCCCTCGTGGCCGGCACCCCCAAAGAGGCGTGGCTGATGCGCGCCCTTGCGGTGCTGATGGTGGCCTCTGTGCTTTATGTTTTATTCAAAGGAGCTTGAAAATGGATGCTCTTGTAACACAACCGATCTTGGAGACACCGCGTCTGACTTTGCGCGGCTTGCGCCAATCCGATGCGGGCCTGATGTCGCTTTACACCAGCGATATTCGGGTGGCGGGCATGACGTCCAGCATCCCGCATCCCAATCCGCCCGGCGCTGTCGAGGCGTTCATTGAACGCGCCACGGCCCCGGATGCCACGACGTCCACATGGGCGATTGATGCCACCAAGGGCTTTGGCTCGGAATTGGTGGGCGTGGTCGGTCTGGGCGATGACGGCGCGCTTGGCTATTGGCTGGCACCGTTCTTTTGGGGCTTGGGCATTGCCACAGAGGCGGTGCAGGCGGTGGTCGATCACGCCTTTGAGCGCGGCCACGCCCATGTGGCGGCTTGTGCGTTTCAGGACAATCCCGCATCGCGCCATGTTCTTGAGAAAGTGGGGCTGACCGTCACCGGCGAATGCGAAGGCTTTTGTGTGGCCCGCAATGCGACGGTCAAAACCTGGGAGATGGCCCGTGAGAGGTAGACCAACGCTCACCACTGAACGCCTCATCCTCAAGCCTCTTACGCTTGCGGATGAGGACGCCATTGAGGATCTGCTCAAAGACCAGCGCATCGCGCGGATGACAACCAGCATTTCCTTCCCGAACCCGCCCGGTGCCACCATCGGGTTTCTCAAGCGTGTCATCGACCCCGAGAACCCGGATATGTCATGGGCCATTCGGCGCAACGACATCTGCATCGGCGTGGTCACATTGCGTCCGGGTGGCGGTCTTGGCTATTGGCTCGGGCCAGATCATTGGGGGCGGGGCTATATGACGGAAGCCGGGAAAGCCGTGGCAGACTTCGCCTTTGCGCGCGGCGAGCCCCGCATTCATGCCCAACATTTCGTCGACAACCCCGCCTCCGGCCGCGTGATGGAAAAGCTTGGGATGAAACTCATAGGCCCCGGCACGCCCATGTACTGCCCATCCCGGGACGAGACCATGGACCAGCTGGAATATGAACGGCTCCGCGATGGATAGCTGGCAACTGACCACACCGCGATTGCTGCTCCGCCGCCTCATACCCGGCGATAAGCCCGCTCTTTTGGAGATGCTGGGCGACTATGAGGTCGTCAAAAACCTTGCCCGTTGGCCGCATCCGGTCCAGCCCGACATGATCGATGATCTGATTGCCCGCCATCAAACCGATCAGCCCGGCGGCTTTGCGATCATCTACGGGGATGAATTGGCCGGGTTGATCAGCGAAGGCGCGGGCATTGGCTTCATGCTCTCGCGGCGGTTTTGGGGGGTGGGCATCATGACCGAGGCATTGGCCGCCGTTCAAAACCACCTGATGACCACCAAGAGCCTGGAGGCGCTCCACGGCGGCGCGTTCGTGGACAATCCTGCCTCCATCCGGGTGTTTGAGAAATGCGGCTGGCGCGAAGTGCCCGGTCAAATGCAGTTTTGCCCTGCGCGCGGCCACGACGTCCAGCTCCGCGATTTCGTCAAATGCGCCCGCTATGATTGGCTGGAGCCGGTGCACACAGACCGCCTCATCCTTCGCCCCGCCGGGCCTCAGGATTTTGAGGCGATCCATGAAATCGTAGCGGACAAAGAACTGGCCGAAATCCTGCTTTGGCCGTGGCCCGCAAGCGCCGAAATTACCCGCGACCGACTTACGAACGCCAAGGCCCGCGCGGGGCTGGTCTCCGCCGTGACCCTGAACGGGGAGCCCATCGGGCGCGTCTCCGCAGGCGGTGGCACTATTGGCTTCATGATCCGCCGCGCCTTTTGGGGCAAAGGATACGCCACGGAGGCGGTCACAGCCAAAATCGCCCAAGCCTTTCAAAGCCCGGACGTCACGACACTCACCGCAGGCGCGTGGGAGGGCAATCACGCCTCCAAGCGCATCTTGGAAAAGCTCGGATTTGAACAAATCGGATGGGGCAAACAGCATGCCCCCGCCAAAGGCGCCGATCTGGAAGGCCCCCAATACCGGCTCACCCGCACAGCTTGGGAGGCTTTGCATTGACGCGCCCCCTCGCACACTCCAAAAGAGCCTCGTTATGAAATTTCTCGATCTCTCAAAAGTCCATGTGCGCTCGGGCACAGGCGGCAATGGCGCAAGCTCGTTTCGGCGCGAAAAGTCGCTGGAATATGGCGGCCCGGATGGCGGCAATGGCGGTAAGGGCGGCGATGTCTGGGTGGAAGCCGTAGACGGGCTCAACACGCTGATCGATTTTCGCTACAAACAGCATTTCTTTGCCCAGAACGGCAAAGGCGGTGCGGGGCGGCAAATGACCGGGCGCGACGGTCAGGATATTGTTCTCAAAGTGCCTGTGGGCACGGAAATTCTGGAAGAAGATCAAGAAACCGTCGTGGCCGATCTGACCGAACTGGGCCAGCGGTTTTGCGTGGCTGAGGGCGGCAATGGCGGCTGGGGGAACCTTGCGTTCAAATCCTCCACCAACCAAGCCCCGCGCAATGCAAATCCGGGCCTCGCGGGCGTAGAGCGGACCCTGTGGCTGCGGCTCAAACTGATCGCGGATGTGGGGCTGTTGGGCCTGCCCAATGCGGGCAAATCGACCTTTCTGGCCGCGACCTCTAATGCGCGCCCCAAAATCGCCGATTACCCGTTCACCACCCTGCACCCCAATTTGGGCGTGGTGGGCGTGGATAATGCGGAATTCGTGGTCGCCGATATTCCCGGCCTGATCGAGGGCGCCCATGAAGGCATCGGCCTTGGCGACCGGTTTTTGGGCCATGTAGAGCGGTGCGCCGTGTTGTTGCATCTGGTGGACGGCACCAGTGAAACAATCGCGGAAGATTACCAGACCATCATCACCGAACTGGTCGCCTATGACGGCCCCTTGGCAGATAAGCCGCGCGTCACGGTGCTCAACAAAATCGACGCCCTTGATACTGATGAGTTGGCCGCCGCCCGCGCGGAGCTGGAAGTCGCCTGCGGTGGTCCTGTCATGGCCATGTCCGGTGTCGCCAAAACCGGTGTGACCGACGTGCTGCGCGCGCTCAGATCCGTCATCGATAAATCAAAGGAGGTTGCGCCGGAGGAGGGGATATGGACACCCTGACCGCGGCCCAAACTCTGACATCCGCCAAACGTCTGGTGGTCAAAATCGGCTCGGCTCTTTTGGTTGACGCGGCCACAGGTGCGCTGCGCGAAACCTGGCTGCATGGGCTGATTGCCGATGTGGTCGCTCAAAAGGCGGCCGGGCGTGATGTCTTGATCGTCTCATCGGGCTCTATTGCGCTGGGGCGCGGCGTGCTTGGCCTGCCGCGCGGCCCGCTGTCGCTGGAACAATCGCAGGCGGCCGCCGCCGTGGGTCAAATCCGCCTCGCGCGGGCCTATGAGACCGCTCTCGCGCCGCACGGGATGACCGCAGGCCAAGTGCTGGTGACGCTGGAGGACAGCGAAAACCGCCGCAGGTATCTCAATTCGCGCGCCACCTTGGCCACTCTTTTGGGCATGGGCGTGATCCCGATTGTGAATGAAAACGACACAGTGGCGACCGACGAAATCCGCTATGGCGACAATGACCGGCTGGCGGCCCAGGTGGCGGTTCTGGCCGGGGCAGATGCGCTGGTGCTTTTGTCCGATGTGGACGGGCTTTACGATGGCGACCCGCGCCTGAGCGATGCCGCGCACATCCCCCATATCGCAACCATCACCCCCCAGATCGAGGCGGTGGCCGGTGCCTCGGCCAATGAGAATGCCAAGGGCGGTATGAAGACGAAGGTTTGGGCGGCCCGGACCGCCACCGCTGCGGGATGTGCGGTGATCGTGGCGCTGGGGGATGTGGACAATCCTCTGGCCGCACTTGCGAACGGGGCGCGGGCGTCTGTTTTTGCCGCCAAAACCACGCCCACCGTGGCCCGCAAACAGTGGATTGATGCGATGAAATCCAAAGGCAGGATCGTGATCGACGCGGGCGCTGCCAAAGCGCTCCGGGCGGGCAAATCCCTGCTGCCTGCGGGTGTGCGCGGGGTCGAGGGTGGCTTTGATCGCGGCGATCCGGTGGATATTGTGGATGAGGGCGGGCATCATGTGGCCCGTGCTCTGACCAGCTATGACGCCCGCGAAGCCGCAGCCATTGCGGGCGCACAATCTGGCGACATTACCGATATTTTGGGCCATGAGGGCCGGGCCGCTTTGGTTCATAGGGATGATATGGCGCTGTGACCGGCGATCACGGCAAGGGGAAAGACAATGAAAGACAGCGACATGGATATTCAAGCGGTGATGGCCGAAATCGGCGCAAAGGCAAAAGCGGCTGCGGGCACGCTGGCCTATGCGTCGGCTGAACGTAAACATGCCGCTCTGATCGGTGCGGCGGATGCGGTCTGGGCCAACCGCGCCGAGATTATCGCGGCCAATGACAAGGACATGATCTTTGGCGCCGACAAGGGACTGTCACCGGCCATGATGGACCGGCTCAAACTTGATGAGGAGCGTATCCGCGCCGTGGTGGACGGTCTGCGCGCGGTGGCCGAGCAACCTGATCCGGTGGGCGAGCTGTTGGAGGAATGGGATATGGCCTCGGGCCTGCACATCGCCCGTGTGCGCACCCCTTTGGGGGTGATCGGCGTGATCTTTGAAAGCCGCCCCAATGTGACCGCAGATGCGGGTGCCTTGTGCCTGAAAGCGGGCAATGCGGCGATCCTGCGCCCCGGCTCGGAGGCGTTCAATTCCGCCCAAGCCATTCATGCCTGCATGATCCAAGGTCTGGCGCAGGCCAATCTGCCCACAGATGCGATCCAGATCATACCGACCCGCGACCGGGCGGCCGTGGGCGAGATGCTGACCATGACCGATACGGTTGATGTGATCGTACCGCGCGGCGGCAAGGGGCTTGTGGGCCTTGTGCAGTCAGAGGCCCGTGTGCCCGTCTTCGCCCATCTTGAAGGCATCGTGCATATCTATGTGGACCGCGACGCGGATGTAGACAAAACCCGCAAGGTGATCGTGAACGCCAAAACCCGGCGCACGGGCATTTGCGGGGCCGTCGAATGCCTGCTGATTGATCGGGCTTTTTTGGATGCTCACGGGGCACCATTCCTTGAGGATTTGATCGCTGCAGGCGTCGAAGTGCGCGGCGACAGCCCGCTCCACTCCATTAATGGAGTAATAGAGTCGACCCCCCAAGATTGGGGCCATGAATATCTCGATATGATCGTGGCGGCCAAAACTGTGGACGGGCTGGACGGGGCCATGGCCCACATCCGTCAATATGGCTCCAACCACACAGACGCGATCATGACCGAAAATGCAGCCACCGCCGCGCGGTTCCTCAATGAGCTCGACAGTGCGATCCTGATGCATAATGCCTCCACCCAATTTGCCGATGGCGGCGAGTTTGGCATGGGCGCCGAAATTGGCATCGCCACAGGCAAATTGCACGCGCGCGGACCGGTGGGGGCCAAACAGCTCACCAGCTTCAAATATCAGGTCACAGGCGACGGCACGATCCGGGGCTAGGGGCCGCGCGACCCCTCGCTTTCCCCATTTTTACTGATAATTAACCATAAATCTGTGCCTTTTTCGCGACCAAAAGGAAACACATTTAGAGTAAACGCACAGCCCTGACGCTGCGTCGCAATTCGGGCAAACAACCTCCACATTGCCGCCACGATTGACCCCAAAACGAAGATTTCCGCGTTAGTGTTTTTGGAGTGTGTAATGGAAAATGTAGTGGTGCGTAACGACGACGCAAACCAGTATTCTTGGGATAAAATCAGATCAACCTATACCGACGGGATCTTGTCAGACCGCCTCGTGAACTACGATATCGGCACGTCGACACAGACATCCTATCAGGCGGGCATTCGCATGCGGATGCTGCAAACGGACAACCAACTGAATGGCGGCGTTAAGAGTTGGGACACAATCGAGTCCCTTTATGGCCCGGACGGAAGCCTGGCCACGCGTTTGACCAACTATGATAACGGCGTGTTCCGCTATGAACTCTTTGAGAACGGCGTGCGCAGCCAGTCGGTCCAGTATGACAATCCACAAAGCCTCGGCGATGGTGCGAAGTCGTGGGACAGCATCACCAGCTATTACGATCCTGCCGGTGATATGGCCGCCCGCGTCACGGTGTTTGATAATGGTGTGATCCGCCACGAGGAATTTGAGGGCGGCGTCCGGGTGCGCATGACCATGCAAGATAACCCGCAGGACGCGGAAGGCTCCGGCGCGAAAGCATGGGACACGATTGAGATGTTCTATGATCCGTCGGGTCAGATTGAAGCGCGGGTGATCACCTATGATGATGGCCGTGTTCGCCAAGACACCTATGAAAACGGCGTGAGGGCCACAACCGAAATTCAGGACGATGCCTATCAGGGCGGCACGGGTGCCTATGGATGGACGGCGATCAACATGTCTTACGACGAGAGCGGCGTGATCACCCATAAAACCACCCTTTACGATGATGGCCGTGTGCGGGTGGACGAGTATGAAGGCGGCGTTCGGGCCCATTCAACCATTGAGGACCGGTTCTTGTTCAATGGCGGCAATTACGCTTGGGACGAGCAGGAGTTCTTCTACAACGAAGACGGCTCCTTGGCGCAGCGCGAGATCACCTATGATGATGGCGACGCCGTGCAGCAGATCTACGCGGATGGCAACCTTGCGCAGCGCTCGGACTATGACGGCGACGGCTCGCAAGCGTGGCTTGGCCGCACGATCACTTATAATGAGGACGGCTCGGTCGCGTTGACTGAACTTTACATGGATCAAAGTGAGCTGCCTGAGGACTTTTTCGTCAATGCCGCGATGAATGATGTCATGATGTTTGGCTAAAGCTGTGGTCTTTGGCCAAAGCGCCGAAGTGCAGCAGGATTGGAAAGGGCGCGGGGGCAACTCGCGCCTTTTGCCTGCCCAAAACGCAAAACACCCGCCATATCGGCAGGTGCGCAAAACAATCTAGCGGATGAAACCGGGGGGTTACCCTTTCCAGGTGCGAACCGGTCCACAATCCATATGCACGAAATTGGACCGCCGGTATTTGCCGACACCGCCGGAATTACACGCAAGACCCGCAGCCGCCATCTGGTTGACCGTGCGCGATCTCAGCTTGAGGTCGGCCGCCATGCCTTTGACGTGATAAGACTGCTTGGCCACACCGCGCGAATTGCGCCGCAACATGGCGTTGGTCTTGGCACTGCGATAGCCCGACAACATCATGTAAGGCTCGGATGTCTCCAACAGACGATGGGACGCGGCCATGATGTCAATATTTCTGATATCGTAATTGATCGTCTCCGAGGTCCGCCAGTCACGCATGAACCAGTTGATCTCGCCCAGAGCCTCCTCGATATACTCGCCCTCGATCCAGTAGATCGTGTCGATCATCTCGCCCGTGCGCTGGGAATACATCTTGAGCCTGCGAACATCGCCGGCCCCTTTGAGAAATCCGAATATACCTGCATATGCTGGAGCTGCTGCGACTGTGGATACACCTGCGAAAGCACCCAAGAGACTGCGACGTGTCAACGTCGCGTTATTCCTGCTATTCATGTTCTTCTCACGTTTGTCCCGATGCCGACCTGCGACGACTTATTTTGTTCTTTGAACTTATAATTGCGGCGGTTATGGCACAAAATCATGAAATCGCCAAGGAAAAGTAGATTTTTACCAAGCGGCAACTATTATAGGCAAGATACCGCTCAAGATCCGCTTCGGGGTTCCGTAAGGTTCGTTTCCTGTTCCGCGCGGCGCGATTGCAACTTTTTGAATGACGCAAATTTCGTGTGATTGATTTGGCGATTTGTGGTACGGTCACGCCAAGTCTCGCCGTCATCAGCTTCAGGCAGAGTGTGGGCGGGCACGCATGTGGTGCGGAGTGGATTTGAATTGGTGAAATATGCGAATTTCTAGTTACGCGATCGGTCTCATTGGTGCCCTGTTGGCAGGGCCGGTATCTGCGCAGAGCTTCCTGAATGAAGACGGCTCTTTCTCCTTGGTGCCGCAAGCGGAGTTGGTCAAAAACCAACTCAGCAGCTCGGCGCGGTATTCCGAAAGCCTTGGCCAATTCTACGCGGATCGCGCTTATATGCCGGTCTGGACCGGTGAGGGGCAGGCGGAGCGTCGCACCGCTTTGATCACGGCCCTGCGCGGGGCGGATGCCCACGGCCTGCCGGTGGAGGCTTACGGCCTTGATGATTTGCAGCTGATGGCGACCGCCGATGTCAGCGACCCGGCCTTGCGGGCTCAGGTTGAAGTGGCGTTCACTACGGCGTTTTTGACTTATGGGCGTCACATCACATCCGGCGTGCTTGTGCCTCAGGACGTGAATTGGGAAATTCAGCACAAACCGCGTATTTTTGAGGCCGCTGAGCTGCTGTCAGGGCTGCAAGCGGCGCAATCGCCAAGTGCCTATTTTGACAGCCTTGCGCCCAACCGCCCCGAATATTCCGCTTTGATGGAAGAGCGGGTGCGCCTGTCGCGGCTGATTTCCAAAGAACATGCGGTGTTGCCGATCCCGGCCAAAGGTATGATGCGCCCCGGCTATAAGGGCACGCGGGTGCCCATGGTGCGCGAACGTCTGGCGGTGCTGGGCTACGGTTTTCTGGGCAGCTCGGACATCTATGACGAATTGCTGGCGGAAGTTGTGCGCCAGTTCCAGACCGACAATAAACTGACCGCCGATGCGGTGATGGGCCCGGCCACAATTGGCGCGATGAACAAGTCGTCCTCGGACCGGATGGAACAGGTTTTGGTCAATCTGGAGCGTCAGCGCTGGATGAACCATGACCGCGACGGCCGTCATTTGGAGGTCAATCTGACCGACTTCACCATGAAGGTGATCGACAATGGCGTGACCACGTTCACCTCCAAAGTTGTTGTGGGTAAAACCGGTCGCGATTTTCGGACGCCGGAATTCTCCAAGGATATGACCCATTTGATCGTCAATCCTTACTGGCATGTGCCCAAAAGCATCGCCCAGCGTGAGTATTTACCGCTGCTCAAGCAAGATCCGATGGCGCTGGCCAATCGCGGCTTGCTGCTGATGAACCGGCGCGGGCAGGTGCTCAACACAGCCGGGGCTGACTTCTCGGTCTACTCGGAAGGGAACTTTCCGTTCTTCATCAAACAACCCCCCGGCGGTCGCAATGCGCTGGGGCGTGTGAAGTTCATGTTCCCGAATAAAAACAACATCTATCTCCATGATACACCAGCGAAAAAGCTGTTTGGCCGGGATCGCCGCGCCTATAGCCACGGTTGCGTGCGGGTCGAGCGGCCCTTCGAGCTGGCCTACCATCTGCTGGCGCCGCAAATGTCTGACCCCAAAGGCACGTTCCACACCCTGTTGAACAAAAAGCGCGAGCGGCAAGTCAACTTGGACACGGCAGTTCCGGTCCACCTGCTCTATAATACCGCGTTCATGGCCGATGACGGCACAATCGCTTACCGTCAGGACATCTATAAACGCGATCGCGGCGTCTTCGAGGCGCTTTTGAATGCGGGCGTATCGGTCGCTGATCTGGCCGGCTAGGCGCTGCCCGCGTCCCTTGATAAAGCCCGCCGTCAAGAGGGGCTTTCCAGTTTTGACCTGCCCGTGTATGGAGCAGCCATGAGCTTTACCATCGCACAAATTGCAGGCGCGTTATCAGCCCGCGCGGAAGGGGATACGGATCTTGTCCTGATGCGCCCCAGCGCCCCTCAAAATGCAGGCCCCGATGATCTGGCGCTGGCGATGGATGCGGCCTACGCACCCGCATTGGCCGCCAGCACCGCGCAGGCCGCAGTGCTTTGGGACGGGGCGGATTGGCGCGAACTGGGCCTGAAAGCCGCAATCTTCATTGAGCGCCCCAGATACGCCATGGCCGCATTGACCGGCCTGTTCAACACGCCCCCCCATGCCCCCCTGGGCATCCATGAAACGGCCGTAATCGACCCCAGCGCTGTGATCGGCAAGGATGCCTCCATCGGGCCGTTTTGCGTGATCGGGCCGGACGTGCGCCTTGGCGATAACGCCCGCATTCTGGCCCATGTGAGCATCGCCAAAGGCGCTGTCATTGGTGCAAACCCGCTCATCCATGAAGGGGTGCGGATCGGCGCCCGCGTCCAGATTGGCAAGAATTTCATTGCCCAGCCCAATGGGGTCGTCGGCGCGGACGGGTTCTCATTTGTGACCCCGCAACCGGGCGCGATTGACGAGGTCAAAGACGCAGGCCGCGTCAGCCAAACCTATAATGCGCAGGAATTCACCCGCATCAATTCGCTGGGCTCGGTGATCATTGGCGACAATGTCGAACTGGGGGCCTCCACCACCATCGACCGGGGCACGGTGGCCAATACCAGCATCGGCGACGGCACCAAGCTCGATAATCTGGTGCAAGTTGGCCATAACGTGCGCATTGGCAAGACCTGCCTGCTGTGCGGACAGGTGGGTGTCGGCGGCAGCGCTGTGATCGAGGACCGGGTCGTGCTGGGCGGTCAGGCGGGGGTGGCCGACCATGTGACCATAGGCATGAATGTGATTGCCGCAGGCAAGGCCGGTATATCCTCAAACGTGCCGCCAAACCGGGCGATCATGGGCAACCCGGCGATCCTGATGGAGGCTAATGTGAACTCCTACAAGGCGTATCGACGTTTGCCGCGACTGGTCAAAAAGATCGAAGACCTTGAGGCCAAGGTCGCCAAACTGCTTAAAGGCTAAAGCGTTTTGCTTTGAATTTGATGCCGGGTTTAAAGCGGAACGCTCTAAAGCGCGGGGCCCCCGTCGCGGGCGCCTCAAATACCGCTTTTGAACGCCTCATCTTAAACATGCATCGCCAATACCCCGTTGTGCCGTTGGGCTTCTTGGGGATACTGGCACTCTTTGGTGGCTCAGGTTAGATGGCCGCCGCTCCAGATCAGCGCGATTGCAGATCGTTAAATGCGGCCGTGAACCCGGACAAAGACACATCAAGGATCACCGGCGTGTCCGGCTTTTCAACCGACAAGACCGTCAGCCGTGTTTTGTTGCCGCGCTTGAACTGGGTCAAACCGTCCTCGCGCACGGCAAACCGCGCCGCACATCCGGCCTCGGCACACCACCCAAACTGGTATTTCTGCTGACGCCCATTGTCGATCTGAAGGGTCACGCCTTCGGGCAGCAACGTGCGCAGCGGCGTCACAATGGTAAAGCCCGCCACCCGTCCGTCTTCGGCATCAAGAGGCACAATGGACATCTCGGCAATAGGGACCTCGCGGGCATCGATGGCCAGCTGATACATGAAACACGCGCCAGTATCGGTCCGGCAGCGGATTTGCCAATCACCGTGAACCGCCACGACCTCCTCGGGGGGCTGCTCACCATCGATCGTGGAAGCCACCGCAGATGTGGTCGCGTCGGCAGGGGCCTCCACAGCGGTATCGGCCTGGCCGCTTGTGTCTTCCTGAGTTGTCTCTTCGGCCTCTGGGCTCTGATCTTGTTCCTGATCTGCCTGCTGAGCGTTCGCGATGCTAAAGGTGAAACCCAACGCGACCGCGAAGAAGAAAGGTTGAAAAATGCGCATGATATAGCTCTCTGCTTGCCCAAGTTTATTTTTGCTGATCCGTGTCAGGTTGGGGCCGTTCTGTCAACATGCGGGCGGTTTGAAAGCTGTAGACCGCCGATGGATTTACGCGCAAAATACCCCTGAAAATGTCAAAGGGCGCCCCTTTGGCACCCTTTGCTCGCCATTTTTGGCGCTTCCCTGTCGAACTGGTCGAAACCGTTGAGCAACCTTAGGCAAAAGAAACAATCCGGTCAACTCCCTGAAACATGTTGCAGATCAAAAAATTGTAAATCTGGTTAAGCATTGTTAACAAAGGCAAAATGCGGGTGACAATTGTTTCAACCCGGGACAAAAAAAGCCGCACCCAAGGGCGCGGCCAGTCGACAGGGAGGAAGTAAAACACCGGATCAAGCAAGACTTGCTCCGATGTTGCTTGAGCATCGCGTAAAAGTGTTAACATAGTGTGACAAAAATTTGGGCTATCGAGAAGGGCGCCGGACTATGAGTGAGTTGGATAGAATTTTTCTTGGCGGTGGCGGTCAGGATTATGGGCAGGCGCAAAACTTGCTGTTGAAATATGCCAACCGGCACGGGCTGATCGCGGGGGCCACCGGCACCGGAAAAACCGTGACACTGCAAATTTTGGCCGAAAGCTTTTCCAAAGCGGGCGTGCCGGTGTTCATGTCGGACGTCAAAGGGGATTTGTCGGGACTGGCCGCGGCCGGCTCACCGGCCCACAAGCTTCATGACAAACTGATTTCACGGGCCCAAACCATCGGCTTTGAGGATTACGGCTACGAGGATTTCCCGGTCACTTTTTGGGATCTTTTTGGCGAAAAAGGCCACCCGATCCGCACCACGATCTCGGAAATGGGCCCGCTGTTGTTGTCGCGCCTGATGGAATTGTCGGAAGCCCAGGAAGGCATTCTCAACATCGCGTTTCGGGTCGCCGATGAGCAGGGGATGCTGCTGTTGGACCTCAAGGATCTGCGCGCGCTGTTGCTGTGGATGGGGGAAAACTCCAAAGAGCTGACGCTGGAATATGGCAATGTGTCCAGCTCCGCGCTTGGCGCCATTCAGCGCTCGCTCCTGGTATTGGAAAATCAGGGCGGCAGCGCGTTTTTTGGCGAACCGGCTCTGGAGCTGAAAGACCTGATCGCCACCACGCCGTCAGGGCAGGGGCGGATCAATATTTTGGCCGCCGACCAGCTGATGCAGTCGCCGCGTCTATACGCGACCTTTTTGATGTGGCTGTTGTCGGAGCTGTTTGAGGAACTGCCCGAGGTGGGCGACCCGGATAAACCCAAATTCGTGTTCTTCTTTGACGAGGCGCATTTGCTGTTTGAGGACGCCCCCAAATCGCTGATCCAAAAGGTCGAACAGGTCGCGCGTCTGATCCGCTCCAAAGGGGTTGGGGTCTATTTCATCACGCAAAACCCCGCTGACGTGCCTGATGATATTTTGGGCCAGTTGGGCAACCGGGTCCAACATGCGCTCAGGGCCTTTACGCCCAAGGATCAAAAAGGCCTGAAAGCGGCGGCGGAGACGTTCCGTCCCAATCCCGATTTTGACACCGAAGAGGCGATCAAAGCGGTGGGTGTCGGCGAGGCGCTGGTCTCAACCTTGGAGGCCAAAGGGGCCCCGTCTGTGGTGCAGCGCACGCTTATTCGTCCGCCATCCTCGCGCCTTGGTCCCATCGACATGAATGACCGCAAAACGGTGATGGCAGGCTCGCCGGTTGCCGGTATCTATGAAGCTGAGGTGGACCGCGAAAGTGCTTTTGAGGTGCTCAAAGGCCGTGCGGCAGCGGCGGCTGAAGAGGCGGAGAAGGCCGAAAAAGAAGCGGCTGAGGATGAGCTGAAGCTCAAGGAATTCAACTCGGCCAAACGCTATTCGGGCGGGGCCAAAAGCACCCGGAAAAAGAGCACCCGGCGCGGTGACAGCGTTGGCACCGCATTTGCCAAATCCATGGCCCGTCAATTGGGCGGGCAGGCGGGCCGGACGCTGATCCGGGGGGTCTTGGGCTCACTGTTTAAAGGCAGATAAACCGCAGATAAACCGCAGCTGAAAGGGGGCTCAGATCATGCTGGCCCCCGCAACTACTGTGCTAGCAGAGTAGCACAGTGGTTAACCTTTGCAGATCGACCCAAATCGCCGCAATCCATGCATTTGTGTATGGATGATAGGCAAATTTGGGCAATTTCGCCGAAGCGAAAATGCAAATATGCATGTCAGCACGCCGAACGCGCTTTGGCGGACATAACTCAAATCATAACATACGCCCTTCGTGCGCCCCGCGCGAAGCAGGTCGCTCTATGTCTTGTGAAAGGAAAAATCATGCAGAGTTTTAACGATCCGCACACACAAATATACGCCCGCATCACCGGCGCACTTTACCTGATCATCGCTGTGGCCGGCGGCTTTGCCATCGCCTACGTGCCCGCTCAACTCCACATTCCGGGCGACCCGGCCGCCACCATGCTCAACATCCAAAACCACCGTGGCCTCTTTAACCTGGGCATTGCAGGCGATGTGGTCATGCTGCTGGCAGAAGTGGCCGCCACAACCATGCTTTACTTCATGTTTCGCACCGTCAGTCCAACCTTGGCACTGATGGCCGCCTTCGCACGGCTGTCCATGGCGATCGTGATGGGCGTCATGCTGATGTTCCACGCGGGACTTCTGACCCTGATCGACCCGGATGCAGCACTCTCCAGCTTCTCTGCCGCACAACGGGCCGAGCTGGCCGGTCTGATGCTCCACATCCACAATTCCGGCGTTTGGGTCTGGCAGCTGTTTTTTGCCCTGCACCTGAGCATTTTGGGCCTGCTGGTCGCACGCTCGGGGCGGTTCCCGGCGATTTTGGGTTATGCCATGACCGTGGGCGCGTTTGGGTATTTGGCCGACAGCATCGTGGCATTCGCGACCCCCGAGGCGGCCTTGCTGGGCCAAATCCGCATAGGCTTGCTGGTCATCGTAACTCTGGCCGAGCTTGGATTTGCGCTGTGGCTGTTGATCCTTGGTCCGCGCCAAAGCGGCTCAGATTACCGGGTTAGCGCAAAATCCGCCACAACCGGGTAATGGTCCGTGGGCCATTCGCCCTTAAATTTCTCGCGAAGGACGACCGGCGCCCCGATCAACTCGGCGCCGGTTGAAACCGCAATATGGTCAATCGCGCCAAACAGATTGATGCCGCGATTGAAATGATAGGTGGAACCCTCGACAGGCGCGAAATTCAACCCGGCAGCCTCCAATATCTCAACGCTGGTGGACCCGGCCCTGCCGTTCAAATCCCCCAGCAAAAACACCGATTGTCCGGCCTCGATCAAAGGCGTGATGCGCTTGGCTACCAACTGCGCCGAAAGTTTACGGTTCGACGCACTTTTATACTCAAAATGCACATTGTAGACGAAGAACTCCGCCCCGGATGAGCGGTCGCGAAACCCGGCCCATGAGGCGAATGCCGGAAATGATCCATTGAACGTTCGCGCGTAAATCACATCAGGCGTGTCGGAGAAGAAAAACCACCCCTGATCCAAAACCTCCAACCGGTCCGCGCGGTATAAAATCGGTTGGGTGAACGGGAATTCGCGCGGATCCCCAACCGCCGCCGCCCGGTAGTCCGGGTTTTGCTCCAACAGCCAATCCAGCGTCAAATTCACCGCACCACCACTGCCGCGGGCGAAACTTTCCATCTCTTGGAACGCCATGATATCCGCATCCACCGCCTTGAACGCGGCATCCATGGGGCCCTTGCGCCGCTCCCAATCGCCCACCGACCAGGCCCCGGTCTCCTTGCCCAAAATGATGTAATGTACATTATAAGTGGCAAGGCGCAGCGCATCATCAGGCTTTGGCCCCAGCTCTGTTTTGCCCGAATTGCGAACCGCCTGACAACTTACCAAAACCGTAAGTGCCACCGTAAGAATAACAATAATGCGCAGCGCCATAAGCATCGTTAATCCAATCGCTAGTCCAAAGGTGTGACCCGAAGCTGCGTCAGCCGGTTGCGCTCGCGGGTGACAATCTCAAACCTGTAGCCGTAATAGGAAAATACCTGCCCCTCGGTGGGGATTGTTTGGGCCTCATGGATCACCAGACCGGCCAGCGTATTGGCCTCCTCATCGGGCAGGTTCCAGTCAGAGGCGCGGTTGAGATCGCGGATGGTCATGGCACCGTCCACCAGATACCCGCCCTCGCTGTCGCGCTCCAGACCCTCGACCTCAACATCATGCTCGTCGGTAATCTCGCCTACGATCTCCTCCAGAATATCCTCCAAAGTGATCAACCCCTGAAGGGCGCCATACTCATCCACCACAAGCGCAAAATGCGCCTTGCGCCGCAAAAACTCGCGCATTTGATCGTCCAAAATCGCCGTCTCGGGTACGAAATAGGGCTCCATCATCACATTGGTAATGGAGAAATCCGACAGATCGCCCGGACGACCGGTCTTGCTCACATGCACGTTGAGCGCGCGCAAAAGGTCTTTGGCATGAAGCACACCGACGATATTTTCGGGATCATTGCGATACACAGGCAGGCGAGTATAGGGCGAGCGCAAGGCTTGGTCGACAATGTCCTGAGGGCTGTCATCGGCATCAATCATCTCAATGGATGAGCGGTGCAACATGATCTCCTCCACCTCGCGGCTCTTGAGATCAAGGGCACCCAAAAGCCGGTCGCGGTCATCCTTGTGAACCGCCCCTTCGGAGTGATGCAGCGCGATGGCACCCACGATCTCCTCATGGGCGGCCAACACATTGCTGTCAGGATCGGTGGTGATGCCGAAGATCCCCAGAGCAAACCGCACAAAAGCGCGCACGGCACCAACAATGGGTGCTAAAACCCGCACCAGAACTCCAATGGGCGGGGCCACGGTGGCGGCGGCCTCCTCGGGCCGGGTAATGGCATAGGTCTTGGGCATCACCTCGGCAAAGACCAGAACCAAAAGCGTCATCACCAGCGTGGCCACTGCCACACCACTGTCGCCCAGCAAAACCGTAAACAGGCTGGTGGCCAGCGATGCGGCCAGAATATTCACAAGATTGTTGCCCAAAAGGACAGAGCCGATCAGCCGCTCGCTATCCTCGGTCAGTTGCAAGGCGCGATTTGCCCCCTTGGAGCCGGTCTCGGCCATGCTGTGCAGCTTGCCCCGGCTGGCGGCGGTCAAAGCGGTCTCAGACCCCGAAAAGAAGGCCGACATAACAATCAGAAGTAAAATCGTTCCCGCCGTCCATAAAAGTGACGGGTCCCAGTTCACAATTTCGCGCGCAGCGTCGTCCATCGAGCGGTCTTTCCTTGATAAAAGCGGTTTCTCCGCTCAGTTATGGGTACTCGGACCGCCACACGCAAGGGAAGGGCGCAAACATGACGCAGCTGAGCCATATCGGCACAAAAGACGCGCCCGTGATCTTGTTTGGTGGACCCTATTCCAACCTTCAGGCGCTCGAAGCGGTGTTGGGCCGCGCGCGCCAGATGGGCATCGCGCCGGATCATATTATCTCCACAGGTGATGTGGTGGCCTATGGCGCGGACGGGCAGGCGTGCATTGATCTGATCCGCGCCAGCGGCATCCATGTGGTGGCGGGCAATTGCGAAAAACAACTGGGCGCAAGTGCCGGCGATTGCGGGTGCGGGTTCGAGGCCGGCAGCACCTGCGCGATCCTCTCAGACGGCTGGTACCCCCATGCGCTCAAAACCATCAATGAGGACAGCAAAGCATGGATGGCAGGCTTGCCCGATGGGATCACCTTCACCCATTTGGGCAAAACCTACGCGGTGATCCACGGCGGCATGTCCGATATCGCCCGGTTTATGTGGAGCAATACAAACACCGCTGATTTCGCCGATGAAATGACCCTGTTGGATCAGCGTTGCCCGGATATTGCAGGCGTCTTTGCGGGCCATTCAGGTATCGCATTTGAGCGCCAAATCGGCGCGCGCCCGTGGATCAACGCAGGCGCTTTGGGCATGCCGCAAAATGACGGCGATGCGCGCACGATCTTTACGGTGCTCAGCGGTGGGGCTGTGCGGTTTGAGCGCCTGGATTACGACCATGAGACCGCCGCCCGCGCCATGGAGGCGGCATCGCTCACCCAAGGCTACCAAACCGCCCTGCGCACGGGGCATTGGCCCAGCGAGGATGTCCTGCCCTTGGATCTGCGCCGCCGTGCCGCGCCTGCTGGCTTGCGTTGAATTTGGATCGGTGAAGACCAGTTTTGGAAACGGAGCCGTCGTTGAGACGAAACACGTAAAAAGCGCCCGAGCCGAAGGCGGGACGCGGAACGCGCCCGCCTGTGGGGCGTGTCGGGCGCGTGTCCGGGCTGTGCTCCTCCAACGGCCTCCAAATTCGTAGCTCGCTAAGGGCTCGAAAAGGGTATTCAAGCGACCGGCCGGGGCGGTTAACAGGCGCGTAGCGCCCCGCCCTGCGGACGGGCGGGCGCTTGAATGCGTGCGATTAGTTTCGCTTTGCTCAACCGCATCGCATTCCGTTCTGCCTAATTCGCAAAAACCCTAGTTGGCTCCAAGCAGTCGTTCGTTCGCCCAGACTAGTCGCAAGGCTCTCTGACTGGATGCCAAGGTCAAGCCTTGGCATGACGGCGCGGGGTTTACTCCCAACGCTCAACACCCCCCCTCCACGTTCACACATCATTAACCAAGCTTACCAAACCCTCACCGAACGCAGGCTTAACCACGCCCCAGACCCGAATTTGTCATATCGATGTCATACAGGAGTCATACACAAGTCATACAAATTGATGCCATTAAGAAAGCCGCGTTAACCTTTGATTCGAATAGACTTTCCGCGCTCAGATCCACATTGCTTTTAAAAAGGAACACCTGCGCCAAAAAGCAGTGGCCCAAACCAACGTCCGGTCCCCGCCCGCTCAAATCGGCGATCCCCCGGGCGATATCAAAATTCTCTTTTCTTGAGATTTCCGCATGGTCCGACGAAGGGGCCGATTACAGTCTTAAAGCGCACCCAAAATAAGAACGCCAAAACGTCTTCGCATCCACATTGTCGGAAAAACAGAAGTGACGTCAAAGGCAATGACGCCCGCGCCTACCTAGACCCACATCCGCGATATAACTGTATTTTCACCCTGCAACCCTTAGGTTTCTACCCCTAAGTGGTTGGTTTAATTG
>CAKZTM010000050.1 GCA_937920555.1 uncultured Paracoccaceae bacterium | reverse complement strand
AAGGATCACGCCGGGCATGGTCTCCACCTCGATATCCAACATGCTGTCCCGCTGGGCCTGCGCGAAATCACGCACCTGCTTTTGGGCAAACTTGATGTCCTGCATGTCGCGGGGCGACACCTGCGCCATCAGCGCCTCGATATCGCTACCCGACAACCGGAACGAGGCGGGCGAATAGCTGTCAAATTTCTCCGACAATTCGCGAACCGCCGCATCACCGCGCGCCGCGATATCCTTCAGGATCCCCTCAACCGAGGCCCGCGTCTTCGCGTCATCCTCGGCCCGCTCCCCATCCGACTTGCCGCGCTTGAGATACTCGATGGTCATGGGCCTACATCCTAATCCGGTTTTCTGTCTCGGGATCAAACAGGTAAAGATGATCCTGAGCGAGACTGATCGCGACAACATCATCCTGTTCTTTTCGAAGATGCCGATCACCGCGCGCGATCACGCGCTGCTTGCCCCATTGCACAGTCAAGAGTGTGCTTTCACCGGTGTTCTCAAAGGCATAGATCGACACATCAATGTCACCCTGTCCCTTCTCGTGCACCTGCATATCATCGGCCCGCACGCCCAAAACAGCGCGGGCCCGATCCGGCGTGTTCAACTCCACCAGCCGCGTGCCCCCCGTGGTGACAAACATGCCATCTTGCACGGAGCCGTCGATCAGGTTCATGGCAGGCGAGCCGATGAACCCCGCGACAAACAGATTGGCCGGGTCATTGTAAATCTCATCGGGGGTGCCAAGCTGCTGGATGACCCCGTGCTTCATGACCGCCACACGGTCCGCAAGGGTCATCGCCTCAATCTGGTCATGGGTCACATAGACGGTCGTGATCTGCAACGCGCGCGACAGGTGCTTCAACTCCGCCCGCATGGTCACCCGCAATTTCGCGTCCAGATTTGATAGCGGCTCGTCCATCAGGAACACTTTGGGTGTCCGCACAATCGCCCGCGCCAAGGCCACGCGCTGGCGCTGCCCGCCAGACAGGGCTTTGGGCTTGCGATGCAAAAACTCTGTCAGCTCCACCTGTTCGGCGGCTTTTTCGACGCGGGGCGCAATCTCTGACTTCTCGACACCGCGCACGCGCAGCGGATAGGCGATATTCTCGAAGATCGTCAAATGCGGATAAAGGCCGTAATTCTGGAACACCATGGCCACGTCACGGTCCTTTGGCAGATCATCATTGACCAGACGGTCGCCGATCCAGATCTCGCCCGCAGTTGGGTCTTCAAGCCCCGCGATCATCCGCATCGTGGTGGTTTTGCCGCATCCAGACGGCCCCAGAAGCACCAGAAACTCCCGATCCATAATGTGCAGCGACTGATCATCAACACCGACGAAATCGCCCCAGCGTTTGCTCAGGTTCTTGAGTTTGATCTCGGCCATTTTATCTCACCGCCCCCATCGTCATGCCCTGCACAAAGTACTTTCGGATCATCAGGGCAAGCACAAACATAGGTGCCATGATGATGATGCCCGCCGCCGACAAAAGGTTCCAAAGGTCGCCCTCCTCGCCCTTGAAAAGCGCCAGCCCAATGGGCAGTGTCACCGCCTCTTTGTTGGTCAGGATCAGCGCAAACAGAAACTCGTTCCAAGCGATGATGAAGCAAAAGATGGCACTGGTCAGCAGACCCGGCGCGGCCATGGGCAACACAATATTGCGGATCACTTGCAAGCGCGAAGAGCCGTCCACCATCGCCGCTTCTTCCGTGTCCAAAGGAATGCCGTCAATGAAGCCTTTGATCATCCAGATCGCAAACGGCATCACGATGGCGAGGTTCACAAGGATCAGCCCCAAACGCGTGTCGAGAAGCCCGATATCCCGGAACATCACGAAAAACGGCAAGATAATCACAACCGCTGGCACAAATTGCGTGGCCAGAATGGTGACCAGCATCAAGGTCTCGCCGCGCATGCTGAACCGGCTGAACGAATAAGCCGCAAGCGTGGCAATCGGGATCGCAAACAAAACCGTCACAAAAGCCACAATGGTGGAGTTATAAAGCTTCTCGCCCAACCTGTAGGGATCATCGAAAACAACGCTGAAATTCTCCAGCGTGGGGGTGAAAAACACCTTCAACTGGTAAACATCCACATGGGATTTGAACGCCGCAAGGAAGATCCAGACGATAGGCACCAGCATCACAAACATGGCGATCAGGATCAAGGCCGTGTGCACCGCACCCCAGACCTGCTTTTTCTGTTTGCCGGTCATCGGTCCACCTTTCGGAATACAAATTTGGCATAAGCATATGTCAGGAAGATCATCGGGATCACCATCAGCCAAGCGACCGAGGCGGAGTATCCGATCTGCCCGTATTTCATGCCGTTGAAATAGATGTAATGGCTCAATGTCTGTGTCGCAGTGCCGGGACCGCCATTGGTCAACATAAACACCTGATCAAAGGTCTTGAGGCTGAAGATCGACTTTAGAATAATGACAACCGCCAGAACCGGCGCTAACTGAGGCAAGGTGATGTCCTTGAAAACCCGCCACCCGCTCGCACCATCAACTTGCGCGGCCTCCACAGTATCTTGGGGCACAGATGCCAGCCCGCCGATCAGAACAAGCGTGAGGAAAGGGATCCACCCCCACACATCCGCCATCACAACCACTGCAAAAGCAAGGTTCGGGTCCGCCAACCAGCTTACATCCGCAAGCGGTGGGATCAACACGCCAAAGAACGCGTCAAAGAGGCCAAATTCAGGATTAAACATGAAGCGGAAGGACACACCGATCAGGGCCGGGCTCATGGCAAATGGCAGGATCAGCAGAGTTTGCGCGGAACTGCGCAGACGCCCTCCGGGGGCGAGCAACAGTGCCAAACCCAGCGCACAGACCGTGGTCAAACCGACCGTCAAAAGCGTGTAAACGAAGGTCACCCAGACAGAATTCCAAAACGCGGGTTCCTCGAAAAACGCCCATGTATAATTCTCCCAACCCAGATACTGATCAAGCGAACCGGGGCGGTTGAGCCGACCCACCGTGAAAGACAGCCGCGCAGCTTCAATCAGCGGCCAGATGGCGGTTGCGAAAACAACCAGAACCGCTGGCATGACAAGAAGATATTTGAGTGTGTTGTCACGCATCAGCGCCGTTCCCAATCCCTGTTGCCTTGAGAATATCCGTGAAGAAAAAGCGGGGCGTAACGGATCACGCCCCGTCTATTGCTAAGGTCGACCGCGCCCTACTTCAGAACGCCCGCGCGGCGCAGAACCTTGTCGGCACGCTCAGCCGCGTCGGTCATCAGCTGCTCGACATCACCACCCGAGGCGGCCTCGGCAATTGCAGCCGAGAGAATATCGCCAATCTCGGGCCACTCAGCGATCTGGGGCATGATGTCAGACTGCTTCAGGCTCTCCCAAGCCGCCGCCTGAATACCATCATTAGCCGCATTCACGTCCGGGTCTTGCAGCGAGGCAATATGGGTCACCACGTTGTTGACAATCGGCTTGCCCGCAACCTCGCGCTCGACCGCATTTGCCTTGTCCATTTCCGGGTTCGACAACCATTTCAGGAACTCCCAAGCCGCATCTTGGTTCTGCGAATACTCTGAGATCGAGAACGGCATGGAAATCGCATATGTCTTGGTCGTGCCATTGTAAGACGGCATGCCCGTGAACCCGACCTGCTCCTTGGTCAAAGTCGAACTGTCAGGGTTGTAGAAACCCGAATAAGCCCACCACCACACAGGCATCATGGCAGAATTGCCCTGCATGAAGGACTGGCGCGCATCCTGCTCATTAAAGGCCACACTGTTGGGATTGGTGACACCGTGGACCGTGTGCAACTCGACATAATCCTTGGTCGCCTGAATACCCGCCTCAGAGGCCCAAGCGGCACTGCCATCCTCATTGAAAATATCCGCACCAGCCGCCCAAAGGAAGTTGATCCAGATAAACAGGTTCTGACGGTTACCGTCATTGTTGTAGTAAAGCGCCAGCGGCGAGATGTCAGGATTGCTTTCCTTTAGCTCCTTGCCAATCCGAATGATGTCCTCCCAAGACGTTGGGGGCTCAGGGATCAAGTCCTTGCGATAGAACATCAACTGCGGATGGGCGCGCAGCGGGAAGCCCAGCGTTTCACCCTGAAACTGAGCCGACCGGGCAAAGGCCGCAGGATAGCGGTCCATGCTTATGCCGTCGCGCTCCATCAACTCGTCAATGCGCTTTAGCCAATGTGCGTTCGGCGGCCCCCAACTGTCGAGATAGTTGACCACATCAAACGTGCCATTGGCCGCAATGCCCTCGGCGTTGATCTTTTCCTGAAGCGAGCCGAAGGGGATAAACGTCCATTCGGTCTCGATACCGGTAAGCTCGGTAAATTCGTTGTCGCGCAGCATCAACCCGTCAAACTGAGGCGTCACCACGCTCAAAATATTCAGCTTGGTGCCGTCAAAAGGCTTGCCGGGTAAAAGATTGTACTTCTCAAGATGACCGTCGGCGAGTGCCGCTATCGGTGACAAAGCCATTGTGGCCGCCACAGCTGCCGTAGCCAGAAATGTTCTTTTGCGCATGTCTTCCTCCCATTGCGACTATTGATTCCCTTCACCGTAGGCGGATATGAATACGCATTCAACACTTATGAATACGTATTCATGATGAAACATCGAAACACATGGCCGCGGCCTGAAAGGCACCCAAATGAGACGGAACACCCTAAAAAGCCTGCTCACCGAAGGCGAAAAGATCACAAACGCCTGGCTATCGATCCCGTCAGCCTACCTCGCCGAGGGCGCAGGCCATCAAGGCTTCGACAGTGTCACCGTTGATCTGCAACATGGCATGATCGGCTTTCAGACCGCCGTGACCATGCTTCAGGCCATATCCGCAACACCTGCCATACCGCTGGTGCGCGCGCCCTCTGATGCGCCGGAAAAAATCATGCATCTCCTTGATGCGGGCGCGTATGGCGTGATCTGCCCGATGATCTCCACCAAGGCACAAACCGAGCAGTTCGTCGCCGCGTGCCGCTATCCGCCCAGTGGCACCCGGTCCTTTGGCCCAGCGCGTGGAAAACTCTATGGCGGACCAGACTATTTTGACGCCGCAAACGATGAAATTATGGCCATCCCGATGATCGAAACCGCCCAAGCGCTGGAAAACATCGACCATATCTTGGCCGTGCCCGGCGTCGAGATGATCTATGTCGGCCCAAACGATCTAGCACTGGATCTGGGCGAAAAGCCGGGGGCCGAGTTGAATGACAGCGCCACCAAAAAGGCCATTGACCATATCTTGAGCCGCGCTCAGGCCGCAGGGGTTGCAACAGGGATTTTCTGTACTGACGGAACGCTGGCCAAACGACGTGCAGAAGAAGGCTTCGATCTGGTCACGCCGGGCAACGATTTTGGCTTGTTGATGAGCGCGATGACGGACGCCGTAACACAGATCAAGACCTGAAGACGGCCAGACCGCTCCCGAATTTTCGACCTGACCCCGGCCACCCAAACCTCAAGTTAATGCCCCCGCTTCGGTAAGGTTTCCATGACTTTACAAATAAACCACCCGGTGTGAACGTCAGCCGAGGGGGTCGCCCTGACAATATCGGGACACCCATTGAAGTAACGACGCCCTGTTGCGACGCGTTAAATCAATGCCCCTCACATGTATTGGGAGCGAATATTTACTCCCGGATTTTCTCTGGTTTTTGATACTTTACGCTAGAAAAACACATCTAACGCTCAGTCTCCAAAACCGCTCAGAGATGGAACCAAATAAGCAAATCAAATAAGGACGGGGACACAAATGGCACTGGAAGACGTCTTAAATTTTGTAACAATCAATGGTTTTTCAAATGACGATGAAAATGAAATCCGGGGGGCAATCACAACGCTCTACAGATCGTCGCAAACAGCGCGGGACACGTTTGAATTTTGGCTAAACGCCCCTTTTGGGTTCCAGTTTACAATCGACTACGTGCAGGGCATCAATCAGGCATATGTGGGCGCAGGCAGGTTTGAACTCGATCTGGATCTGATAAAACGCGGTCACTACGTTGATAACAACGGCTTTGCAGTCGCTGGCTCCACACTTGTGACACTCGCTCATGAGATGGGCCACGCGTTCAGATCGCTGACCGACAATTGGGACATAAATGGCGATTTCCAAGGCGATACGGTTCGGTTCCAAAACGACATTCACCGCGAGTTAGGGCTGCCCGAACGGAACGCCTATGTTGGCAGTGCAGAGGGGATTTTAACCACAGGTTCAGGCTATACATTTGGGGCAAGGATCGACCGATCATTTACTCAGGATTGGCCTGAAATCGACACCAGCCGCGTCGGGTGGTCCCGGGATCTCTTGGTCGGTGGCGACGGCGACAACCGGTTATGGGCAGGTGCCGGAACCGACTGGCTTTATGGACAAGACGGCAATGACAGCCTCTGGGGCGGCGGTGACAACGACTACCTGGATGGCGGTAATGGAAACGACTATCTGCGCGGCGGTGATGGAAGTGACACCATCGTGGGTGGCCTTGGCAATGACCAAGTCGGTGGCGGCAATGGAAATGATCAACTGTGGGGTATGAGCGGCAATGACTACCTCGGCGGTGACGCAGGTAACGACACTTTATACGGATATTTTGGCAACGACACGCTCGTAGGCGGTACCGGAAACGATACTCTTTATGGCGGGTGGGGTTCCGATCATCTGTGGGGTCTCGAAGGCTCCGATTATCTCAACGGTGAGCAAGGCGAAGACCGGCTTTATGGCTACCACGGCAACGATACGCTGTTTGGTTCCGCTGGATATGACACGATCTTTGGCGGCTGGGGGGCCGATGTGATCGACGGCGGAGGTCACAATGACAGCCTGAGCGGCGAGCAGGGAAATGACAATGTCTGGGGCGGCTCTGGGAATGACACGCTTCGGGGCAATGATGGCAATGATTACCTCAGCGGTGATGGCGGGGCTGACCTGCTTGTGGGCGGAGAAGGGAACGACACGCTGGTTGGCGCCACCGGAGCCGACACTCTTTATGGCGGCAATGGTGCCGACGAAATGTGGGGATTGCACGACAACGATTTCATGAGCGGCAATGCCGGTAACGACACGCTTTACGGCTATGATGGCAATGACAGCCTGTATGGCGCGGACGGAAATGACACGCTTTATTCCGGATATGGAAACGACTACCTCAACGGCGGCAAAGGCAATGACCAGCTGGACGGAGAACAAGGCAATGACACTCTGGACGGCGGCACCAACGGCAGGGATGAGCTTTACGGCGGCAGCGGGCGCGACAGCTTCGTCTTCAACACATCAAGCGGCGATTGGAAACGGATCCATGATTTCGACAGCGGCTGGGATCAGATCAATTTCTCTACAGTTTTCCGCTGGGATGGCACCCGTATCTGGAATGGAAACACAGCCGATACAAATCGCGACGGGTTGATAACCACAGCCGATAGCGGTTGGGATAATTGGGGAAATGACGGCCTTGTCTTTTATGGGCAAAACACCAATCTCTACGTTGATATCGTTGATCTAAATCATACCCTTAAAGTCACTGATATCGCCTAAAAAGCCGCGTCCTAAAGCGTTTTTAACTTGAGACATAAGGCAACGCCTCTTTTGGACGCCGCCCGGTCAAGCGACGTGACATCGTGGCGGTAGGTGTCACCCCGTGTGATGCAGAAATCGGGCGGACACTGATTGCCATCCAAATGTCCGCCCGACGTAATTCCGGGTCACTCAAACTTGCACCCGCCATCCCCTAATTTGTTGGGACAATTGACCGTAAAGACCGGACAAGCCAAAAGTCCCTTGGGCTCACACTTGTGCTGACAAGAGCTTGGGTTCAACGTGGTGCACACAAGCTCGCAACAGTATTTTTGCTCGCTCGTTGGTACATCAAAAATCAGATCTAACGTGCGATCGCGCGGCAAATCCGGGCGGGCCGGAATAACTTCCGTTTGACCGGTGAACCGACCCTTACGCCTGTCCTCTCCGGGCTCAAAGAGCATCGTGAACATGGTATGCACAGGCTTGTCCATCTGCGCCTTGGGGGCGCCCGTCAGCCGGATGACACCGCGGGTTTGGGCAAACTCTCCGTCATCATCGTAATGGGAGGTTTGGAACAAAATCCGTCCCGGCCCATCGCCCGCAAAGGTGGAAAATGAGACCTGCTTTAGCCCGCCCTCACCGTCCCGCTGCGCAGGCTCTTCATAACGCAGCGCAATGTCCAGAACCTCCGGCCCGCCGCTGATCTCCGCGTCAGAGCTAAACCTGGCACCGGTGTCAGCCATGGTCGTCTCGCTGATAATGCTCAAATCGAAATTCCCAACCTCGTGAATGGGCGGCGGGTTGGTGGGCCTGCCCCAACGCAGTTTAAGATCCCAACCACGCTTTGCGGCGGCGCGCCATGTGTCTGGCCCGACCTGTCCTGGAATATCGAAAACGTAGCTGCCCTCAAAAGAGCCGTCATCAGTATCGATCTGCCCCAAAAGCTCGTAAGAACTGCTTTCGCCCTGCGTTACACCACTTGCCTTGACCGAGAAATCAACAGCGCTGGTTTGCGCAGTCACGGCTTGGCCGGACAAGAAGACACACGCGAAGAACGCACTCAAAAAATGCTTGATCAACATTTGAAACACTCCTGTGTTGAATTCATAAAACGTTTGAGATGTGCGATTGCCCGCCATGCATGGCTGTGGGGGGGCCATGCGCCGCTCGGGCATGGGCTTGATCTTAAAGCCCCGCACCGCAAACACAGTGACAAACCTCACGGACTTTGCCCGAAACCGGCAGAAGCGATTGCCGGTCCAACTCGACACATGCCAAAAACAGCCGCATATTGCCCAAATCAAGGTGCGGCAAAACGGGATCAAACATGAGCGGTGAGACGAATTTGGATGAGTTGATCAGGTCCATGTCGGCAGCTCTCAACGACGGCCTGTATGTCTTTGCGACCGTAGCCCCCGATCACAAACCCCTGACCATCACGCCGCGCATGATGTTTCAAGAGGCCGATGGGACCACCTATATCTTACTGAAATCAGAGGCGGAAAGCCTCGGGCTGAGCTATGAATTCCCATGCCGGATGATCACGCTGAACATCCATTCCGCGCTGGACGCCGTGGGATTTATAGCGCGCATTGCAACGGAACTTGCAAAACATGACATGGGGGTCAATCCGGTCTCAGGCTTTTTTCACGACCATCTGTTTGTCCCCGATGGTCGCCAGCACGACGCGCTGGCGGTCCTCAAGAACATGTCAAACCGCTGAAACTGCACGTTAACGGTTGGCATCAATCCACTTGGACATCAAAGATTTGTCGCGAAAACACTCCGGCGGAATGGGCCGCCGCTTGCTGCGCGCAATGCGCTCGGCAAATCCGACCTGCTTGGACGATGGATAGGCCGCATAGCGGCTCTCGATTTGCGGTTGCTTGTGCGCATCGATCCAGCGCGACAGACGCATACGGTCACCGACAATCTCGTCGGGCAACTCCGCCTTGGCGCGCGCCGCAAGGTGACGGGCAAACATCACCTGTTTTTCAGTGGCCGGCAAAATGTGGTAATCCACATCGCTGTTGGCGGCCAACGTGCTTTGAGATTGCTCGAAAAGTGAATGTTGCATGACACCTCTCCAATTGCGTTAAGAGATATATAGAACATTACAGGAACAAATACAAGTGTTGCGTCAAAAATCGCAAAACACACTACATGTGGTATGAGAATATTAACGCAGAACACATATTGTGCCGGGCCTTACCCTTCCAAAAACACTTTCATCCGGCCCAGTGCCGCGCGGATATTGTCTTGGGAATTGGCATAAGACAGGCGGATATACCCCTCCCCCAAAATCCCGAAATCTGGGCCCCCGATGGTGGCCACGCCGGTTTTCTCCAACAAATCCGACGCCAATGCCTTGGCCCCCAGCCCGGTCCCAGAGATATTGGGAAACGCGTAAAACGCGCCTTTGGGCACAATCGAACTCACCCCCGGCAAATCGTTTAACAATTCCACCACCAGCAAACGGCGGGCATCAAACTCCGCAACCATCGCCGCCACGGCGTCCTGAGGACCGGTCAAAGCCTCAATGGCTGCAAATTGCGCAGGCGCATTGACGCAAGACCACGCGTTGACCGCCAATTTGCGCGCATTCTCGTAAAGCCCGTCCGGCCAAACCGAATAGCCCATACGCCAGCCGGTCATGGCATAGGTCTTGGACCAACCGTTTAGCAAAATCAGCCGATCCCGGATCGACGGGTAGCTCAACAGCGACACATGCGCCTCGCCGTCATATAGCATCTGGTCGTAAATCTCGTCCGACATGATCGCCAGCTCGGGCCAATCCTCCAGCCCCGCCACCAGCGTGTCGATCTCCGCCTTTGGCGTCACCCCACCGCACGGATTGGCAGGCGAATTGACGATCATCAGCCGCGTGCGGTCGGTGATCAGCCCAAGCGTTTCTTGTGCAGAAAACGCAAATCCGTTCTCCTCGCGAATGGGGATCGGCACCGGGGTCGCACCTGTGTATTCAATCATGGAGCGGTAAATGGGAAAGCCGGGATCGGGATACATGATCTCCACGCCCGGCTCCCCGAACATCAAAATGGCCGTGAACATGGTGACCTTGCCGCCGGGCACCACCAGCACCCGGTCGGGCGACACCTCAACGCTGAAACGCTTGTGCAAATCCGCTGCAACCGCCTCGCGAAGGGCGGGCAATCCGGTGGCAGGCGTGTAACCGTGATGGCCGTCGCGCAGGGCCTTCACCGCGGCCTCCACGATGTTTTCCGGCGTTGGGAAATCCGGCTGGCCAATACCAAGATTGATCACATCCATGCCACCTGCGGCCAATTCACCGGCGCGGGCCAAAACCGCAAACGCATTTTCCTCGCCGATACGCTCAAACCCTGAAACCGTCTTCATGCCAACCTCCTGAATGCGCCGGGCCCCGATATGTCCGTGGGCCAAACCAAATGCTAACGACGTTTCTACTTTTCTAGAAGAGTAGTTCTGAGCCGCAAGACAAAAGCCCATTTAAACCCGCAGAAACCGCATCTGGGCTTTTGGGATGCAGCCCGCGTTTGAATTCGCTAGACTTCACCCCATATCCTAGGCAACTGGGCCTGATGCTCAAAAATACGAGGAAACCTCCCCCGATGATGGACTTTGGAACCGCGACCGCCGACGCACCGCTCATCAAAGATGTGTCCGAGGCAACCTTCATGGCCGACGTGGTCGATGCCTCTCAAACAACACCGATTATCGTCGATTTTTGGGCCCCGTGGTGTGGGCCCTGCAAACAATTGACCCCGGCCCTCGAAGCCGCCGTGACGAAAAAGAACGGCAAAGTGCGGCTGGTCAAAGTGAATGTGGACGAAAATCAGCAAATCGCCGCACAATTGCGCGTGCAATCGATCCCGGCGGTCTTCGCCTTTGTGGACGGCCAACCTGTGGACGGCTTCATGGGGGCGCTTACCGGATCGGAAATCGACGCCTTTATCGACAAGGCGATTGCAGCAGGCGGCGGCGATGATGGCGGGCTCGAAGAAGCGCTTCTGGCCGCCGATGAGATGCTGGCCGAAGGTGCGGTGGCCGATGCGGCCCAAACCTACGCTGCCGTTTTGGCCGAAGAGCCGGAAAATGCCACCGCTCTGGCAGGTCTGGCCCGCGCATATCTGGCCCTTGATGACGTGGAGAAAGCCCGCGCACTCATCGCCAATGCGCCCGAGGCGATCCAGAACGACCCGGCCCTGATCGCCATCTCCGCTGAGATCGACCTCAAAGAAGCCTCCGCCAATGCAGGTGACACGGCCGATTTGCACAGCAAACTGCAAGCCAATCCCGATGACCACCAAACCCGGTTTGATCTGGCCATAGCCCTTGCAGGCAAAGGCGATAACGAGGCGGCCATTGACGAGCTGTTGGAGCTGTTTAAGCGCGACCGCGACTGGAACGACGGCGCGGCCAAAGAACAACTTCTCAAAATCTGCGACATGCTCGGCCCCAAAGACCCGATCGCCAAACAAGGCCGGCGCCGACTGACCTCGATGATTTTCATTTAAACGATGGACGGACCGAACCTGATGGTGAAAAGCTACGCACCCGCTGACCTGCCCGAGACGATCCCGATCTTCCCGCTCCCCGGTGCGCTGCTGCTGCCCAGAACCCGGCTGCCGCTCAACATCTTCGAGCCGCGATATCTGGCGATGCTCGACGATACCTTGAAAACCGAACACCGGCTGGTGGGCATGATCCAACCCTCCGAAGATCCGACCGGCGAACATGACGACCGACTGCACCATATTGGCTGCGCGGGGCGGCTGATCTCGTTTTCGGAAACCGATGACGGGCGCTACCTGATCACACTGGGCGGCGTGTCGCGGTTCCGGCTTTTGGGCAAAGTGGACGGATTTACCCCCTATATTCGGGGCGCGGTGGACTGGTCAGCCTTTGAGCGTGACCTGGGCAAAGCCGAACTGGACCATAACTTCGACCGACCCGCCTTTCTGGACACGCTTGCGCGGTATTTCGACGTGGTCAATCTCAGCTCGGACTGGGACAGTATGAAAGAGGCCGACGAAGAGCTGCTGGTCAACTCGCTGGCCATCCTGTGCCCGTTTGAGGCGGAAGAAAAACAGGCCCTGCTGGAAGCCCCCTCACTGGAAACCCGCCGCGAAACCATCGTGACACTGATGGAATTTGTGCTGGCCTCAGGCGGGGCAGGCGAAGAAGGATCAATGCAATGAGCGAAACCCACGAGATAGACCTCAAAATGTTGGAAGCCCTTGTGTGCCCGGTCACCCGCAGCGCGCTGAGCTATGACAAAGACAAACAAGAACTGGTCTCCAAAGCCGCAGGGCTGGCCTTTCCGATCCGCGGCGGTATTCCGGTGATGCTGATCGATGAGGCGCGTGAAATCGCATGAGCAAACTGCCCATCGCCCTCAATCTTGATGCGGTCGAGCCACTGCCGGAGGCCACGCAAAAATACTTTGACATATGCACAGAAAAACTGGGGCTGATCCCCAATGTGCTGCACGCCTATTCGCACAATATCGATAAACTCAACGCGTTTGCGGGCCTCTATAATGACCTGATGCTGGCCGAAAGCGGCCTGTCCAAACTGGACCGCGAAATGATCGCCGTGGTCGTGTCCTCAGCCAATCGCTGCTTTTACTGCCTTGTCTCCCACGGCCAGGCGGTGCGCGAACTCTCTGGCAAACCGGAACTGGGCGAGGCGCTGGTGATGAACTACAAACTGGCCGATCTTGACCCGCGCACCCGCGCCATGCTCGACTTTGCCCACCACATGACTGTGGCCAGCGCCGAGATTGAAGAGCCGCACCGCGAGGCTCTGCGGGCTCATGACTTCTCCGACGCTGATATTTGGGACATCGCCGCTGTGGCCAGCTTTTACAATATGACCAACCGTATGGCCTCGGCGGTTGATATGCGCCCCAACCCCGAATACCACGCGAAATCGAGGTGACCGGACCAGACCTGCAAAACCGGTGGCCTTCTGCCGCTGCGGGCCTTACGCTCAAACCAAACCTCCCCGGTGCGCAACCGGACAAATCAGGAGACGCCCCATGACATCCTATATGCTCGACGATACTGACGCGAAAAATGACGACAAGAATGGCAGCCATGTGGAAGGCCTGTTTTTCAAAAGCCGCAACGTCCTGATCACCGGCCAGATTGACGATAAATCCGCCCGCAAAGCGGTCACCCATCTTCTGGCTTTGGCCGAAGACGGCGACGATCCGATCAACGTGTTTATTTCCTCGCCCGGCGGCCATGTGGAAAGCGGCGATATGGTCCATGACATGATCAAATTCATCAAACCCAAAGTGCGCACCATAGGCTCGGGCTGGGTGGCCAGCGCGGGCGCGCTGATCTTTGTGGGGGCCGACAAAAAAGACCGCTACTGCCTGCCCAACACACGGTTCTTGCTGCACCAACCGGCGGGTGGCATTGGCGGGCAAGTGACCGACATGATGATACAGGCCGAACAACTGCGGATCATGCGCGAGCGGTTCGACAATCTGTTTGCGGAAGCCACCGGCCAAACGGCTGAGAAAATCCGCGAAGATACGGGCCGTGATTTTTGGCTGACCGCCGCCGAGGCGATTGACTACGGCCTGTGCGGCAAGATCATCAAAGGCGCCGGCGAGATCAAATAACCCGCGCCCAAAGGGATGGAGCGTGTGATGCGCACGCTCCGTTAACCCAGTTTCGCTCCGACAAAGTCCGACATTTTGTCATACAGATGTCATACACAAATCATACAGTTTGCGGACACGCCCCTACCCCCGTTCAAACGGATCGTTAACGTAAGAAACCCCGGCCAAATATAGGCCATGGGGCGGGCAAACCGGTCCACATGCGGCGCGGTTTTTGGCCTCCAATGCGGTCTTCACATCACCGGGCTGCCAGTTGCCTGCCCCCACACGCTCCAACGTTCCCACAAAGGACCGCACTTGATTGTGCAAAAATGAGCGCGCGCGGATATCAAACCGAAACTCATGGTATGTGGGTGCTATTATTTGTTCAATATCAATGGTTTCTATAGTTTTCACGGGCGACTTGGCCTGACACATTGTCGAGCGAAACGTCGTGAAATCATGATGCCCAAGCAGATGCGCCGCCCCGTCGCGCATGGCCTGCAAATCCAGATCATGTTTGACCTGCCAGACCAAACCGGCCTCGTGAACAAGGGGGGCTCTGCGCGTCAACAGGCGAAATATGTAGCGCCGCTCAAGGGCGGAAAATCGGGCGTGAAACGTCTCGTCCACCTGTGCCGCATCCACTATGGCAATGGGTTTTGGTTTGAGATGGAAATTCAGCGCCTCCGACAATCTGAACGGCTCCCAAGGGGCAGAAAGGTCCACATGCGCCACTTGTCCAAGCGCGTGAACGCCCGTGTCAGTCCGCCCAGCGCCTTGAATTTTCTCGACATTTTTGTCCAGCACTGCAAGCGCCGCCTCGATGGAACCCTGAACCGTGGGCTGGCCCTCTTGGCGCTGCCACCCGTTGAAGGGCCCGCCGTGATATTCAATTTTGAGCGCATATCTGGGCATAAGATGTCCGTACTGTGAAACGTCGAAATTCGCAACGCGGGGGATAAACCGGCAGACCCGCCCAGTTCAAGTCACCCGATCAAGTTTGTCGCGTTTTTCCCGCCCGCCCCAAAAATCCAAAAATCGCGGAAAATCCCCTGTAACCATCTGATCCGCAACGAAATTCCAGCTCTACTCCACTAGTTGAGTAAACCCGAACCCAATCTGCGTCAAAACCGCAATCTTTCCCTCTCGCAACCGGAGGCCCAAACCCCTAAATAGGGTCGGGTAAACGCCAAGGGGGCCGAGCGCTTGATCCTTTACGATATTGCAGATGGTATTTCCCGCACCCTCACATCCGCCCAGGAGGGCGTCGAGGAGCTGCTGTTCGAGCCTGTCATTCGCTTGGGCGTGACCGGCCTGTCGCGGGCGGGCAAAACCGTCTTTATCACCTCGCTGGTGGCAAATCTGCTCGACCGAGGGCGCATGCCGCAGCTTAAAGCCGCCCAAGAGGGCCGCATTCTGTCGGCTTATCTGCAACCCCAGCCCGATGATGACGTGCCCCGTTTCGATTTTGAGACCCACCTCAGCGCGCTGCAAGGCCCGTCGCCCAAATGGCCCGCCTCGACCCGAACGATATCGCAACTGCGCCTGTCGCTGCGGGTGCAACCGTCGGGCATTTTGTCATCGGTAACCGGCCCGCGCACGGTGCATTTGGACATTGTGGACTATCCCGGCGAATGGCTCCTCGATCTGCCCCTCCTGAACCAATCCTACGCCCAGTGGTCACAACAGACGCTGGAGACGGCCCGCGCGGATGCAAGGGCGTCGCAGGCCGAAGGCTGGCTGGCCCAGCTTGAGAGCTGCGACCCCACCTCCAAACTAGATGAGACCGTGGCCAAATCCCAAGCGGCCCATTTCACCAGCTATCTGCGCACCGCCCGCGAGGCCGGCTTTTCCGCCTGCGCTCCGGGCAGGTTCTTGATGCCCGGCGATCTAGAAGGCTCCCCGGCGCTCACCTTTGCCCCCCTGCCCGACCCCGGCGGCAAAGCCCCCTCCGGCTCCCTGTGGCGGGCTTTTGAACGCCGTTTTGAAAGCTACAAACGCATCGTGGTCAAACCGTTCTTTCGCAACCATTTCGCCAAAATGGACCGCCAGATCGTGCTCGTCGATACGCTGGGGGCCATCCATGCGGGCCCCCGCGCTGTGGACGATCTGCGCGACGCCATGTCGGACATCCTGCAATCCTTCCGCCCCGGCAAAAACAGCTGGCTGTCTTCGATCTTGGGCAAACGGGTGGACCGGATCCTCTTTGCCGCAACCAAAGCTGACCACCTGCACCAAGACCAACACGCGCAACTGGCCGCGATCATGGACGCGCTTGTCAAAGACGCCCGCAGCCGCGCCGACCATTCCGGGGCACAGACCGCAGCGCTTGCCATCGCCTCCATCCAAGCCACTGTGCAAGAAACCATCAACCACCAAGGCCAGCCGCTCAATTGCGTGCGCGGAACTTTGGAAGATACCGGCAAAGATGCGGCCCTTTACGCAGGCACATTGCCCCATGATCCAAGCCAATTGCTGGCCCCGGCCAAAAAGGGCGCTGCAAGCTGGCTTGATCACGACTTTAACGTGATGAAATTCGCCCCCCCCGTGCTCAACCTCAAACCGGGCGATGGCCCGCCAAATATTCGCCTGGGCAGTGCCGCTGAATTCCTGATCGGAGACCGTTTGAGATGACCAACAAACCCCAAGGGCCGGTGATCATTGACCTCGATGAGAGCAGCGCCCCCAAAGCCAAAGCCAAAACCAAATCAAAGCCGCGCCCGAAGGTGGCACCAAGCCGAGCCCCGATTGATCCCTCATCTGCACCGATGATCATCGACGATGAACCGGCCCCAAAAGGCGAAGCGATGGTCGCGGCCACCCGTCTGGTCACCCGCCGGGTCACATGGGTTGCAAAACTCTTTTGGGGCGCACTTGTGGCCCTCCTTTTGATGTACCTGACCACGGCCGCATGGGATTTTGTCTTTAACCTGATCGGGCGCAACGTCTGGCTGGGACGGGTCGCAATCACGCTGGCGGCGGTCCTTGCCATCACCGTCCTGATCACCGCGTTCAAAGAGTTTTCAGGCTTTGCCCGTCTCTCGCGCCTTGATGACTTTCGCAAAGCCGCCGATGATTTGCGAACCACACCAGACGCCAAAAAGGCGGTGTTTTACTCCAAAAAGCTGCGCAACCTTTATAAATCCCGCTCCGACATGACATGGGCGATCGAGAATTTGGCCAAACAGGACGACACGATCATTGACCCTGACGGCATTCTTGATCTGACAGAGATGGAGTTGATGGCCCCCTTGGACAAAGCCGCCCGCCGCGAGATCGAAACCTCCGCCAGACAGGTCGCCGCCGCAACCGCCCTTGTGCCTATCGCACTGGCAGATGTGGTCGTGGCCCTGACCAGCAACATCCGCATGGTCCGCAAAATAGCCGAAGTTTACGGCGGCCGCGCGGGCACTTTGGGTTCGTGGCGACTGATGCGCGCCGTGGCCACGCACCTGATCGCCACAGGTGCCGTCGGGGTCGCAGATGACATGATCAGCTCGGTTGCAGGCGGCGGATTGGCCGGAAAACTCTCGCGCAGGTTTGGCGAGGGCGTCATCAACGGCGCACTCACCGCGCGTGTCGGACTGGCCGCAATGGATGTGTGCCGCCCGATGCCGTTTCACGCCCGCCAACGTCCGGGCGTGACCTCGATCATGCAAACCGCCCTGACCGGCCTGTTTGGCAAAGGCTGATCCGTTTAGCGGACAGCCCAGCGCCGGGCCCGAAACCGGTCATGATGCCCATGCCCATGCCCCGCCTTGGCGGTTTGGTTTAGCCGCGCCACGCACCGGTTAGACACGAATGTCTGCCATCCTGATTGCGTCCAGCGCTGCCTGAGACATTGCTGATAATCGACCCGGTGGCGGGCCTGCCGGTGCCTCTTGCGCTGCACATGGTGGGGCTTGGCCCGCTGCGTGACCGTTGCCTTGCGATCATTTTTGTCCAAAATCGCGGCCAGTGCGGCAATGCCCGCCACACCCAAAATTATCTTGGCCACGTCATTGTCATTGGCCGTGGCGGGCGTCGCGGCAAAACTGCCCATCAGCATCGCCCCCACAAGCACAGGTTTGATCAATTGTCTCATATCCAGTCTCCAGATTTCGCGCGGGGTCGCTCTGTGCACCCGCATCACAACCCTTGCATGAAAACCGCAAATGGCCGCATCAAAGCAGATCACAACCGCGGTGGCGGCGCGTGAGGCTCTCAAGAGCCGCAACCTGACATAAGGTATTACTCGCCGGGGCCGCGCAAAATATCGCGCACCTGACGCGCTTGGTTCGATTCCTTGCGCCTGCCGCCAAATGGATCAACCAATTGACCGGTAATGATCCGCCCAACCAGCGAGGCCCCCAAACGGCTCTGCGCAAACGGCGTCACGATCCGGTCGCGAATAGCCGCATTCAAACGCCTGTCGGACTGGTAGAGCGGCGTCATCAGCAAACTTAACGTCTGATAGAGCTTCAAATGCAGCATCCGGCGACGGCGAAACACTTTCAGCGCCTTGCGTGTGGGATACTCCGCCATGGCCTCCGCCAGTATGGAGGCATCAAGAAGCGCCATATTCGCCCCTTGGCCCAATTGCGGTGACGCTCGGTGCGCCGCATCGCCCACATAGACAACCCGCTGATCATGAACCTTGTTGAGCGATCCGTGACTATAAGTGGCAAAGGTCATGTCATCATGACTTTCGATCTGGTCCAACAGATAGCCGAAATCGGGCCACATCGCAGCCGCCTCCGCCTTCCAATCGGCAATATCAGCACTGCGCCAGTCATCGTAATCCGACCGCTTCAGGCTCCAAAACACCGCCGCTTTTGGCGTGGGATCACCGGGCAAAGTGCCAATGGGCAGAACCCCGGCCATCTTGTTGGCATGGACGTAACGCTGCCGCAAACAGCCGCTCAGATCACGCTCGCCCTCGGGCAAATCCACAACACCCCACAAAGCACCAAATGCCAAATCCACCGAGATCAACGGCGAGATTTGCGACCCGCCCCCCGATGCATCCACCACCAGATCAAACGGCCCCGCCTGACGGTTCCCCTCAATGCGGATGTAAGGGCAGTCAGGATTATCGACCCCAAACACCATATGACCCGATTGGATCTTGATCTGACGGGCTTGAGCGGCTTTGAGCATCAGTTCGAACAGCGCGCCGCGATGAATGCCCAAACCAAATTGATCCGGGTCGCGCACATCATACCGGGCCGCAAGCGCCACACGATCAGAAACTTGGGAGCGCCCGGACAAGGACTTGATCTTGACGCCATGCGACAAAGCCCCGCCCAAAACACCCAACTCACCAAGCACCTTTTGACCCACGGGCTGAATAATCAGCCCTGCGCCACTGGGCTCGGGGGTGGTAAATTGATCAAAAATGGTGACGTCATGGCCCTGATCTCGCAACAGCGATGCTGTCGCAAGTCCGCCAATGCCGCAACCAACGACAGCAATTTCCAAAACGCGATCCATGAGGTTTGTCTACATTATTCATTGCCAATAGCAACTTAGAGCCTGAATTTAGACCAAAACTGTGGGCTTTTGGACTCTCGACCTTCCGCCGCGAACCCGCTATAGGCAATCCATGCAGATTTACCTGAGCCAAATATCCCGAATTAGCGGCCCGGCGCTCAACGCCTGAGCGTCCGGGACAATGGCGTATGGACGACCGCGCCGCCCCAAACACCGACTTTAATTGACCGAACGGGACCACTGAAATGTGCGCCGAAACACCTGACTACAAAGATACACTCACCCTGCCCAAAACCGATTTTCCAATGCGGGCGGGCCTGCCCAAGCGGGAACCCGAATGGCTGGAAAAATGGGCGAAACTGAACGTCTACCACAAGCTGCGCGAGGCCAAAGACCGCCCCAGCTTCGTCCTGCATGACGGCCCGCCTTACGCCAACGGCCACCTGCATATCGGCCACGGGCTGAACAAAATCCTCAAAGATATGGTGGTGCGCTCCCAGCAGATGCTCGGCCATGACAGCCGCTATATCCCCGGCTGGGATTGCCACGGTCTGCCCATCGAGTGGAAGATCGAGGAGAAATACCGCCAGAAAGGCAAAGACAAGGACGACGTGCCGATCAATGACCTGCGCGCCGAATGCCGCAAATTTGCCGAGGAATGGGTGGATATCCAGCGCGAGGAGTTCAAACGCCTTGGCGTCACCGGCAATTGGGATGACCCGTATCTGACCATGAACTTCCAAGCCGAGGCGGTGATCGCGGACGAGTTCATGAAGTTCCTGATGAACGGATCGCTCTATCAGGGCTCCAAACCGGTCATGTGGTCGGTGGTTGAAAAAACCGCTCTGGCCGAGGCCGAGGTCGAGTATCACGACCACAAGTCCCACACCATCTGGGTCAAATTCCCGGTTCACAAAGCGTCCTTGCAGCGCGACCCGATCGACGAGGATCTGGACTATGAAGGGCTGGGCACTCAGGCGCTCACCGATCAGGTCAAAAAGGCCTCCGTGGTGATCTGGACCACGACCCCGTGGACGATCCCGCAAAACCGCGCGATCTGCTTTAATCCGACGCTATCCTACGGCCTTTACGATGTGACCGAAGCGGCCGAAGACAACTGGGCCAAGGCCGGTGACCGCTATATCTTGGCGGACAATCTGGCCGAGGAAGTCTTCACATCTGCCCGCGTGGACGGCTTTACCCGCGTGCGCGACGTCACGACCGCTGAACTGGCGGCGATCCACTGCACCCACCCGCTCCACGGTCTGGACGGTGCAAACGGCGAATGGGATTTCGACGTGCCCATGCTGCCCGGCGACCATGTCACCGATGAGGCGGGCACAGGCTTTGTGCATACCGCCCCCTCCCACGGGGCCGACGACTATGTGATCGGTCAGAAATTCGGCCTGCCCATGACCCATAATGTGGGCGAAGACGGGTCATTTCGCGACGACCTCCCCTTCTTTGGCGGAGCGGTGATCTTCGATCACAAGGGCAAGGAAAAAGACGCCAATAAGCGCGTGATCGACAAACTGGCGGAGGTGGACGGCCTGATCGCACGCGGTCGCGTCACCCACTCCTACCCGCATTCCTGGCGCTCCAAAGCGCCCTTGATCTTCCGCAACACGCCCCAGTGGTTCGCGGCCATCGATAAGCCCATCGGCGGCAATGACACCTATGGCAAAACCATCCGCGAACGCGCGCTCAAATCCATCGATGAGCTGGTCACGTGGACACCCCAGACGGGCCGCAACCGCATCCACTCGATGATCGAAGCACGGCCCGATTGGGTGCTGTCGCGGCAACGGGCATGGGGCGTGCCTCTGACCTGCTTCACCCGCAACGGTGCCAAACCCACCGATGACAACTTCCTGCTGCGCGACGATAAGGTCAACGCACGGATCAAGGCCGCGTTCGCACAAGAAGGCGCCGATGCGTGGTACAAGGACGGCGCCAAGGAACGCTTCTTGGCCCCGGATCATAACCCCGATGATTTCACCCAAGTCTTCGACATCCTCGACGTGTGGTTTGACAGTGGCTCCACCCATGCCTTCGTGCTGCGCGACCGCGAGGACGGGGCCGAAGACGGCATCGCCGATCTCTATCTGGAAGGCACTGACCAGCATCGCGGCTGGTTCCACTCCTCCATGCTGCAAGCCTGCGGCACCAAAGGCCGCGCACCTTACAAGGGCGTGCTGACCCACGGGTTCACGCTCGATGAGAAGGGCCTGAAAATGTCCAAATCGCTGGGCAACATCATCGCCCCCGCCGAAGTGGTCAAGCAGTATGGGGCCGACATCCTGCGTCTTTGGACCGCCCAGGTGGACTATACCGCCGACCAACGCATCGGGCCGGAAATCCTCAAAGGTGTCGCCGACAGCTACCGGCGTTTGCGCAACACCATGCGCTTTATGCTCGGCAATCTCGATGGCTACACGGACGCCGAAGCGGTCGATCCCGCCCATATGCCGGAGTTGGAGCGCTGGGTGCTGCACCGCCTCGCAGAGCTCGATACGGTCGTGCGGACAGGCTACGCGAAATACGACTTCCAAGGGGTCTTCAAGGCCGTGTTCGAGTTTGCCACCCTCGACCTCTCAAGCGTCTATTTCGACATCCGCAAGGACGCACTTTATTGCAACGCGGCCTCCGACCCGACCCGCCGGGCCGCCCGCACCGTCCTGAACCTGCTGTTCGAGCGGCTGACCACATGGCTGGCCCCGATCCTTGTCTTCACCATGGAGGACGTGTGGGAACACCGCAACGGCACCGACACTTCCGTGCATATGGTCGATTTCCCCGACACGCCGGCGGCTTGGCTCAACCCCGATCTCGCCGACAAATGGGCCAAAATCCGAACCGTGCGCCGCGTGGTCACAGGTGCCATCGAAATCCAGCGCCAAGACAAAGTCATCGGCGCCTCGCTAGAGGCCGCACCGGTTGTGCACGTCGCCGACAAAGACACGCGGGCGGCTCTGGCCTCGGTCGATTTTGCCGATCTTTGCATCACCTCAGCCATTTCGATCTCTGCCGACCCCTCACCGGATACGGCGTTCCATTTGCCCGAGCTGCCGGGCATAGGCGTGGTCTTCGAAAAAGCCGAGGGCGACAAATGCAACCGCTGCTGGAAAATCCTGCCCGATGTGGGCAGCCACAAACATGCAGGCGTTTGCGGACGGTGTAATACCGCGCTAGGCTAGGCCCATGGAATGGGGCCGCGAGGAATGGGTAAACGATGCGAAGGCCGCTTTTGCGGAGGCATCGCGCCGGATCGACCTTGCGGCCACATCCGACGACGCGGAAACCCGCCAGTCCCTATACCTGTCCGATCTCGTGGCGCTGACCCAGCTTCCCGAACAAATCGCGGAACTCACCGACCTCAAACACTTGCATTTCTTTGGGGCGCCGGAGGGCGTATCTGGGCCGATGTTTGGTGCATTGGGTATCCGGAATTTGATGGATTTCAATGTTCTGGCCGATCTAGGTGGCCTCGAAACACTCGACCTGCGCAATACTGGAATAACAGTCCTGGACTGGATATCCGGCCTCACAACCCTCACATCGCTGAACCTCACCGACACCAAAGTGCAGGGCGCAGAGCCCCTAAGCGCCCTCACTGCACTCACAGAGCTGCACATCGCAGGCACCAACATAAGGACCATCGAGCCGCTCCAGGCCCTCACCGCCCTCACATCGCTACGCCTCTCAAACACCAAAATACAGGAGATCGAGCCGCTCCAGACCCTCACCGCACTCAAATCACTGGGCCTCTCACACACCAAAATACAGAACATCGAGCCGCTCCAGACCCTCACCGCCCTCAAATCGCTGCGCCTCTCCGGCACCCAAGTGCAGGGCGCAGAGCCCCTAAGCGCCCTCACCGCACTCACATCGCTGCACATCGCAGGCACCGACATACAGAACATCGAGCCGCTCCAGACCCTCACCGCCCTCACATCGCTGGACCTCTCACACACTCAAATACAGGACATCGAGCCGCTCCAGACCCTCACCGCACTGACAGAGCTGGACCTCTCACACACTCAAGTACAGGACCTCAATATCCTGCTGCGCCTCCCTGAATTTT
>CAKZTM010000049.1 GCA_937920555.1 uncultured Paracoccaceae bacterium | reverse complement strand
TCAACTACTTGAGTATTTGTGTTGTTTGCAGTGCTACAATGCGTCCACCCGCCCGAAGGCTTCTCGCACATCTTCGATGTGCTGCCAGCTAACAGGGCGGACGCGGTCAAATGCTAGTCGCATTTATCCAAGGGGGAGCGTTGTCGATGTCCGCTCCGTTCCCCAAGCTGCCAAACGAGCGTCCGACCGGGGGCGGTTAATAGGCGCGAAGCGCCCCGCTCGTCGTGCCATAGGCACGCATCTTGCGTGATGGACGGGTGGGCGCTCGAATTCACGCGATGAGTTTCGCTGCGCTCAACCGCGTTGAATTCATCATTCTTTAGCAATCTCAACGACCGCTCCGTTCCAATTCCGTTGAAAAACTATTGTTGCGACACGGCCTGATGGCTGATTCAATCCTGCTGACGGATTGGAGGATTGTGCGTTATGATGGGCCCGAAGCAAGAAGCGCAGAGTGAGCTATTCTACGAATTCAATCTCGAGCAACATGTTCCTCAGGACCATCTTCTTCGATCGATCGATCGGTTCATCGACCTCTCGAGCATCCGCGCTCATCTTGCACCTTTCTATAGCCACACCGGGCGTCCGTCCGTTGACCCGGAACTGATGATACGGATGCTGCTGATTGGCTACAGCCACGGAATCCGATCAGAACGGCGGCTCTGCGAGGAGGTGCATCTCAATCTGGCATATCGCTGGTTCTGTCGCCTCGATCTGACAGACCCTGTTCCAGATCACTCGACGTTCTCAAAGAACCGCCACGGGCGCTTTCGCGACAGTGATCTTCTTCGGAAGGTCTTTGAAGATGTCGTGGCCAAATGTATCTCGATGGGTGCTGTCGGCGGAGAACGCTTTGCAACTGATGCGAGCCTGATCCAGGCCGATGCCAATAGGCGGAACGCGACGCCGAAAGATGAATGGCTCCCAGGCGCAATTGAACCAGAAGAAGCTCCGCGTGCCGTCCAGGACTATCTCGAGCATCTTGATCATGAGGCTTTTGGTGCATCGACAGATGTGGCCCCAAAGTTCACATCTCATTCAGATCCATCGAGCCAATGGACGGCAGCCCACCACGGCCCCGCTTTCTTTGCCTATTCGACCAACTATCTGATCGATACGGACCATGCGATCATTGTGGATGTTGAGCCGAGCCGATCAGTTCGTCCCGCGGAAGTGGGGGCAACACGCGCGATGATCGACCGCGTGAAAGATCGTTTCGATCTCTGGCCGGCGAGCCTCATTGCAGACACGGCGTATGGATCAGGGCCAATGTTGAATTGGCTTGTTGAGGATCGCGGCATCGAGCCACATATCCCCGTGATTGACAAAACTGGCCGTAAAGATGGAACATTTGAAGTCAAGGACTTCGCGTTTGATCGTGAGGAGGATCATTACATCTGCCCCACCGGGATGATGCTTAAACCATATTGGCGCAACCTGACCAAACCGAGACCGGAATATGGAAAGGACGATCACAAGCGCTACTTTGCACGCAAGCAGGATTGTGGCGCGTGCCTACTCAAATCTAAATGCGCACCCAATCAACCGACACGGAAAATCCACCGATCAAAGTTCGAAGGTGCGCGCCAAATGGCCATGGCGATCGCCAAAACCGATGAGTATGCGATATCGCGGAAACTGCGAAAGAAGGTCGAGATGCTATTCGCACATCTCAAACGAATTCTTGGTCTGGGACGGCTCAGGCTGCGCGGTCCATGCGGGGTCAAAGACGAATTCCTGCTCGCAGCAACCGCCCAGAACCTCAGAAAGCTCGCAAAGCTATACCCCTTGCCTCAAACGCCCAATCCGGCGTGATCGGGACCGGTTCGTCTATTATTCACCGGACTGAATCTCCACTTCCCAAGACGACTTTTTCAACGGAATTGGGAACGGAGCGGACGTTCGATCTGAACAAATTGGTTGGAAAACCAATACTGCTTCAACAATTCCTTCGGACATAGGAAAGCAGAGTGCTCTCGATTACTTGGGGCGCTACACCTGCTCGCAACAGGTATCCACAGATGGACATTACCACTCCATCTTGGCACGTTCTCCAATGCTCTGCGCCGCCAAGAAATTGGATTGCAACTAGTACCCAATCACTACTCTCTGATTGACCCAAGGCCGCTGCGCGCAGTCGATTAATCTCCGAAAGCCTCAGCAAGTTAGGATTGCCATTCCAATATTCGCAATATGTATCAATCAGTTGATGGAGGCTCGGGTCTATCTCTGGCTTAAATTCGGTGATGAGTAGTGCCAGTTTCGATATTGGATAATCGGGCCGCGCCAATCTGAGTTTCTGCACCAACCGCGGACGCCGCAGATAGTCCTTTGAATACAGAATTTCTTCCAATTCAACGCAGATACGTTCGATTCCGGCGAGGAACGATTCAATTTCTTTCTCGTGCATCAAACCTATCGCTACTTCCTTCTCGCGGCCGTAGTCTGCGGCCTCGACCAAGTTATCGCGTTCTCGTTGCCGAAAGGCAATGTCAAGGTTGGGGCTCCAAGCCGTCGTTCGTGTCTCCGCCCAGATTAGTCGCAGGGCTCTCTAACTGGATGCCAAGGTCAAGCCTTGGCATGACGCCTGCTTAGCTCTATCCCGACTTTCATTCAGTGCATTCAGGCCGGAATCAAGCGCGCAGCGCGCCCGGCGAGGTTGGCTCTGCCAACGCCCGTGTCGTGCCAAAGGCACGCGTCCCGCTTGACCGGGCTGGAGCTTTTGAAACGCCGGTGCATTAGTTATGTGATCGCAGGATGCGGTATCCATAAAGCGCCATGAACCATCGGTGGAGCGCAACCCCACGGGCAGTCTTGTACTCGAACATGAGGCCACAACTTTGGCTCCAAGCCGTCGTTTGTGCCTCCGCCCAGACTAGTCGCAGGGCTCTCTGACTGGATGCCAAGGTCAAGCCTTGGCATGACGCCTGCTTAGCTCATACCGGTCATCCGGCGGGGTTGATCGCTCCATCAGACGGTCTTGAACGTCGCGCGGAACGTGGTTCCGGGTCCCTCGCTTAGCAGTTGCAGGTCGCCGCCCATATTGCGCATGATCTCCCGGCTGATCGGCAGGCCCAGACCGGCACTTCCAGCGAGGTCTTTGCTGGCCAGACGGGTGAATTTCTCAAACACCCGTGCGCGGTCGTCTGCGCCAATGCCCGGCCCGTCATCGTGAACGTTCAGGTGGACATAGCTGTCACCGCGCGAGGTGGTGACGGTGATCGTCGGGGCATCGGCGCTGCCATATTTCAGCACATTGGTGAACAGGTTGATCAGCACCTGACTGGACCGGTCCGGATCGGCCGTCACCATGACTTGGCTCAGGTCCTTGGGCAGTTCAAACTTTAGCCGGTCGCCGCCATCAAGTGCGGCCACGTTCTGGCGGGCCCGTTGGATAACATCGCCCAGCGAGACCGGGATCAGGGTCCATTCGGCCCGCCCGCTTTCCAAAAATGACAGATCAAGGATTTCGTCCAACAGGCGGGTCAGCCGGTGGCTTTCGGTATCAATGATCGACACGAATTTCTGCGCATCCGGGTGAGAGATATCGGGGGTCTCGCGCAAAATTTCCGCAAACGAGCGGATCGAGGTCATGGGCGTGCGCAGCTCATGGCTGACATGGCTCAAGAACAGGTCTTTTTGCTCACCTATTTCCGTCAGCTGGGCGTTGGCGGTTCGCAGCTTTTCGGCCGTGTCCTCCAGGACTTTCGATTGGGCCTCCAGCTGTTGGGAATATTGCAAGATTTGCGCGGTCTCATCGGCAATGTTCATCAGATCATCCACCGACACGGTGCCGCCGCCGGCGATTTGGCTGACCATAGCATGAGCCGATGCGGAGCCGACGGAGCCTGCCAATTCGCGTTCAAAGTCGCGGATGAATGCGTTTGAGGGATCGGGCAGGCCTTTTTCGAGCCCTTGTTCGGCGGCACTTTTCAAAAAGAACGCATAGGCCCGGTCGGTGCCCAAAATGCGTTGGGCGAGGGTGTAGAGATCCTCGGATGCGGCGGTTCTGCCCAATGCGGGTGTGGTGGCGTCATAGCCTTTGCGCATGGCGTCGATGAAGAGTGCCGATTGCAGGCGTTCCAGTTCATTGGGGGTGGTGGCCAGTGACACGAAGATCAGGGTGAGGATGTTGAGGGCCAGCGACCAAAACACCGCATGGACCAGCGGGTCGAGGCCTGTGAGGCCAAAGAGCGCGCGCGGTTTCAGGGCCTCCCAGCCGAACAGGCCATTTGCGATTGTATCGGCGGAGATCAGGAAGCCGCCGCCAAAGCTGGGCAGGAAGAGTGTGTAAATCCAGATGATTGATCCGATAATCATACCCATGGCGGCCCCGTTGCGGTTGGCTCCGCGCCAAAACAGGCCCGCCATCAGGGGCGGGATAATCTGGGCCAGTCCCGCAAACGCGATCAGGCCGATGGAGGCCAGTGCCTCGCTGCCGCCTGTGAGGCGAAAGTAAAGAAAGCCAAGCCCGATAATCACGGCGATGGACACCCGGCGCGAGGCCAGAAGCACACCGCGCACATCGCCGGAGGTTTTGTTGGAGTTTTCGCGCAACCTGAGCCAGATCGGCACCACGATATGGTTGGAGACCATGGTTGACAGGGCAATGGCGGAGACGATGACCATGGATGTGGCCGCGGACAGCCCGCCCAGATAGGCCACAAGTGCAAGGCCCGTATGGCCGCCGCTCAAGGGAACGGTGAGCACGAACATGTCGGGGTTTGATCCGGCGGGCAGCACAGAGAGGCCGGCGATGCCAATGGGGATAACAAAGAGCGAGATTAAGAACAGGTAGAGCGGGAAGGCCCATGCGGCGGTGGCAAGGTGGCGTTCGTCCACGTTTTCGACCACCAGCACATGAAACATGCGCGGCAGGGTGATGATGGCCATAGCCGACAGCATATTGAGGGTGATCCAGCGGGCGCCGAAGATGCGGTCTGTTTGCAAGATGTCGGGCGGTGCGCGCGAGAAGATATCGGCGGGTCCGTCGGCGAGGCCGTAGACCACAAAGACGCCCACGGCCAAAAGGGCGAAGAGTTTGACCACCGCCTCAAAGGCGATGGCGGTGACGACGCCGTGGTGACGCTCGTTCACATCCACATTGCGGGTGCCAAAGAGGATGGTGAAGCCTGCAAGGCCGACGGCGAACCAAAACGAGATATAGACCGGGCTTTGGCCGGGGGAGGTCGCGATGCCGGTCAGCGCGGTATAGCTGATGGTCAGGGATTGCAGTTGCAGGGCAATATAGGGGGTTGAGCTGATCACCGCCAAAAGCGTCACGATGACGGCCAGATCGTTGCTTTTACCGTATCTGGAGGAGACCAGATCGGCGATGGATGTGATCCTTTGGCTACGGCCCACTCGGACCAGTTTGCGCAACAGCCAGAACCAGCCCACAAACAGCAGTGTCGGGCCAATATAGATGGCGGCAAATTCCAGTCCGTTGCGTACCGCCGAGCCGACCGCGCCGTAAAAGGTCCAACCGGTGCAATAGACCGACAAAGACAATGTGTAGACCAGCGGGGATTTGAGCCAGCCAAACTGGCCGCGTGCCACTTGTCGGTCGGCCAGAGCGGCCACGCCAAACAGGAGCGCCATGTAGCTGATGGCCACAACGATGACGACGTTGGAGCTAATCATCTAGAGATCAGGCCCGTTGGTGTGGCTGTCCTCGGCCTCGCTCTGGGTCAGTTTGCGCGAAATCCAAGCGCTGGCCAAAATCAGCAGCACCCATGTGCCGTAGATATAGGCAAACACGCGGGGGATGCCTTGCGGGTCGGGTTCGGAGATAAAGATGCGCGGAATAGGTGTGAGGAACAGGAAGATGCCAAGCAGCGGCAGAACGAGGGCCGCATCGCGCAATTTGCGGCGGCGCAAGGCCCCGGTCGCAAGATCGGCATTGGTTTCGCTCATGTTCCGGCCAATTCGGTGACTTTCGCCAGCACATCGGCATTGGAGAAAGGTTTGACCATATAGTGGTCAGCGCCGGTTTCGATGGCGATGGCGAGGTCTTTGGTTTGCCCCTTTGCCGACAGCATCAAGACCGGGGTTTTGGAGATCGCGGGGGCGGCGCGCAGGTCGCGCAATATCTCAAGGCCCGATCGGTTGGGCAGCATCACATCCAAGATCACCACATCGGGTTGCATGTTTTGGATTTCAAACACAGCGTCATTGCCGTCGCTGACCCATTTCACCTCGTACCCGGCGCGGTTCAAAATGAAATTCAGCGACTCCGCGATGTTGGGTTCGTCCTCCACGATAATCACTTTTTTCGGCATGTCCCCCCCAAGGGTCTTTTGGGCCAGCTTAGTTGCGGAGCACTTTGTGTCAATTGGAGCATGGCAGGCGGGTCATAAAAAGTTAGGGCGACTTGGCCGGTGCGGGGGGCAGAATGCTGGGTTCGGAGCGGGCAAAACAGTCGATTTGCTGGCACAGCCTGCACGAGGTGCCCACTTGGCGCGGGGTGTGGGGGGCTTGTTGGGCAAGCATGCCGAACCGGTGGGCGTCACTGAGCGATGTGACCAGCATGGCGCTTGAAAATGATGGGGTGCGGCCAAAGGCTGTGGGGCTGCCGGAAAGTGCAATGGCGCGGGCCAGAAATTCCCGCCCGTTTGGCAGCACGATGATATCGCTGAGCGGTTGGCCGGGCACAGAGAGCGCCTGAAAGGCGGGCCAAAGGGCGCAAATCGAGGTGAAGCGGGGCAGGGAGAAATCTTCGAGCGGGCGGCGGAATTGCGGCTGGCCTGCGGCGTTCACGATCACAAGGCCAAAGCGGGGCACGTCCAGATCACGGCGTTTGAGGGTGGCCAGTCTACGAAACGTGGCGTGAAGATCGGCCCCGAACGTGGCGCTGAGCAGATCGGGGGAGAAGGCGGTTTTTTGGCCGAGGGCCAGAAAATCCGCAAGCGGCATGAGGGCTGCGTCTTGGGCGTAGACCGCCATCCGCTCGCGCAGCTTGGCGCGGGTCTCGGCGGTGGCGCGGGGGAGGTCTTGACGCAGGATGTCCGCGATCGCCTGAGCCGGGGCGTTGGTATCTTCCAGCTCTTCAAACACATGGTCGCGCTGGGTCAAAAACGTCTCGAACGCATCTTGCGACGAGGTGGTTTGGGTCGTGACCTCCTGAGCGTGATCAAAATAGGAGACCAGCTCTTGGGCCGCATCGGACAGGCGGCGGCTTTCATCATGGATGATGTTTTGAAAGCGGCTGCGCTGCGGGGTGTCGATGTCCTCCTCGGTGGTTAAAATGCCGGAGGTGGAGCGGATCGCGGTGATGGTCGTCAGCATCTCGTGCAGCGTATTTTGCAGATGCGGATCGAAATTCTGCCGGTCCATGAAGGTCGCAATAGCGGCGCGGTCGTCTTTGATCTGGCGGGCCTGAGTGGCGACGATGCGTGCCCAGCCGGGAAAGCGGCCGATGAACTCCTCGATGGCGGTGGTGGCGGTGGCCTGATCGGGGTGGTCGGCCAACACTTGGCGCAAATCCTCGACCAGTTGCGATTCAGCCCCCTCGGCCAGATCATTGGGGTCAAGCCCGAGCGCTTTGGCAATCGCGCCCAGCACTTTGCCCGAGACGGTCCGGCGGTTATGTTCGATCAAATTGAGATAAGAGGCGGAGATGCCTGCGGTTTGGGCCAGAGTTGATTGCTTAAGCTCAAGCTGGCGGCGTCTTTCGCGAATTCGGGTCCCGGCCAATGATCCTTTCATTTGCAGTCTTTTCCTTTAGTTTTCATCAGCTTGCCGCAGTGCATTGCAAAGAAATTTACAATATTGCACTGCGGTAGTTCAAAAAATTTACAAAAAAACTCAATAAACGCAACAATTTATTGAGCAATTGACACAATCGCCCGATAGTGACCGTGGCTTTCAATAAGCTGGGACTCCGCGGCCGCGGACAAACACAATCGATTGGGAGGATTATATGTCCAACTCTAATTTCACACGACGCAATATGATCAAGACCGGCGCTGTTGCCGGGGCGGGTCTTGCTGCGCCGACGCTGTTCTCGCCTGTTTGGGCGGCAAATCATGCGGGCTACACAAACGCGCCTCAGGGCGGGTCTGTTACGCTTGGTTTCAACGTACCGCAAACCGGTCCTTACGCGGATGAGGGTGCGGACGAGCTGCGCGCTTACGAGCTTGCGGTTGAGCACCTCAATGGCGGCGGCGACGGCGGCATGATGGGCACATTTACCGTTGGCGGCAGTGCCTCTGCTTTGACTGGTTCTGGTATCCTCGGCAAGAAGGTCGAGTATGTCACAGGCGATACGCAGACCAAGCCGGATGCGGCGCGTGCCTCTGCCAAGTCGATGATTGAAAAAGACGGCGCGATCATGATCACGGGTGGATCTTCCTCCGGTGTGGCGGTTGCTGTTCAGTCTTTGTGTCAGGAAGCTGGCATCATCTTCATGGCGGGTCTGACCCATTCCAACGACACAACAGGTAAGGACAAGAAGGCCAACGGTTTCCGTCACTTCTTCAACTCTTACATGTCTGGTGCTGCTTTGGCGCCGATCTTGGGTGCAAATTACGGTACCAACCGTAAGGCTTACCACCTGACAGCCGACTACAACTGGGGTTACACCACAGAGGAAGCTGTTCGGACATCCACCGAGGCTATCGGTTGGGAGACTGTTGCTGCCGTGAAGACGCCTTTGGCACAGACAGATTTCAAGGACTATGTAGCGCCTGTTCTGTCGTCCGGTGCTGACGTTCTGATTCTGAACCACTACGGCGGAAACATGGTCAACTCTTTGACTTCTGCTGTTCAGTTCGGTCTGCGCGAGGCGCAAGCCAATGGTCAGGACTTCCAGATTGTTGTTCCACTTTACTCCCGCCTGATGGCGAAGGGTGCGGGTGCGAACGTGAAGGGCATCTTCGGCTCCACAAACTGGCACTGGTCGTTGCAGGACGAGGGCTCCAAAGCATTCGTTCAGTCCTTCGGCACCAAGTATGGCTTCCCGCCATCGCAGGCTGCTCACACGGTTTACTGTCAGACGCTTCTTTATGCGCAGGCCGCTGAGATGGCCGGCACGTTCAACCCATGTGGTATTGGACAAGCGCTTGAGGGTCTTGAGTTTGACGGTCTTGGCAATGGTCCAACGCTTTACCGCGCGGAAGATCACCAGTGCTTCAAGGACGTGCTTGTTGTGAAGGGTAAAGAGAACCCAACATCCGAGTTCGATCTTCTTGAGATCGTGGAAGTGACGCCAGCGGCTCAGGTGACTTACGATGCCTCCATCTTTGGTGGTGATCTGGGTACCTGTAACCCAGGCGCCTAAGTCTAGGGACGACTGCGGCCTCTTGCGTAGGTGAGGGGCCGCATCATTCTCACCGAGATTTTCAGGCCGGGCTAATCCGGCCGACTATTCAAGACACACCGTGGGACGCGCGAGATGGAAGCATTTATCATACAATTATTGAGTGGTTTGGACGGAGGGTCGGCCTATGCGCTGATCGCTTTGGGCCTCACTCTGATTTTCGGAACGCTCGGGGTGGTCAACTTCGCCCATGGTGCCCTGTTTATGTTGGGGGCTTTTTGTACGGTGACATTGCAGCGGCTTTTGTCGCTCAGTCATGAGGTCATCGATGAGAGCCAGAAGGATTTTCTGGGCAATCCTTTGAAAGTGAAGGTGCCCTATTTGCAGGACTGGTTCGGAGAGGCGACGTCAAACGCCATTATCGACTGGTCGGTTCCGTTGGCTATTTTGTTCGCCATTCCGGTGATGATCCTGATCGGGATCGCCATGGAGCGCGGCCTCATCAAGCATTTCTACAAGCGCCCGCATGCGGATCAGATCCTTGTGACATTCGGTCTTGCGATTGTCTTGCAGGAGATCATCAAGGCCTATTTCGGGGCCAATCCCATCCCTGCGCCAGCACCGGAAGTCTTCCGGGGCAGCTATGATTTCGGTCTGCTTCTAGGCTTTGAGCCTAACCGGATCATCTATCCTTATTGGCGTTTGGTCTATTTCGCCTTCGCGGCCATCGTGATCACCGCTGTTTTTGCCTTTTTGCAGTTCACCACCTTCGGGATGGTTGTGCGCGCGGGTATGGCGGACCGGGAGACGGTTGGTTTGCTGGGCATTGATATCGACCGGCGGTTTACGATCATGTTCGGATTGGCGGCCTGTGTCGCGGGTCTTGCGGGCGTGATGTACACGCCCATCAACTCGCCCAATTACCATATGGGTATGGATTTTCTGGTGATCTCCTTTGTGGTTGTGGTGGTCGGCGGTATGGGCTCTTTGCCCGGCGCTGTTCTTGCCGGATTTGTCCTAGGGATTTTGCAGAGTTTCGCATCCATGCGCGAAGTGATCGAAGTGATCCCCGGCATCAATCAGGTCGTCATCTACTTGGCTGCAATTATAATCTTATTGACCCGACCCCGAGGCCTGTTGGGCCGCAAGGGCGTGATGGAGGACTGATCGATGTTTGGTCTTGATACAAAAGATACACGTCTGTTTTTCTTCGTCGCGGTGTTGGTTGCATTTGCACCTTTCTTGATGAACCCGTTTCCAACCGAGAGTGGTTTGGCGCAGTTCAACGGCGGTTATCCTGATCTGATGCAGCGCTTTGTGATCTTCGGGATATTTGCCATCGGGTTTAACATCCTGTTCGGGCTCACGGGGTATCTGTCCTTTGGACATGCGGCCTTTCTTGGGACCGGGTCTTATGCGGCTGTTTGGATGCTCAAGCTGCTGACGATCAACGTGATCCCGGCGATTGTGATCTCGACCCTTGTGGCGGGTGTTATGGCGCTGGCGATCGGGTTTATTTCGTTGCGGCGGTCGGGGATTTATTTCTCGATCCTGACACTTGCCTTTGCGCAGATGGCCTTTGCCTTGGCCGCGTCGGTTCTGACCCCGATCACGGGCGGGGAGACGGGTTTGCAAACCGCACTCAACGATCCGCGCATCTTAGATTTCCGGGCCGAGGGCGGCAATATTCCGGCGCCTTCGCTGTTCGGGTTGGAAATGCGGGCCAGTTATGAGTGGCTTGTGGGCGGCTGGTCCTTCACGTTCAACGTGGGCTATTACATCAGCGGTTTGTTCATGTTGGCGGCTCTTTATGTGGCGATCCGGATTTTCCGCTCGCCGTTCGGGTTGATGCTTAAAGCGATCAAAACCAACCAGAACCGCTTGAACTACACCGGTGTTTCGACACGTCCCTACACGCTGACAGCCTTTGTCATCTCTGGCATGTATGCGGGTCTTGCGGGTGGTCTGATGGCGGCTATGGACCCTCTTGCGGGGGCCGAGCGCATGCAGTGGACCGCCTCTGGCGAGGTGGTTCTGATGACCATTCTGGGCGGTGCCGGCACGCTTCTAGGGCCCATCCTGGGGGCCGGGTTCATCAAGTATTTCGAGAACATTTTCTCCAAGATCAATGACAGCATCTTGCACAGCTGGTTCTCTTTCTTGCCAGAAGGTTTGGAGAATGTGATGGTCACGATCCTGCATCCGTTTGTGGGCAAGGGGTGGCATTTGACCCTTGGTATTTTGTTCATGCTTGTTGTGATTTTCCTGCCCGGCGGGCTGATGGAAGGCATGCAGCGCATCGGTAAGATGTTCTCACGCAAGAAGAAATCTGACGAGACGGATGGCAAAGCCACCGTTCCCGCAGAATAGGGAGCAGAGACGATGGGTATTCTTGAAGTTCAGAGCGTCAACAAGCGCTTTGGTGGATTGCAGGCGCTCGACAACGTCAATCTGGACGTGGAAGAGGGCAAGGTTCACGCCATTATCGGTCCCAACGGGGCGGGTAAATCGACATTGCTCAACTGTTTTGTCGGGCGTCTTATGCCCGACACGGGCACGGTGATGTTCAACGGCAAATCGCTCTTGGGTCTCAAGCCTCATGAGATCAATCAGGCGGGTGTGTCGCGTGTGTTCCAGACCCCGGAGATTTTCACCGAGCTTACGGTTCTGGAAAACGTGATGATCCCGGCATTGGCGCACCGCGACGGGGCGTTCAAGCTGAACCCTTGGGCGCGCATGCGTTCCGAGGGTGGCATCAAGGATTTGGCCGAGCACACGCTTGAAGATGTGGGCATGGCCGAGAAACGCCACATGACGGCATCGTCCATGTCGCGCGGAGACAAGCGGCGTCTGGAGCTGGCCATGGGGCTGGTTCAAGAGCCAAAGCTGCTTTTGTTGGATGAGCCGACGGCGGGTATGGCGCGGGCGGATACGGAAAACACGATCAATCTTCTCAAGCATATCGGGGAGACGCGCGGGATCACCAAGATCATCATTGAGCATGACATGGAGGTTGTGTTCTCGCTGGCGGATAAAATCTCGGTACTGGTACAGGGTCATGTGATCGTTGAGGACAAGCCTGAGAACATCAAGGGCAATCCGAAAGTTCAGGAAGCTTATCTTGGGGGGGCTCACGAATGAGCACTGAAACGCTGGAAAAGAACGCGAACCATGCAGCGACCGCACCGGCCTATTTTGAGGCTTATGATGTGCACGCCTATTACGGCGAGAGCTATATTGTCCAAGGTGTCAGCTTTAACGTGCATGAAGGCGAAATCCTTGCGCTATTGGGGCGCAACGGGGCCGGCAAGACCTCTATGTTGCGGACCATTGCGCGGATGGATGACCCGGAATTGCGCTCGGGCGAGTTACGTCTGGATCATGTGACGCTCCATGACAAGCGGTCCCATGATGCGGCGCAATTGGGTGTGGGGCTTGTGCCTGAGACACGCTCGATCATTCCGGGCCTGACGGTGGAAGAGAACATCAAGTTGGCGCAGATTGCACCGCCTATGGGCTGGTCTTTGGATCGGATTTACGATCTGTTCCCGCGTCTGGGCGAGCGGCGCAAGCAGGAGGGCACGACCCTTTCGGGCGGTGAGCAGCAAATGCTGGCCATTGGTCGGGCGTTGGCGCGTGACATCAAGTTGTTGTTGTTGGATGAGCCCTATGAGGGTTTGGCCCCGGTGATTGTGCAAGAGATCGAGAAGACGCTGCATTACATTCGCGAGCAGGGCATGACGACGATCATCGTTGAGCAAAACGCCGTGGCGGCTTTGAAGCTGGCGGATCGGGCGATTATTCTTGAGACCGGAAAGATCGTGTTTGACGGAAGTGCCAAAGAAGTGCTCGACAACGTTGATTTACGTCACGAGTATCTGGCTATCTAACGAGACCTAAATTCTAATGAGAAGACAGTAAGCCTTGGGGATCGGACCTTTGGGCGACGCTGTTCCATGACGACAAGTGAGGACGCTATGACCAATCGTGTTTTTCCACCATCCGCTGATTTCGCCGCCTCCGCCCATATTGATGCGGCCGGTTACGAGGCGAAATATGCTGCCTCCATTTCCGACCCGGAGGCGTTTTGGCGCGAAGAGGGCAAGCGGATTGACTGGATCAAGCCCTATACCAAGGTCAAAAACACGTCCTTTGCCCATGATAATGTGTCGATCAAGTGGTTTGAGGACGGCGAGATGAATGTCTGCGCCAATTGCGTGGATCGTCATTTGGAGACACGCGGGGATCAGACCGCGATCATTTGGGAAGGTGATGATCCGGGGCTGTCCAAGCACATCACCTACAAAGAGTTGCACAGCTCCGTTTGCAAGATGGCCAATATCCTGGAGGAGTTGGGGGTTCGCAAGGGCGACCGTGTGGTGATTTACATGCCGATGATCCCGGAGGCTGCCTATGCGATGCTGGCCTGTGCGCGGATCGGGGCCATTCATTCGATTGTGTTTGCCGGGTTCTCACCTGATGCGTTGGGCGCACGGATCAATGCCAGTGATGCGAAGGTTGTGATCACGGCCGATGAGGCCCCTCGGGGCGGGCGCAACACGCCGTTGAAGTCCAATGCGGATCAGGCGCTTTTGCATTGCAAGGACACGGTGAAATGTCTTGTGGTCAAGCGCACCGGGGGGCAGACCACTTGGATTGACGGTCGCGATTTCGATTATAACGAGATGGCGTTAGAGGCGTCGGATATCTCAGCGCCTGTGGCTATGAATGCGGAAGATCCGTTGTTCATTTTGTACACATCTGGTTCCACCGGCATGCCCAAGGGTGTGGTGCACAGCTCTGGCGGGTATTTGGTTTATGCGGCCATGACCCATCAGTACACATTCGATTATCAAGATGGGGACATTTTCTGGTGCACAGCCGATGTCGGTTGGGTCACCGGGCATTCTTATATCGTCTACGGGCCTTTGGCCAATGGGGCGACCACGTTGATGTTTGAGGGCGTGCCCACCTATCCTGATGCCAGCCGGTTTTGGCAGGTTTGTGAAAAGCACAAGGTCAATCAGTTCTACACAGCACCCACGGCCATTCGTGCGTTGATGGGGCAGGGCAATTCCTTTGTGGAGGCGGCTGATTTATCGTCGCTCAAGCTGTTGGGCACGGTCGGTGAGCCGATCAATCCAGAGGCGTGGGATTGGTATAATGAGGTGGTCGGAAAGGGCAAATGCCCGATCGTGGACACATGGTGGCAAACAGAGACCGGCGGGCATCTTTTGACCCCGTTGCCGGGGGCGACCGCGACCAAGCCCGGTTCTGCGACCAATCCGTTTTTCGGCATTCAGCCGGTTATTTTGGATGCGCAAACCGCAGAAGAGCAATCTGGCACCGAGGCCGAGGGGGTCTTGTGCATCAAGGACAGTTGGCCCGGTCAGATGCGCACGGTTTGGGGTGATCATGACCGGTTCATTTCGGCCTATTTTTCCGATTACAAGGGATATTACTTCACCGGCGACGGCTGCAAGCGCGACGCGGATGGTTATTACTGGATCACGGGTCGTGTGGATGATGTGATCAATGTCTCTGGCCACCGGATGGGCACAGCAGAGGTCGAGAGTGCGTTGGTGGCGCATCCCAAAGTGGCTGAAAGTGCGGTTGTTGGCTATCCTCATGATGTCAAAGGGCAGGGCATTTACGCCTATGTGACCTTGATGAACGGGGAGGAGCCGACGGAGGAATTGCGCAAGGAGCTCAGCGATTGGGTGCGCAAGGAAATCGGTCCCATTGCCAAGCCTGATTTGATCCAGTGGGCCCCCGGTCTGCCCAAGACCCGGTCCGGCAAAATCATGCGCCGTATCTTGCGCAAAGTGGCTGAGGATGATTTTGGCAGCTTGGGCGACACCTCCACTTTGGCGGAGCCTGCGGTGGTCGATGAGTTGATCGAGAACCGGATGAACCGAAGCTAGGGTGCGCCCCATTAAGCCCAAATGGCGAGCACTGCGCTCATGACAAGGATCACGATCACCTGCGGGGCAATTGCCAGTACCAATGCGGGCCATCTTCTAAGGAAGGCGTAGCCCGGTATCGCGGTTGCCAAACAAAAGAAGATCGAGACGAACAGCCCCATGGACAGCCCGCCCGCAATGCCGGTCACGTTCAATGCATTGCCAAGCGTGGCCAGACCGATGCTCAGCAGGATCGTGCACAGCAACCCGATCCCATAAGTGTACATTGGGATTTCCGCCGCATGTTGGGCCTTGTCCGCGGCCCCGTATGCCTTAGCCCAAGGCTCGGCAACCAAAACAGCGAACCAGACCGTCAGTATGATTTGCCCAAGGACGACACAGGCCAAAATGGCCAACCAATTTAACGCAGCAAGGTCGATAATCATTCTCTTTCCCCTTCTGTTTCAATGAATTCATGAATGGCCGCGAGCACGGCAGTCCATCCGCGATCAAATAGAGCGGCGCGTTTGGGCCAATCTGTTCCCAGATCGGAGTGGCCTTCTGAATGCGTCAGTTGAATGCGAGTTTCGTGGGGTCCGACGGCCTGAAATACGATCTCTGTCTTGGTTGGGTGTGTGTTTTTTCCCGGATGCCAGGCCAGTTCCAGAGTGTGGGGCCGATCGATATCTGTAAGGTCCGCCCAAATGAAACGCTCACCTGAATTGGATATTTCGGTGAGCGCTCCGCCCTGTACCGGTTCGCAATAGAATGTGGAGACATCGAATTTCCGGTGCGCAAGCGGCCACCATAAATTGACCCGCTGCGTGAACGTGTCAAACGCATGCTCAAGCGAACACCGCAAGACGATGTCATGGGTCAGCGGCTCATTCATCAGGTTCACCCGGATAGGTGGCTTCTGCGACCGATTTCAAAGCGGTCAGGGCGTCGGGCCAAAACCGGTTCAACCACTCGCGGCTGGCCACAAAGCCCTCTTCGTGCAATCGGTAAATGCTCTGAGTTCCCAAAGACCGGCGTTCGATCAACCCTGCGTCGGTGAGCACTTTGAGATGTTTGGAAATGGCGGGTCGGCTGATCGGGAAGTGATCCGCAATAGAATTTGTCGAGCAAGGCTCACGCGCAATGATCGTGATTATTCGCCGCCGGACGTCGTTTCCCAAGGCCGCCAGCGCGGTCTCACCAAGTTCAACACCTGTCTGGTTCACTGACATACTGAAATCCCGAAACGCCTTAATGTAACTTTGAAGTTACCAAAGGTGTCACGAGAGTCAATGGAGGTGTCTTTCACGGCCGGCAAGCAAAGCTGATTGAGCGTGCGCAGGCGGGCCTGAATGGGCAGCGGCAGTACGGGACGGGTGGCCCTGCCGCTGCACAAATGGGGCGTTAGGTCTTGGAATGTGCGATCATCAACTCGACCCGTTTGAGTTCGCGCAGAACACGGTCGGCTTGCATTTGCGGCATCAGGCTGAATTTTAGCGAGGCCGATACGATGATCAGCACCGCAGCGGTCAGGCCCCATTTTAGCGCCGGCAGCACATCTGTGGCGACATAGCAGTTCCACGCACACCACAGGCCGATCAGAAACATCAGCCCTTGGGTGATCATGATCGCCCATGTGACCCAGCCCAGTTTGCCGCGAAACTGGCTGCGGCCAAGTTCGAACCAGCCCAGCTCTTGGGTGTGGCGCAGCATGCCGCGTTCTTCCTCGGACAGAGCTTCTTTGATCAGGTCATCCAGCTTATTCATCCCAATCTCCTTTCAGAGTTTCTTTGAGTTTGGCCCGCGCGTGCATCAGTCGTGTTTTGACTGTGCCGGTGGGTATGTCGAGTGCGTGGGCCACCTCGGCCACGCTAAGGTCTTCTAGGTAAAACAGAGCCACCGTGGCCCTTTGATCGGGCGGCAGTTCCGACAGAGCGCTGCGGACCGTATGGGCGTCGGCGGCACCTGGGCCCGGCTCCGGGCTCGGCGGTGTGACTTCGCCTTTGAGGCCGGTGGCCAATTTGCGTTGGCTTTGCTGGGTTTTGATCATCCGGGCGCAGCGCCGGGTGGTGATCTTATAGGCCCAAGAGGCAAAGGCGCGGTCATCGGTCAATCTCGGCAGGCCTTTGAGGATTTCGACCCATGTATCTTGGGTCGCATCATGGGCTTGATCGAGGTTGCCCAGCAGGCGGTTGGCATGGGCAAAGAGTTTGGGGGCGCGCAGTTTGTACAAAAGATCAAATGCGCGCTGGTCCCCCAGTTTTGCTGAGCTCACCAGATATTCTTCATAGATATGTTCCTTTTTGCGCATCTTGCCCCCTCAATACAAACAAGGTGCACCGGCAGGGCGGATCGGTTCAACCGCTTGTGGTGCATTGCATCTTGTCGGTGTGTTTTGGAGTTTTGCTCTGGAGGCCTGTGCGGTGCTGTCGGCTGTCGCGCGCTTATCAGGTACCGCATTTTCCAACACGATCCCGGATGTTTTGGCGCTGTGCGGCCTTATGATTTTGCTGGCATTCAGGTTTTGCCGCAGTTGTGCGCGTCAGGCCCGTTAGTTGCCTTTGTAGCTTTTGTGGCAGGCCCCGCAGCTCGCGCCCATGGCTTTGGCAGCGGTTGCCACGTCACCGCCTGCGGCTTGTGCATCCGCGACCGCTTGTGCGGCGGCGGCCAAGTCGGCGGCCTTAACGATGAAGTCTGGGTAGTTCTCCCAGATTGCAGGCAGGGCCTTGCTGTTGCCGGTGACCTCATTGGCTTCAAAGAGCACTGGTATTTGGCCCGCTAGGTCTACGATCAATTGTGCATTTGCCGACACATCGGTGCCGCCTGAAATGGCTTTGGCCGCACCGGCGACTTGTTTCATGGCCGCCCGCCGGTCGGCTTGATTTGCGGTGGCAAGTAAAGCGCTGGCGCAAAGCGCGGCTGCGGACACTATGGTGATGGTTAATCTCATAAATATTCTCCTAAACAATAGGAGGGATCATCGCGCTTGTGTGGGTGCGGGTAAAGCGTGGAATTTGGATCGGCGGAAATTGGGGTATTTGCGCGCGCGGGCGTGCGTATTGTGGCGGCACGGCCTGATCTGTCGGTCAATTTCGGGTGGGTTTGGAGCGGGCGGCGGGAATCGAACCCGCGTCATCAGCTTGGAAGGCTGAGGTCTTACCATTACACAACGCCCGCGCAATGAGGGTGCTGATATTTCATACCCCATTGTTCGTCAAGCCGTTCGTCGCCGCCGCAGAGGCGCTCAGTCAGAAAACAATCTCGGCGCTTGCAGCTGTGCTGCTTGAAACCCCGTGGAGCCATGCGCCTGGGCACGGGGGGGCGCTGGGCAAGGCCCGTCTTCCAGTTGCCACAATCGGGTAATAAATTTTGGGGCACGGGTATACGCGGGCCGATTTTGACGGTTGGTTTGGCTATAGACGTGCAAAAACGGGGAGATGTCGCGCCATGAGGGCAGATGAATAAGGTTTCGCGTCGCGGGTTTTTGTTGGGCACGGGGGCGGTCGTCGGCGTGGCTGGCGGCAAATATCTTGCCCCGTCCAATCCATCTTTGGATGGGGTGTCGGTCCATTTGGCCAAGACCGGAGAGACGCTGCTCAATGACGCCAGCGGTTTGAGTGCGACGCCTGTGCACAAGCATATTATGCTCCGCGAGGATCTAGGCGAGAGTTTGATTGCGAAGGTCCGCGCGGAGATGGTCGAGGCCAAATCCGCCGGGCGTGCAATAAATGTGGGAGCTGCGCGTCATTCGATGGGCGCGCAGGCGATCCCGCGGGATGGTCACGCGATTACCTTTGACAACGGGTTTGTTGACGCGGATTTGGGCGCAGGCACTTACAAGGTTCACGGTGGTGCCCGGTGGAGCCAGATTATTGCAGCCCTTGATCCTGTTGGTTGGTCGCCCAAGGTTATGCAATCGAACAATGATTTTGGTGTCGCCTCCACGTTTTGCGTTAATGCCCATGGCTGGCCTGTGCCCCACGGACCTATGGGGGCCACGGTGCGCAGCTTTGATATGGTGGTGGAGGACGGCGCGGTTGTTACATGCTCGCGGACGCAAAATGCGGAGTTGTTCAATCTGACCATGGGCGGCTACGGGCTGACGGGGGTGATCGTCTCTATGGAGGTGGAGATGGAGCCAAACCTGCGGTTGGAGCCCAATTTCGCCCAGATGGAGGCGGTCCAGTTTGGTCCTGCTTTTGAGGCGGCGTTGGCGGACCCTGACGTTAACATGGCTTACGGGCGGCTGAATGTAGATCGCGGGCGGTTTTTCGAGGAGGCGCTCTTGATCACCTACCGGCCCACGGCGGATCAAAGTGATCTGCCAGCGGCGGCCGGGTCGGGGGTAATGTCGAAGCTGGCGCGGCACATTTACCGGGCGCAGCTTGGCAATGAGCGGATGAAACGCACCCGGTGGTGGACGGAAACCGGGCTTGGGCCTATGCTGGGCAGCGGGGCTACCACGCGCAATACGCTGATCAACGAGCCTGTGGTGACGCTGGATGATCGTGACCCCAACCGTACCGATATTTTGCACGAATATTTTGTGGCCCCGTCCCGGTTCGAGGCGTTTCTGGACGTGTGCCGGGCGGTTATTCCCAATTCCTATCAGGAGTTTTTGAACGTCACGCTGCGGTTTGTGAACACGGATGCGGAAAGTTATTTGTCCTATGCGCCTGTGCCCCGGATTGCTGCTGTGATGTCGTTTAGTCAGGAAATGACGGCGCGAGCGGAGGCGGATATGGCCCGCATGACCCGTGATTTGATTGACGGCATTACCGGCATTGGCGGGACGTATTATTTGCCCTACCGGCCCCATCCGACGCAGGCGCAGTTTGAGCGGGCCTATCCGCGTGCGGCTGAATTTGCCGCCGCAAAACGCAGCTTTGATCCGTCACTGACCTTTCGCAACAATCTTTGGGATCAATATCTAGGCACCCTATGACAGCTTTACAAAAAATCGCTCTGGGCTATGCGGTGGTGCTCTTTGGGGCCGCCTCGCTCAATTATATTCCCGGTTTGACCGATGAGGCGGGTCTGGCTTTTGGCATCTTTGCGCTCGATATATTTGACGATGCGCTGCATGTGGCCTCGGGGCTGTGGGCGCTGGCGGCGGCTTTTATCTCACACAAGGCCGCGCGCATTTTCGCGCTGGTGTTTGGTGCGCTTTATCTTGGCGACGGGGTGTTCGGATTTTTCACTGGCTACGGCTATCTAGATTTGGGCATATTCACCAACGGTTGGGCGGGGCTGTCTTTCACGCTGTTTCGGGTTTTGGCCAATCTGCCCCATATCGCCCTTGGCGGGTTCGCGCTGTTTGCCGGCCTCAGGTTTGATCGCCGTTGATGCGGTTCGTGTGGCGGCTGATAAAATGGGCGGTTCTGGCGCTGCTGCTTGGGGTTATTTTACTGCTGGCACCGGTCGGCTATGTGGAGCTGGCCTGTCGCGGCACAGATACCGGATCGGATGTCCCCTCTCAGATCGCACCTGCCCATCACCGTTTGGAGGCGCGCACGTTTCTGACTTACCCCGAATGGCACATCGTTCATGCTTATGATGATTATGCCAAGGTGATCGAGACCGGCGATCCGCATGATTACAGGTTTATGCGCGGGATTGCGGGGTTCTGGTCTTCGCTCTGTCCCTTGTCGCGGCAAGCGGCGTCCCATGGCGGTTTTGATTGGCCCACCAAGCAGACCATTTACACGATCGGGGTGAGTTTCTCTGCGGAGTTGGCCCTCAAAGCGCTCTACGAGGAGAGTTTGGGGCGTTTGGCCACGATTATCCGTGGTTCTGCCCGCGCGCCTTTGGATGATGTATCTGCGCGGCAGGCGGCGGATTATGCGCAGTTCTTGCAGCAAACCCCGTGGTATCTGTGGGATTTTGAGCGCGACATATCGCAGTTATCGCAGGCTCGGACCGGGGCTTTTCGCGACCGGGAGCGGCGCTTGGCGCTTGGGTTGGAGTTTGGGGCCAAGGCCAAATATGCCAAGGTGATTGAGGCGGCTGTGGCCAATTTGGGCGCAGATGCGTTGCGGTTGCGGATGGTTGTCACAGGTTTGCGCCCGTCTGATGTGTCCGCCTATGCGGGCATCACGCTTGTGGCGCAAAGCGGTTCTTACCTGGAGATTGAGACCCCGCGCTACCGGCAACTGACTGGTATTGTGGCGCAACTGGCCCGTGACGGTGTGGATTTTGTCGAAATGGCGGGCAATGATGACATCATGATCACTGCGTTGTCCCCTCACCAGTATCCCGCTGCGCTGCACAGTTTTGCGCGGCAAGGCTACGGCGACCGGCGGCATCTGATTGCGCTCAAAGTCAGTGATTTGGGCGCGCGGTTGCGCGGGTTGGCCGCCGAGGGGCTAATTTTGGAGCACATCCATGATTATTAGATGGGCTGGCATTCTGGGCGCGGTTTTGGCCGGATGGGTCGGTGTGTTGGCGGGCGTGATGGTGTTGAGCGACGCGGCCCCGGCGGCGGTGGTGCTGTTTCCAAGCGCGGATTTTCTGCGCGGGCTGCCCGGTGATGTAGAGATCGTGTCGCAATCGGCGGTCTCTATCACCATAAGCTCTGCGGTGCCGGGCTTTGGATTATCGCTCTATTCTTCCGGGGCTTTGCTTGTTTTACCGGCCGGATTGTTGGGCTGTTTGCCCGCGCCTTCTGCCTAGATAGTTGTGCTGCGCCTACATTGCATCATTTTGCATAGCAGCTTTGCGTAGGCGTTTTTGGGAGTTGACGCATCGATGGACGCTACTTAATGGTCTGCGCGTATCTAACTTTAATACCCAAACACTATTGTATCGTTCTGCAGTTCTGCGGTGGAGGCTTTGTATCAATGCCTTTCGCTCAGACTGCCCAGAAGAGTACGAGGATTGCGTCATGAACATGCTAAACCTACCGGAGACCAATATTGACAGTCCGCGCCTGCAGGCTGCGATTTTGCAACATCTCAAAGCCTCGCTTGGGAAAGATCCGGCTCATGCCACGCCGTATGATTGGCGGATGTCGCTGGCGCTCAGTCTGCGCGACATGGTCGTGGAGCCTTGGTTTGAGAGCACCCGGCGCACCTACGAGGCCAAGGGAAAGCGGGTTTATTACCTGTCCATGGAATTTCTGATCGGGCGTTTGATCGAGGATGTGGCGATCAATCTGGGCATGGAGGAGATTGCCGCAGACGCGATGACGGCTTTGGGTCAGGACTACGGGCGTGTGGTGGCCGATGAGCCCGATGCGGCTTTGGGTAATGGCGGGCTTGGGCGTTTGGCGGCCTGTTTCCTTGACAGTCTTTCGACCTTGGGCATCCCGGCATACGGTTACGGAATTCGGTATGAGCACGGGCTCTTTGAGCAGCATTTTGAGGATGGTCAGCAGATTGAGACAGCCGAAGGTTGGTTGAACCAGCGCCATGTGTGGGAGTTTGAACGCCCGGAGGCGGCCTACCGCATCGGTTTTGGCGGGCATGTGGCCGAGGAGGGTGGCCGCGCGGTTTGGAAGCCGTCCGAGACGGTTATTGCCTCGGCCTACGACACGCCGATTTTGGGCTGGAAGAAGAAATGGGCCAACACGTTGCGGCTTTGGGCGGCCAAGCCTACGGTTTTGTTTGATCTGGAAAGTTTCAACCGGGGTGATTTTCTCAATGCAAGCGCGCCGGAGGCTTTGGCCCGGACCATCTCGCGGGTGCTTTATCCCGATGACACGACCGACAAGGGCAAGGAGTTGCGGCTCAAGCAGGAGTATTTCTTCACTGCCGCCTCGCTTCGCGATATTTTGCGACGCTTTAAGTCTGAGGGCCACGCGATAGAGACTTTGGCCGATCATGTGGCGATCCAGCTCAACGATACCCATCCGGCTGTTGCGGGCCCTGAGCTGGTGCGGCTTTTGGTGGATGAATACGGCTTTGAGATGAGCAAAGGCATCAAGACCGCGCAGGCGTGTCTTGGCTATACCAATCACACGCTTCTGCCTGAGGCTTTGGAGCGTTGGCCGGAGCATTTGTTCGCCCGCATCCTGCCACGGCATTTTCGGATCATTGAGATCATTCAGGATCAGGAATTGGCCGGGATTGATAATGTGCGGATCATCGAGGACGGCTCGGTCAAGATGGGCGAGCTGGCTTTTGTGATGGCTCATAAGGTCAATGGTGTGTCTGCCCTTCATTCGGAATTGGTCAAGGAGACGGTATTTGCCGATCTGCACCAAGCGTTCCCGGACCGGATCGTGAACCAGACCAACGGGATTACCCCGCGCCGGTGGCTTTATTCGTGCAATCCAAGTTTGCGCGGATTGATCAATGACACCATTGGCGAGGGCTGGGCGGACGATCTGGAGCGGCTGACCAGTTTGGCCCCGCATGCAGATGATGCCGGGTTTCAGGGCGAGTTCCGGGCCGCCAAGCTGGCCAATAAGGAGCGTCTGGCCGCGTGGCTCAAAGAGCGTGACGGGGTGACGATCAACCCGGCGGCGATGTTCGATGTTCAGATCAAGCGCATCCATGAATACAAGCGCCAATTGATGAACATTTTGGAGACTATCGCAGTTTGGAATGACATTCGCGATAATCCCAGCGGCAACTGGACGCCGCGTGTTAAGATCTTTGGCGGCAAAGCGGCACCGGGTTATGTGACCGCAAAACAGATCATCCATTTGATCAATGATGTGGCCGCACGGATCAACAATGATCCGGCCACGCGCGATCTTTTGCAGGTGGTTTATCCTGAGAATTACAATGTCACTATGGCCGAGGTTTTGATCCCTGCGGCGGATTTGTCCGAGCAAATCTCAACCGCCGGCAAAGAGGCGTCGGGCACTGGTAACATGAAATTCGGGCTCAACGGGGCTTTGACCATTGGTACGCTTGACGGGGCCAATGTGGAGATCCGCGACCATGTGGGGGCGGAGAATTTCTTCCTGTTCGGTCTAACCGCCCACGAGGTTGCCGAGCGGCGCGGCCATCACGGTTATGCCCGCCGGGCCATTGAGGCCAGCCCCAAACTCAGCCGGGTTTTGGGGCAAATTGCGGAGGGTGAATTCTCGGGCGGGGATCGCCACCGCTATGATGGGTTGCTGCACAACCTTTATGAGCATGATTATTTTCTCGTATCTTGCGATTTTGACAGCTACTTTGAAACTCAACGTGTAGTTGATGCGGCCTTTCAGGACCCATCAGGGTGGGCACGGATGGCAGCACTGAACACGGCCAAGCTTGGGTGGTTTTCGTCGGATCGGACCATTCAGGGATACGCGACGGATATTTGGAATGCGCGGTCACTGATCAACTGATCAAGCTCCAATAGAGATAGCGAGAGACTTATGACTTCTAGCGACGCTGATGCCATTATAGCGGGTCACCATCCCGATCCATTTTCGGTTCTTGGACTTCACGAGGTTGAAGGACGGCTTACGGTGCGGGCCTATTTCCCCGGTGCCGATGCGGTGGATGTGCTTGACGCAAAGAGCGGTCGCAAGGTCGCGGCTTTGGCTCATATTCGCGAGGGTTTCTTTGAGGGCGCAGTGCCGCGGCGCAAGGCGCGGTTTGCCTACCGGTTTGCCCTGACCAAAGGGGCCGATCACTGGGAGCAGGGCGATCCCTACGGCTTTGGGCCGGTGCTTGGGGAACTTGACGAGCATCTGATTGGCGAGGGGGCGCATCTGACCCTGTGGCGGGTTCTTGGGGCGCATCTGATGACCCATGAGGGTGTGGCGGGTACGCATTTTGCCGTGTGGGCGCCCAATGCATCGCGGGTGTCGGTCATTGGTCAATTCAACGGCTGGGACGGGCGCCGCAATCCGATGCGCAAGCGCGGGCAAACCGGCGTTTGGGAAATATTCATGCCCGGCATCGCGCAAGGCGAGGCTTATAAGTATGAGCTTTTGGATGCCGGTGGAAATCTGTTGCCTCAAAAGGCCGATCCGTTCGGATTTGGGGCCGAGCATCCGCCCAAGACTGCATCAGTTGTGCGGGCTTTGGATGGTCACGATTGGGCCGACAAAGGCTGGATGGACAAGCGCGCGGCGTTGCACAGCATTGACCAGCCTATCTCCGTTTACGAGGTGCATTTGGGGTCGTGGCGGCAGGTGCCTGAGGATGGCAACCGGCAAATGTCTTATGTGGAACTGGCCCGTGATTTGGTCGGCTATGCCAAGGATATGGGCTTCACGCATATTGAGTTGATGCCGGTCTCGGAATTCCCGTTTGACGGCTCTTGGGGCTATCAGCCCATCGGGCTTTACGCGCCCACCATCCGTCAAGGCACGCTGGAGGAATTCCGCGCTTTTGTGGAGGCCTGCCATGCCCATGACATTGGCCTGATCCTTGACTGGGTGCCCGGACATTTTCCCGAGGACGCCCATGGGCTTGGGAATTTTGACGGCACGCCGCTTTACGAGCATGCGGACAGGCGCGAGGGGTTTCATCCCGACTGGAACACGCTGGTGTTCAATTACGGCCGTCGCGAGGTGTCTAACTATTTGATGTCAAACGCGCTTTATTGGCTGGAGGAGCATCACGTTGATGGTCTTCGGGTCGATGCTGTGGCCTCTATGCTGTACCGCGATTATTCGCGCAAAGAGGGCGAGTGGATCCCCAACGTGCATGGCGGTCGCGAAAACCTAGAGGCGATCGCGTTTTTGCAGCGGGTCAATGAGGTCAGCTACGGGCACATGCCCGGCGTGATGACAATCGCTGAGGAATCCACCGCGTTTCCGGGTGTGACGGGCATGACGTCTGGGGGCGGTTTGGGCTTTGGCTACAAGTGGAATATGGGCTGGATGAATGACACGCTCAGCTACATGGCCGAAGACCCGATCCACCGGAAATACCATCATTCCAAGATGACGTTCGGGCTGCATTACGCGTTTTCGGAGAATTTCCTGCTGCCCATCAGTCATGACGAAGTGGTGCATGGTAAGGGCTCGCTCTTGGATAAAATGCCCGGTGAGGGTGCGGAAAAATTCGCCAACCTTCGGGCGTATTTCGGGTTCATGTGGGGCCATCCGGGCAAGAAGCTTTTGTTTATGGGCTGCGAGTTTGCGCAAGGGGTGGAGTGGAACCATCAGACCAGTCTGGATTGGCATTTGCTGGATTTGGACCTGCACAAGGGCATGCAGACTTTGGTGCGTGATCTTAATGCGGTGTACCGGGGCACGCCTGCGCTGCACCAGCTTGATTGCAAGCCCGAAGGGTTTGAGTGGATCGAGGAAGATGCGGCCGAGCAGTCGATATTTGCCTGGGTGCGACACGGAACCAATGGGGCGGCACCGGTGTTAATCGTGTGCAACATGACGCCCGTGGAGCGCGTGGAGCACCGCATTGGAGTGCCACATGCCGGGCATTGGACTGAGATCATGAACACCGACGCGCATCCTTATGGCGGTGGCGGTCGGGGTAATCTTGGCGGCAAGGACAGTGATCCGGTGGCCGCGTCCGGGCGGGCGCAGTCGCTTTCGTTGACCTTACCGCCGCTAACCACATTGATGTTTCAACTGGACCAGTAAGACCGAAGTTAAGGCCTCAAACACAAGTAGGGGAGTGTTATGGATAGAGAGACACAGCGACTTGCGCAGCAATCTATGGCGTTTGTTTTGGCAGGCGGGCGCGGCAGCCGTTTGCATGAATTGACGGACCGGCGTGCCAAACCGGCCATGTATTTCGGCGGCAAAAGCAGGATCATCGATTTTGCATTGTCCAATGCGGTCAATTCCGGCATCCGGCGCATTGGCGTGGCCACGCAATACAAAGCCCATTCGATGATCCGGCATCTTCAGCGCGGTTGGAGTTTCTTTCGCGCTGAGCGCAATGAAAGCTTGGACATTCTGCCTGCCTCCCAGCAGATGAATGACGAGAATTGGTACAAGGGCACAGCGGACGCGGTTGCGCAAAACATTGATATTATTCGTGACTACGAGCCCAAATACATCATCGTTTTGGCCGGTGATCATATCTACAAGCAAGATTACTCCATCATGCTCAAGCATCATGTGGACAGCGGCGCGGATGTGACCGTTGGTTGCATTGAAGTGCCGCGCATGGAGGCCACCGGTTTTGGCGTCATGAAGGTGGATGCCCAAGACAATATTCTGGAGTTTGTGGAAAAGCCCAAAGATCCGCCGCCGATGCCCAATGATCCTGATCACGCTTTGGCCAGTATGGGGATTTACGTCTTTGAGGCGGAATATCTTTACGGGCTTTTGGAAGCGCACAAGGATCATGAGGATTACGGTCACGACTTTGGTGGCGATATCATCCCCGATATCGTGAAAAACGGCAAAGCGGTGGCCCATCCGTTCAGCCGCTCTTGCGTCAGAACCGGCACAGAGAAGGAGCCCTATTGGCGCGATGTGGGCACGCTGGATGCGTTCTGGCAGGCCAATATCGATCTGACCGATTTCGAGCCTGAGCTTGATCTTTACAACAATGACTGGCCGATCTGGACTTATTCGGAGCTGACCGCACCTGCCAAGTTTATCCATAACGAGGAAGGGCGTCGCGGGCATGCTGTCTCTTCGATGGTGTCGGGCGGGTGTATCATTTCCGGCTCGGCCTTGGAGCAATGTCTGTTGTTCACAGGGGTTCGCACGCACTCGTTCTCTGAACTTAAGGGTGTCGTGGCGATGCCTTACGTTGAGATCAAACGAAACGCCAAACTCACCAATGTGGTGATTGATCGCGGGGTGATCATTCCCGAAGGTTTGGTTGTGGGCGAAGACCCTGTAGCCGATGCCAAGCGGTTCCGCCGCACAGACGGTGGGATTTGCCTGATCACGCAGAGCATGATTGACGACCTGGAGGTTTAAGTGAAGCTGCTCTTTGTTGCCTCGGAATGTGCGCCTTTTGTCAAAACCGGCGGGTTGGCTGATGTCATTGGGGCCATTCCCAAGGCGGTAAAGGGATTTGGTGCGGATGTGCGGGTGTTGATCCCCGCATATCCCGCCTTTGACCAGATTGCGGATGGTGCGACGAAGCTTGCCTCTTTCCGCGATCTTTACGGTGGTCCGGCCAGTGTTTTGGCGGTTGAGGCGGACGGTTTGCAGCTGTTGCTGTTGCGCGCGGATCATCTGTTTGCCCGTCCGGGCAGTATCTATCTTGATGGCACCGGTGTGGATTGGTCTGATAATCATCTGAGATTTGGCGCGTTGTCTTTTGTGGGCGCGCAAGTGGCGCAAGGTTTGTTGCCCGATTGGGTGCCGGATGTTGTGAATGCCCATGATTGGCAGGCGGGTCTGGTGCCTGCGTTTATGGACCCGAAAAAGCCCAAGCCGCCGGTGGTCATGACGGTTCACAACATTGCGTTTCAGGGTTTGTTTAATGCAGAGGCTGTGGATGAGTTGGGTTTGGACCCGGCGCTGTTCACGCCGGAGGGGGTGGAGTATTTCGGCAAGCTGAATTTCCTCAAAGGTGGTATCGCGCTCAGTGACAAGATCACGACCGTCAGTCCTACTTATGCCCGCGAGTTGCTGCTGCCGGAGTTCGGCATGGGGCTGGAGGGGCTTTTGGCGGCCCGCGAGGCTGATCTGACCGGCATTCTCAACGGTATTGATCTGGATGTCTGGAACCCTGGGACCGACCCGGAGCTGGTGGCCAATTACACCGTGCGAAGTCTCAAAGGCAAAGCCAAGAACCGTGCGGAGGTTGAGGCGCGGTTCGGGCTGACCGCCAATGGGGCGGGTCCGTTATTTTGTGTCATCAGCCGGTTGACCACCCAGAAGGGGCTTGATGTGCTGTTGGAGTGTTTGCCCGGTCTGGTGGCGTCGGGCGGCCGGTTGGCGGTTCTTGGAACTGGTGACAAAATGCTGGAAAACAGTTTTGTTCAAGCCACCGGGCGTTATCCCGGCGCTGTCGGAGTGGTGATTGGATATGACGAGGGGCTCGCGCATCTTTTGCAGGGCGGGAGCGACGCTATTTTGATCCCGTCGCGGTTCGAGCCATGCGGTCTGACCCAGCTTTACGGGTTGCGCTATGGCACCATCCCTGTGGTCGCGCGCACCGGCGGGTTGGCCGATACGGTGATTGATGCAAATGCGGCGGCACTTTCCGCAGATTGTGCCACAGGTGTGCAGTTTTTGCCGGTGACGCCGCCTACTCTGGGGCAAGCCATTCGCGTGACCACCACGCTGTTTGAGGATCAAAAGACATGGGCGGGTATGATGCGCCGGGCCATGCGCCACACGGTCGGCTGGGATCAATCTGCCAAGGTCTATATGGGGCTTTATCAGAGCCTGAGTAAGACCTGAAGGAGTGCCCCTGATGGCCAAACCTGAAATTTTTGGCGGCGCGCCAAGACCGCTTGGGGCGACCCACCGCGAGGGTGGCACCAATTTTGCGGTGTTTTCGCAAAACGCCTCGCGCATGGAGCTTTGCCTGTTTTCGCAAGACGGTCGCCGGGAGACCGCGCGTCTGGCTCTGCCGGAAAAGACCGGGCCGGTGTGGCACGGGTTTGTGCCCGATCTGCCTGCGGGTACGCTTTACGGCTACCGCGCCCATGGCAGCTACGCGCCCGAGCAAGGGCACAGGTTTAATGCCAATAAGCTGCTATTGGACCCTTACACGCGCGAGATGCGTGGGAGTTTTGCGCATTCAGACGCGATTTTGGGGTATGATCCGGGCTCATCCGGCCACGATTTGTCGTTCAGCACGACGGACAGTGCGCCATTTGTGCCCAAATCGGTCGTGCCTGCCCCTGAGTTTTTGGGGGCCGTGGTGGACCGCAGCGGGGCGCTGGTTGACAGTGATCTGGTTTACGAGGCCCATGTCAAAGGGTTGACCCAGCTGCATCCCGGCGTGCCGGAGAATTTGCGCGGCACCTATGAGGGTTTGGCCTCGGACGCGGTGATCGAGCATCTTTTGAAACTGGGTGTGCGCAGCATTGAGTTGTTGCCGGTGCATTCCTTTTTGGATGATGACTTTTTGCGCCGGCGCGGTTTGCGGAATTACTGGGGCTATAATTCCATCGGTTTTTTCGCCCCAGAGCCGCGCTATTTTGGGCCTGCCGGTATTTTGGGGTTTCGGGCCATGGTCCAGAAATTCAAATCTGCCGGTATCTCGACGATTTTGGATGTGGTGTACAATCACACGGCTGAGGGCGATCACCGGGGGCCGACGCTGAGCTACCGCGGGCTCGACAATGCCTCTTACTACCGGCTTTTGGCCGGTCAGCCGCGCTTTTATGTGAACGATACCGGTTGTGGGAACACTGTGGATGTGTCGCACCCTTATGTGCTGCGCATGGTCATGGACAGCTTGCGGTTCTGGGTGGAGTGTATGGGGGTGGACGGGTTCCGCTTTGATCTTGCAACCACTCTGGGCCGCGAGGCGCATGGCTTTGATCCCGGTGGCGGGTTTTTTGACGCGCTTCAGCAAGACCCGGTGCTTTCAACGGTGCAAATGATCGCGGAGCCTTGGGATATAGGCCCCGGCGGTTATCAGCTTGGCGCTTTTCCGCACGGATTTTTGGAGTGGAATGACCGCTACCGTGACACGTTGCGGCGCTACTGGCGCGGCGATGATCACGGCACCCAAGAGCTGGCCGCCGGTTTGCTGGGCTCTGCGGACCGGTTTGATCGCGCCGGGCGGCGGGCCACGTCATCGGTCAATTTTGTAAGCTCACATGACGGGTTCACGCTGGCGGATGTGACCCGCTACAACCACCGTCACAACGAGGCCAATACCGAAAACAACAAGGACGGCCATCACTCCAATTTCAGCGACAATTGTGGCGTGGAGGGGGAGACAGACGATCCGGGCATCCGGGCGCGGCGGGCCAAGCGGCAACGCAACATGTTGGCCACTTTGTTTGTGTCCCAAGGCACGCCGATGATGTTGGCAGGCGATGAGATCGCCAATTCCCAAGGTGGCAACAACAACGCTTATTGTCAGGACAATCCCATTGGCTGGATCAATTGGGACAAGGCTGATGAGAACCTTTTGGGTTTTGTTGAGAAGTTGTCGGCGTTTCGCGTCACTCACAAGGTTTTGCGTCAGTCGCGCTTTTTACATGGTGAGACCCGCGAGGGCGACGGCTTGCCGGATGTGGAGTGGATGGATTTCGAAGGTGAGCCTTTGGAGTGGCGTGATCCGGGCTTGTCGTGCTTGTCGCTGATCTTGCGCAGTGCGGCCGAGGCGCCCGCCTATGAACCTGACGGGGCGCCGGTGTTCATCATTTTCAACCGCGACGAGGAGGCCGCCTTGGTCAAGGTACCTGAGGCGCCACAAGGTTTTGTGTGGCGGCGTTTCATCGACACTGCCGCGCCTGATTTGCCCAGCGAAGGTGTGGACCAGACCGGGCCTCTCACCGCACAAGGTCGGTCGGTCGTCATAATGGCGCTCAAAGGCGGCGCGTCTGCATGAGTGATCTGAATACTCTGGCTGCTCACTTTGGGATTTTGCCGCGTTATCATCTGCTCAGCGGTGAGGCGCGGGAGATCACTCCAGACACCCAGCGGGCCATGCTTGCGGCCAATGGGGTTGATGTGTCTAGCGATGCGACGATCCACGAGACATGGGAGGCGTTGAGCCGCAGTGACGCGGAGCGGTGGTTTCCCCGAGAGCTGATCATCGAGGCGCGACAGCCTTGCGCTTTGGAGTTTGGTTTGGGCACCACATGGCGGGTGGTGTGCGTGGAGACAGGCGCGCTGATCGCGGAAGGGCAGGCGGGTGATCGCATCGCGCTTCCGGGTTTGCCTGCGGGTGTTTTTGATTTGATCGCCGCGACCCCTGAGCGCAGCGAGACGGTTGTGATTATCGCCGCACCTTTGCGCGCGCCCTCGATTGCCGAGCGCACCGGATCGGCGCGGCTTTGGGGCGTGACGGCCCCGCTTTACGGGTTGGGCGGCGACAAGGCGCTCGGCAGTTTCCAAGACCTTGCGGATTTTGGCGCGGTGCTCGGCGCTAAGGGGGCCAGCTTTTTGGGGGTAAATCCCCTGCACGCATTTGGCACCATGGCCCAGCATGTGATCAGCCCGTATTCGCCGTCCACGCGCTTGGCGCTCAACACCTGCCACATTGCGCTGTCGGCTATTCCGGGGCTGGAGACGAGCCGGGAGGCTTTGAAGATCGCGGTGCCGGCTGTTGGCGCAAAGACGCCCCTTGAGATTGACTACGTTGCCCATAAAGCCGCGCAAGATGCGGCGCTTGAAGCGCTTTATGTGGTGTTTGGCCAGCAAGCGGGGCCTGAGGCTTGGGCGGATTTTGAGCGCTTTCAGGCGCGGGTCGCGGCGGACCCTGCGGATTTCGCGGTCTACGAGGCGATCTCCGAGGCGCATGGCGAGGATTGGCGCCATTGGCCGCATAAGCTTCGCGGGCGCGATCCGGCGGCCCTTGCGGCGTTTGCCGCGTCACATGCAGACCGGATCGGCTTTCATCAATGGTTGCAATGGCTGGCCGAGCGCCAGTTGGCAGATGCACAATCGGCTCTGACCGGGTCCGGCATGGCCCTAGGGCTCTATCTTGATTTGGCGGTGGGCGCGCGGCGCAGTGGCGCGGAAAGCTGGTGCGAGGCGGATACGATTGCGGCGGGGGTCTCGGTCGGCGCGCCGCCCGATCATCTTAGCCCTGGCGGTCAAAACTGGGATTTGGCGGCATTCTCACCGCATTTGCTCAAGACACAGAAATACCGGGCGTTTCGAAAGATACTGCGCGCGATCATGCGCCATGCGGGTGTGTTGCGGATCGATCATGTGCTGGGTTTGATGCGCAGTTTCTGGATCCCCGATGATGGCAGTCCGGGGGGCTATATCGCGCAGCCCTTCGAGGCTTTGACCGCGATCATCCGCATCGAGGCGGAGCGGGCAGGCTGTGTGGTTATTGGCGAGGATCTTGGTCTGGTGCCCGATGGATTTCGCGACACTATGCGCGGACAGAACATTTACGGCTACTCCGTGCTGCAATATGAAAAAGACGGGCAGGGCGGGTTTCGCGGGCCTCAGGATTACGACGCCAAAATATTGGCGTGTTTTGGAACCCATGACACACCGACCTTGCACGGCTACCAGTGCGGGCGGGACATTGAATGGTGGGACCGTTTGGGCTGGATTGATCAGGGGCATGCAGACGACATGAAGCACGTGCGTGCCCGTGATGTGTCAAAGCTGGCGGCCCTTTCGGGCGCGCAGGCGGACGCGCCGCCCACGTTTGCAGCTTTGAGCGATGCGGTTCACGGCGCGTTGGCGCAGTCGCCTGCGGCGCTTGTGTCGGTGCAAATGGATGATGTGCTGGGTCAGGTAGAGGCGCAAAATCTGCCCGGAACCATCGATCAACATCCCAATTGGCGCAGAGCTTACGGGGTCACTTCCAATGACCTTGAGCGCGACGCGCATCTGACCCGAATATCGGATATCATGCAGGCCCATGGCCGCACTACTGATGCCATAACGACAAAGGAGACTTGAGATGAAACTTGAGACCGTCACCACCACGCCCATCGAGGGCCAAAAGCCGGGCACATCGGGTCTGCGCAAAAAGACCCGTGTGTTCATGCAGCCCCATTACTTGGAGAATTTTGTCCAATCGGTGTTCACAGCCATTGGCGGGGTCGAGGCCAAGACGCTGGTGGTTGGCGGGGACGGGCGGTTTTTCAATGTGGAGGCGATCCAGACGATCCTCAAGATGGCGGCTGCCAATGGGGCGTCTAAGGTGATTGTCGGTCAAAATGGGCTGTTGTCGACGCCTGCCGCCTCCCATCTTATTCGCAAAAACAAGACCGATGGTGGTTTGATCCTGTCGGCCAGCCATAATCCGGGCGGAATTGACGAGGATTTCGGGGTCAAGTTCAACGGGGCCAATGGCGGGCCTGCTGTGGAAACTGTGACGGACGCGATGTTTGCTGCGACCCAAACCATCACTGAATACAAGATTATGAGCGGTGGGGCGGCGGACCTTGGCACCGTTGGAACCACACAACTGGGCGAGATGGTCGTGCAGGTTGTGGATCCGGTCGAGGATTATGCCGCACTGATGGAGACGCTGTTTGATTTCGGCGCAATCCGCGCGCTTTTTGCGGACGGTTTCACCATGCGCTTTGATGCCATGCATGCGGTGACAGGCCCTTATGCCAAGGCGATTTTGGAGGGGGCTTTGGGATTGCCTGAGGGATCGGTCCTGAACGCGGTTCCGCTTCCCGATTTTGGCGGTGGTCATCCCGATCCGAACCCGGTTTGGGCCAAGCCTTTGATGGATGAGATGATGTCCCAAGATGCGCCGGATTTCGGTGCGGCCTCTGACGGTGACGGGGATCGCAACATGGTCTTGGGGCGCGGCATTTACGTGACCCCATCCGACAGTCTTGCGGTTCTGGCGGCCAATGCGCATTTGGCCCCCGCCTACGCATCCGGGCTTGCCGGTGTGGCGCGGTCCATGCCCACAAGTGGTGCGTCCGACCGGGTGGCTGAAAAGCTGGGCATCGCGTCATTTGAGACGCCTACGGGTTGGAAGTTTTTCGGCAATCTTCTCGATGCGGGCAAGGCGACCTTGTGCGGCGAGGAAAGTGCGGGCACCGGATCGGACCATGTGCGCGAAAAAGACGGGCTTTGGGCGGTGCTATTGTGGCTCAATATTCTGGCGGTGCGCAAGCAATCGGTGGCCGATATCATGGCCGATCACTGGCGCGAATTCGGGCGCAATTACTACTCGCGCTACGACTACGAGGCGGTTCCGGCCGATCTGGCCAACACGGTGATGGACAATCTGCGCGGGCGTTTGGCCGATCTGGCCGAAAAGACGTTTGGCGATTTGCGCGTAACGGCCGCAGATGAGTTTTCCTATCTCGATCCTGTGGATGGATCGACCAGCAGCGGGCAAGGTTTGCGGGTTTGGTTCGATGGCGGCTACCGGGCGGTTTTGCGTTTGTCGGGCACTGGCACGGAAGGGGCGACCATTCGGATTTATCTGGAGCGTTATGTGGAGTTTGCGGATACTAACGGGCTTGATGCAGAGACCGCCCTACAGCCTTTGGTCGCGGCGGTTTTGAGCCTGACAGATTTTGAGGCAGTCACAGGCCGCACGGCCCCGGATGTCACCACCTAGAGCTCTCTGAAATCAAAGATCTCACGCGTTAGGTGATGCATTATGTCTCAAGTTAAAAGCAAAACGCTTTAAATGTCAGCGGCACCTGCCATGATCAAGGTGGCGGTTTTCATGGTGTTGAGCACCATATCCAGATGATCCCGGTCGCGGGCCATTTTCTTGGCCCCGTATGCGCCCACGTGCAAAAACTCAGCGACTTCCGCCGCGCTTTTGCCCGCCTTGCTCAGAGCCGGGGCATAGGGGTTTAGAAAACGCATGGCGGCGGCCACATAATCGCGTGTGGTTTGATTAAGCGCGTCTTTGGAGACCGCGTTGATGCCGTCAATGATATCTTCGGCATTTGGGTTGGTGTGCAACAGCTCAAAGGGTTCAATCGATATTTTGCGAAAATAAAGGTCGATCAGTTGCGCCAGACTTTGCCCGTCATCGATGGCTTGGTTTATTTCGGTGATAGCAGAGGCGGCCATGTGCCTTATCCCCGCCTCCACCACCTCGTCTTTATTGGCGAAGGTGTTGTAGAGGGTTTGGCGCGCAACCTCGGCCTCTTGGGCAATGTCATTCATAGTGGCGCGTTTGATGCCGTAGCGTAGAAACACGCGCATTGCCGCCTGCATAATCTGCTCTTCGCGCTCAGTCATGAGGTTGCAGGGCGCGCCAGGATCCGGGCGGCGTAGGCCGCGGTTAAGATCGATCTTGGCAAGGTCATGGCATCACTACTCCGAAGGACATGGCATACCTGCCACGCCCCAGCTTAGCACATCGTTGACATGCTCTTGCAAGCTATAAGGTGCGGGTTCGCGGTCGCCTCCGGGGCTCCAAGCCCAATGCAAGATCAGGTCATGGTCAAGATGATCGGCAATCTCAAGAAAGCTGCGCCCGCCATTGCGCTCTGTGTCGCTGAGCTGGGCGCAAATCTCGGCGGCGGATTTGCCGAACCACTCGGCCTCCACCGGGGCGAGTTGCCAATCCATGGCCACTTGCGGGGCTGCATGAGGCATGTCGTTGCCGCCGGTTTCACGCAAGGCGTGGCAGGTGGCGCAGGGCACGAACTCGGCACCGATCCGGCTGTCGCCTGCGTTGATGTTCATGCCGTGAGGGCGGGTTTTGCCGTAGCTTGGCCCGGACCACATCGGACGGTTAGAGGCCCCCACATGGCAATTTGAGCAACGCGGATGGGATGTCACTTCGTAAATCCGCGCCCAAGCCTGCAAACCCTCTTCAACGGTGACGGTGCCCTCGGCGGGCGGATTGATTTCAACCACCTCACCTTCGGCGAAAGCGGGGGCGGTGAGAAGGGCTGCAAGGCACATCGCAATAATCGGGGATTTCATGGGCATCATCCTTAGACAAAATCGATGTGATTGTGGAACGGCATCTCCCGGATGCGCTGGCCGGTCGCGGCGAAAATCGCGTTGGCCAATGCGGGTGCTGCGGGCGGTACGGGCGGCTCGCCGATGCCTTTGACCTCTTCCCCGTTTTCCAATCCAAGTGTCACGATGTCGGGGGTTTGGTAAAGTCGCAGACCTTCATGAGCGTGGTAGTTGGTTTGCTCGGCCATGCCGTCCGCATAGGTGATCTCGCTGTTCATGGCATGGCCAAGGCCCCAGATCAGCCCACCTTTCATCATGTTGTCGAACATCACCGGATCGATAACCTTGCCCACATCTGCGACCACGTATGCCTTATCAAGGCGGATGCCTGCATCGGTGTTGGTTACCTCGACCACTTCCGCCACGGGCACACCAAACGAGTGTACAAAGGCCACGCCGCGCCCTTGGGTTTCGCCCAACGGGCTGCCCCAATTGGACAGTTGGCCGATTTCTTCGAGCACTTTTCGCGACACGTCATCATCCATCAACCGGATGCGTTCCTCAAGCGGGTCGGCACCGGCCAAATGGATCAATTCATCGAGAAAACTGTCGGCGTAAAACCCGCCGGTGGAGGCCCCAACAGAGCGCCACGAGGAGGTCGGTGCCAGACCGGGAACGGCATAGGCCCTGACCCGGTGATTTGGGATTTTATAGGGCAGATCCCACGCGCCTGCGACGATCTGCGCGTCTGCGCCGGGCAGGGGCTGGCCAAGACGGTCGGCTTGCGAGCGCGAAGACGAGACGGTTGCCACCTGAAGGTCCATCGATGTGACCTGTCCGTCCGCCACTGCGCCGCGGCCACGGCTGATGCCGATCTGGCGGGGGAAATCTTGGACGAAATCCTCTTCCCGGCTGAAGGTCAGTTTCACCGGAGTGCCGCGCATTTGGTTGGCCACTTCGGCGGTCACGGTGATGTTCTCAAATTCCAGCCGGTGGCCAAAGCTGCCGCCGCCAAATTGGTTGTGAAAGATGATCTGTTCGTCGTCATGACCGGTGATGGCCGCCACTTTTTGCTGCAAAAACCGGGGCAATTGATGGGTGGCCCAAACCTCCACCTGATCATCTGTGACCTTGACGATGGCACTCAGAGGCTCAAGCGGTTGGTGGGCCACATATGGGGTGCGGTACTCGGCCTCGAACACCTCGCCCTGTGCCAGGGCCGTCTCGACATCGCCCTCATTGCGCCACTGTGCATCGAGCCTGTCATCGGTAAAGGAGGCCTCAACCTCAGCCCAGTGATCGGATTGTTCGGCGGGATATTCCGCCGTTGCCCAGTCAAAGGAGATCGCCTCAGCCGCTTGGAAGGCCAGCCATGTATTGCTGGCCAGAACAGCGACCCCGTTGGTGACTGGCACGACCTTTTGCACCCCTGCCATGCCTTCCGCATCGCTTGCGTCAAAGCCCTGCAAGGGCGCGCCTTTGCGCGGGTTCAGCTTGACCGTGCCCATGACCATATCGTCGAGATAAAGGTCGATCCCGTAAGCCATTGTGCCGGTAGATTTCGCGACCACATCCAGCCGCGCCATGTCTTGGCCGACCAAGCGCCAGCTGCTTGGATCGCGCAGCTCCACATCCTCGACCGGATCAATGCCCGCCGCGATGGACGCCAGTTCGGTGTAGTTCAAGCTGCGACCATCTGGCAGTTGCACAGCGCCATTTGCGGTTTTGAGTTGATCGGCGGGAATGCCGGATTTTTGCGAGGCGGCCAGTTTCAACGTCTCACGGGCACAGGCACCGGCCATGCGCAGCTTGTGGTAGCTGTCGGGGGCAGAGGTGGAGCCACCGGTAAGCTGCACGCCAAGCACTTTGACGGCTGCCCCCATGACCGTGCGCATGGTTTCGGCCTGAAAGCCTTTGTCGGTGGACATGAAAGGCACGATCTCACCGGCACTTGCGGTGTTGTAATAGGCCGCACTGGGGCTGCCGAAATCGATCTCAAACTGCCCCAATTCAATGTCCAGCTCTTCGGCAATCAACGCCGCCTGCATAGAGGCGACCCCTTGGCCTGTATCTGCATGGGGCACGATGAGCGTCACTTTTTCATCGCTGACCATGACCCATGGATTGAAGGTGGCGCTGCCCTCCGCAAGGTCGTCGATCAGCGGATTGTCGGGCGTTTTGCGCACCATATAGGTGCCAAAGGCGACGCCACCTGCGATTGCGACGGACCCGATCAGAAAGCTGCGGCGTGCAATTGTGCGTAAACGGCCCATCTTTAACCCTCCAACTTTGCGGATGCGGATTTGATCGCATCGCGAATGCGCGGATAAGTTCCGCAGCGACATAGGTTGCCGGACATCACGGCGTCGATTTGTGCATCTGAAGGCGCTGGATTGACGTCCAAAAGGGCGGCGGCCTGCATGATTTGGCCAGACTGGCAGTACCCGCATTGGGCCACCTGCTTTTCGATCCACGCCTCTTGAACCACATGGAGGCTGTCGGGCGTGCGCAAGCCTTCGATCGTTGTGATCTCGCCCTGTACATCGCTGATGGCCACCTGGCAGGACCGGACCGCTTGCCCGTCAATGTGAACCGTGCAGGCGCCGCACTGGGCGATGCCGCAGCCATATTTCACGCCGGTGATTTTTAGCTCGTCCCTCAAGACCCAAAGCAGGGGCATATCATCGGGCACGGAAACGTCGTGGGGTTCACCATTTACTGTGAGTTTCATGCTTTCCTCCGGGTCTGCCCCAATTTTGGCGGCATGCGGTTGAGTTCGTATTTCCCACGGGTAAGACAAAATGTACAAATAGTCAAACTTTGTATAAATATTTGTGTGGCGAGGAAGATTTGTGGCCGGGGGTGGTCCTTCGCGCCCTTTGCGGTGGAATTGGAGTGGTCCGCCCGCAGGCTCGCATGATAAGAGGCAACCTATGCAGACCCCCAAGTTGCGCAGGCAGGTATTTTATTTTCACGGCTTTGACCGGCGCGGGCCTCGGTTTTTCAATCTGTGGCAAAAGCGCGAGGCGCGGCTTTACGCGGAGCGTCACGGTGGTGATTTGAGCGTTGGTGATCTGCAAGGCGACATGTGGCTTTTGTCGTCCGGCGCGGTGGAAACGGAATTTCACTTCATGGATTGGACCCAGGTGATCCGGGCCCGGTTTGATCTGCCGTTCTGGGCCAGTACTTGGTCTATGGTCACGCTTTGGCTGACAACATTGCGTTTGGGGATGTTCGGCAAAGTCAGGCGCGCCGATTGGGGTCTGGGTCTGTTGGTGATGTGGGCGTTTATGCCCATTCTTGTGCTCCTTCCCATTCTGGCGGTTTTGGCATTGGTGTCTTGGCCGGGCTTTGTCATTGCCCTTGGCGGCGGGCTTGCCGCACTGTGGCTGTTGCACCGGTTTGATGACCGGTTTGGGGTCTATTACGCCGCCCGCATCGCTTGGGCTGCACGGCGCATGGCGCGGCGCGATGACGCCCGGCTGGAGGCATTGATTGAGGGTTTCGCGACCCGTGTGGCGGCGGCAGACGCAGACGAGATTGTGCTGGTTGGCCATTCCATTGGCGGGGCTTTAGCGCTTCGCGTGCTGGACAAGGCCCCGGCCACGGCCAAGTTGCTGACCATCGGGCATTCGGTCCCGCTTGTCAGCTTTCAGGCCGATGCGGTGGGCACCCAAGACACGCTGGACGAACTGAAACGGGGAGAGCGGCGCTGGATTGATGTCTCGGCCGGGCGCGATCTGTTGGGGTTTGCGGCGTTTGATCCGTCGGGCGGGGGGGCGCGTTGTGTGTCGGCGCATTTGCGTACGTCCTTCGGCGCGGATTTTGTCAAACGCCTGCGCTGGAAAGGGTTCGAGATGCATTTTCTGTATTTTCGGGCTCCAAAGGAGCGGACGGCCTCTTGGGATTGGTTTGATGTGTTGACCGGCGAGACATTGTTGGAGGACCGGTTCAACGCGGAGGTTAAACTGACCGGGCAGGGCGCGCGGCGCTTTCGCCTCTGAGCGGGTCTGGTTGTGGTTAACCCTTCGTTTAAGCCTGAACGGTAGGAGGGGCCTGTCACCGCAATTCTGGAGCCTTTTGATGAAATACACCCATGTCTCTTTGGGGCTTTTGTGCTCCGCCTTGCTCGCATGTGAGGGGCAAAATTCCAGCCAGTTCACCCAGCCCTATAGTGTGGGTGTTGGTGTGGGCACGATGGGTTTGGTTGTGGAGCCTGCGGTGCAGACCGGGCGACGGACCGCGGTGCGTCTGCCCGTGGCCTTTGGCAGTGCCAACTCTTCGACTGAGGTAGACGGTATCGATTATGATATTTCCGGCTCGGTCGGCGGGGTCGGAGTTTTGGCGGATTATTACCCAAGCGGTGGCTCGTTCCGGGTGACGGGCGGTTTGTTCAAGACCAATCTGGAGGCCACCGGTCGGGCCGTGGGGTCCGTTGAGGTTGGCGCGAACACCTACGCCGGTGTTGATCTGAGCATGCGCAGCACGCCCGACAACACGGTCGCACCCGTAGTTGCGCTGGGCTTCAACGGCCATTTTGGGGCCGGTTGGTCGGTTTCTTCCGATGTTGGTGTGATGTATATCGGCGGTATGTCCGCATCCGTGTCAGACGCCACCGGAACCGTGTCCGCAAGCGATCTGGCAGCGGAGATGGCGGCGGTGAACGAGGAATTGTCCGACATCTCGGTCATCCCGTTCATCAAGCTGGGGGCCACATACCGGTGGTAGGATCAGGTCGGCAAAACGACCACACTTGAGAACGTATCGATCATCGACAAAGTCTGGCGGAACGTGTCGTAGGCGTTCTCTTTCACCACATAGCCTGCGATATTCTTCTCATAGGCTTTTGTGACATCTTCGGGTGCGTCCGAGGCGGTCAGAACAAAGATGACCGAGGATTTCAGCTCGGGATCGTCGCGCACTTCTTCGAGAAACTCGATGCCGTTCATCTCGGGCATGTCAAGATCGAGAATGACCACGAAGGGCGCTTCGATTTTCACCCGACCATTGGTTCCGCGAAGGATATCAAGAGCTTCGCGACCATCGCGCGCATTACGCACCGGATTGACCAGCCGCAATTTCTTGATGGCCCGCTCAATAGACATGATGCTTACACTGTCATCATCCACAATCAGGAATTGCACTTCTTTGTAGCTGCGCTCAGGTGATACATCAACGGACACGCTCCAACCCCTTCGATTTTGTGGGCGTCTTTCAACGGTTTGCGGCATAGTTTGTGGCAAAATCGCTGAATGTCAATCGGCGTGTAGATAGCTTACTGGATTCAACCCTGAATTTAGTGCAGTCTTGTTGAATTAGCGGCTTTGTGGTCGCGGACCTCAAACAAGAAGGGCTGAACCGCCATGAGTGCTCAGAGCGATCAAGCCCGTGCAGATGTTGGGCCGGCCGACAATGAGTTGGAGCATTTCGTATACCACATCTCTCACGATTTGCGGGCCTCCATACGTGCGTTGACGGTTGTGCCGCAGTGGATTGAAGAGGATTTGCGCGCCGAAACCGGTGGAATTCCCAACAGTGTGGCCGAGCACGTGAAGGTGCTGTCCGAGCAAGCCCTGCGGCTCGACAATATGATGAAAGATTTGCTGACTTATTCGCGTGTGGGCCGGATGCAATCGCGTGGTCGGATCGAGCTGCACGAGGCGCTCGGTCAGGTGACCAAAGATCTGGATTTGCCGGAGGGGTTTGCGGTCAGCTCTGACTTTCAGGTGGCACATCTGCACGGCGCTGAGCGTGATATCGTGACCCTGATCAGTGCGCTGGTCTCCAATGCGGCCAAGCACGGGGCGCAAAACGTGCATCTTTCGACGGAAGGCGCGGCGGACGGCTTGCGTCTGATTGTGCGCGATGACGGGCCGGGGATTGATCCGAAATTTCACGCCAAGATTTTTGAACTCATGACCACATTAAAGCCGCGCGATGATGTCGAGGGCAGCGGGCTCGGGCTTGCGATTGCCCGAAAGATCATGACCCAGCACAACGGCACGATTGAGGTGATCAGCGCGGGCGACGTGCAGGGCGCGGAATTTATCGCGACCTTTCCCCGCCCCTAAGCGGCGCATTGGTCGCCCATTTTTTTGCTGTCCCATGTCGTTTTGGAGCTAACCACCGCCGTTGATTTCAGTAATGTGCCTCTAAATCGAGGGGACAGACATGCCTTTAGAAATGAATGGTGACGTATTTATAACCTGCGCCGTGACCGGCTCGGGGGCCACTCAGGATCGCAGCCCGCATGTGCCGCGCAGCCCTGAGCAAATCGCCGAAAGTGCGATTTTAGCGGCGCGCGCGGGGGCTGCGATTGTGCATTGCCATGTGCGCGACCCTGCCACCGGTAAGCCTGCCCGCGATCTGGCACTTTACCGCGAGGTCACTGAGCGCATTCGGGATGCGGATGTGGATGTGGTGTTGAACCTGACCGCCGGTATGGGCGGAGATATGGTATTCGGGCGACCCGGTGCGCCGCTGCCGCTGCAGGCCGGGACCGATATGGCAGGTGCCGAGGAGCGTGTCGCGCATATCGCGGAATGTCTGCCGGAGATTTGCACGCTTGATTGCGGTACGATGAATTTTGCGGAAGCCGATTATGTCATGACCAACACGCCGGGCATGTTGGAGGCGATGGGCCGGATGATGACCGATCTCGGCGTGAGGCCCGAGATTGAGGCGTTTGATACAGGCCATCTCTGGCTGGCCAAAAAGTTGGTTACGGACGGTGTGCTGGACAGTCCCGCCTTGGTGCAGCTTTGCATGGGGGTGCCTTGGGGCGCGCCAGATGATCTGAATACATTTTTGGCGATGGTTAATAATGTGCCGGACGATTGGACATGGTCTGCCTTCGCTCTGGGTCGCCACGAGTTGCCCTATGTGGCGGCGTCGGTCCTTGCGGGGGGAAATGTGCGTGTCGGGCTAGAGGATAACCTGTGGCTGGCAAAAGGCGAGCTGGCCACCAATGAGGCGCTGGTCGGGCGCGCGGTCGGTATCATCGAGGGTATGGGTGCCCGTGTGATTGGACCCGGTGAGGTGCGTGAGAAATTGGGTCTTGTGAAGAGGGCACCGCGATGAAGGCGGCTATCATTGGCGGAGGTGTTATCGGTGGCGGATGGGCCGCGCGGTTCTTGCTCAACGGTTGGGATGTGGCGGTGTTCGATCTTGACCCGGAGGCCGAGCGTAAGATCGCAGCGGTTCTGGATAATGCGCGGGCGAGCCTGCCGCAGCTTTACGAGCGCAGCCTGCCTGCGGAGGGCGCGCTGAGTTTTGCCGGCTCGGTGGCGGAGGCTGTAACCGGGGCGGACTGGGTGCAAGAAAGCGTGCCGGAGCGGCTTGATCTCAAGCACGGTGTTTTAGCGGATATTCAGGCCCATTCGGGGGATGCGATTATCGGCTCCTCGACCTCCGGATTTACCCCCTCGCAACTGCAAGAGGGGGCGGCTGATCCGTCCCGGATCATGGTCGCCCATCCGTTCAATCCGGTTTATCTCTTGCCGTTGATTGAGCTGGTGCCATCGCCCAAAACCGCTGGTGCGGCGGTGATGCGCGCCAAGACCATGTTGCAATCTGTGGGGCTTTATCCGCTTGAAGTGCGCGCGGAGATTGACGCCCATATCGCCGATCGGTTGTTGGAGGCCGTCTGGCGCGAGGCGTTGTGGTTGATCAAGGATGATATCGCCACGACCCAGGAAATTGATGACGCGATCCGCTACGGTTTCGGGTTGCGCTGGGCGCAGATGGGCCTGTTTGAGACCTACCGCATTGCAGGCGGTGAGGCAGGTATGCGCCATTTCATCGCTCAGTTCGGGCCGTGCCTGTCATGGCCCTGGACCAAGCTGATGGATGTACCTGAGCTGACAGACGCGCTGGCCCAGAAGATCGCCGATCAATCCGACGCCCAGTCCGGCCATCTGTCGATCCGCGAGTTAGAGCGTTTGCGCGATGGCAATCTGGTGGCGATGCTGCGGGCGTTGAAAGCGCGCGGCGCCGGGGCCGGGGCATTGATCCGTGATCACGAGGATGGCCAGCCTTTGGCGCGGCCTTCATCGGGCGGCATGATCCAGACTGTGGATAGGGTCGTGCCAACAGATTGGGCTGATTATAATGGCCACATGAATGAAAGCCGCTATGGGCAAGTGTTCTCGGATGCTGCCGACGTGGTTTTGGCCTCCATCGGGGCGGATGAAGATTACGTGGCGGCCGGTTTCAGCTTTTTCACCGTCGATATTCATATCCAGTTCAAGCAGGAGACCAAGGTTGGCCAGCACATTCGGGTGGATAGCCAAGTCCTTGAAGGGCAGGGCAAAAAGCTGCGGTTGTTTCACCGCATGATGGATGCGGACGGCACGATTCTGGCCACCGGCGTGCAGTTTTTGGTGCATGTCAGCCTTACCACCCGGCGGTCTTGTGCGCCGGACGGGGATGTTGCGGTGAGGCTGGAGGCTTTGGCACAGGCCCATGCCAGCTTGTCCAATCCCGCGCTATAAGTGCAAAATCGGTGACAATTCTCACAGGCTTGCCGGGCCTGTGGCTGTTATTTCTGCGCTAAATCAGCGCATTTATACGGTTTGATCTTTGTCAAAGCACGGTTTTGAATTAACTGTCATGTCACATTTGCAGGTATATGGCTTCTCTGGCTTTTTATTGGTTCGACCACTTTGGTGTGGTGTTCTGGAAACTGCCTGAGAATCATTCTAAGATGCGCTCAGATGAAGCTGTCGCGGCTTCGCTCAAGACCCGAGGATTTACGATGACGTATGACGAGCTTTTCAATTCCCATCTTGATGCGCTTCGCGATGAGGGAAACTACCGGGTTTTTGCGGATCTTGAACGCAAACGCGGGGCATTCCCAGCGGCCAAAAACTACCATGAGGGTGCCGAGCGCGACGTCACCGTTTGGTGCTCGAACGACTATCTGGGCATGGGGCAGCATCCCGATGTTCTGGAGGCTATGAAAACAGCGATTGATACCAATGGTGCAGGGGCAGGCGGGACCCGCAACATCTCTGGCACCAACCACCAGCACTTGCTTTTGGAGGCGGAGCTGGCCGATCTTCACGGCAAAGAGGCCGCACTTTTGTTTACATCGGGCTATGTGTCCAACTGGGCGGCGCTGTCTACTCTTGGTGGCAAATTACCCGGCGCTGTGATCCTGTCGGATGCGCTCAATCATGCGTCCATGATCGAAGGTATTCGCCACGCCCGGTGTGAAAAGAAAATCTGGGCGCATAATGATTTGGCGGATTTGGAGCGCCAGTTGCAAGCCTGCGACCCGGACGCGCCCAAGATTATCGCCTTTGAGAGCGTTTACTCCATGGATGGTGACATTGCCCCCATTGAGGCGATCTGCGATCTGGCAGACAAGTACAACGCCATGACCTATCTTGATGAAGTTCACGCGGTGGGCATGTACGGGCCACGCGGCGGCGGTATTGCTGAGCGGGACGGGGTGATGGACCGTGTGACCCTGATCGAGGGCACCTTGGCCAAGGCCTTTGGGGTCATGGGCGGGTATATTACCGGCTCTGAGGCGCTGTGCGATTTCATTCGCTCTTTTGCCTCTGGTTTTATCTTCACCACTGCCTTGCCGCCTGCGGTGGCGGCAGGTGCGACCGCATCCATCCGCCATCTCAAGGCCAGCCGGATCGAGCGGGCCGCCCAAAAACGGCAAGTGGCCAGGCTGCGTGCCCGGCTTGATCAGGTGGGCATCCCGCATTTGGACAATCCCAGCCACATTATCCCGGTAATGATCAAAGACCCTGTGAAGTGCAAAATGATCGCCGATATTTTGATGGATGAGTACGGAATTTACGTGCAGCCCATCAATTATCCGACTGTCCCCAAAGGGACGGAGCGGTTGCGGTTTACACCGGGGCCTCTGCATTCAGACGCCGATATCGAGCATTTGGTGCAGGCCATCAACAGCCTGTGGCAGCAATGCGCTCTGGCGCGTGCGGTGGCTTGATCCAAGGACTATTCCGCAAGCAGTGCGGCATTCCCGCCGCTGGCGGTCGTGTCGATGCAAATATGCCGCTCCAAAATAAGATAACTGCTCAGATTGTCGCTTTGTACCAGCGGAATGATCGGCCCGTCTTTTTGCGCGAGTTCGGTCCGTAGCGCGCGTGCCGCGTCGGCGGGACCATCAAAAACCACCGCAACGACGGAGGGGGTATCTGCGAGTGCAGTCGCATCGGTGAGGGCTTCACACCCGCCTGCCTCCACCAGAGCGGTTTGAGCGGCCACATCCGGCCCCAGACAAAGCACTTTGCCCAAGGGCAGACATGACAGCCGATTTGACTCGCCCGTTGGCCCCGGCAGGGAGGTTTCGCCAAGGTCGGGCACAGCGTCCGAGCCTTTACAAAACCGCGCCAAATAAAGCGGCCCCCCGGCCTTTGGGCCCGTGCCAGATAGGCCGTGCCCGCCAAACGGTTGGGAGCCTACAACCGCGCCGATTTGGTTGCGATTGACGTAGATATTGCCCGCATGGATGTGATCCACCACATGCTGCACCCGGTCATCAATGCGGGTGTGCAGGCCAAATGTCAGCCCGTAACCTGTGGCGTTAATATCTGCGAGAACTTGGTCCAGATCAGCCGCGCGAAAGCGGACAACATGCAACACCGGGCCAAAAATCTCATGTTTCATGTGGTGAATGCCGGAGATTTCGATCACGCAAGGCGCGCAAAACGTGGCGTCTTGCGGCACAGGAATTGTCTTTAGAAGCCTGCCATCTTGCGCCGCTGCGTCGATATAGGCCGAAATATTGTTTTTGGCGTCTTGGTCGATCACCGGGCCCAGATCGGTCTCTAACCGCCAAGGAGCGCTGACGGTCAATTCCTCCATGGCGCCAAAGAGCATGTTCAATATGGGGTCTGCCACATCGTCCTGCACGTAAAGACAGCGCAAGGCCGAACAGCGCTGCCCGGCACTTTGAAATGCCGAGGCCATGATGTCGCGCACCGCCTGTTCAGGCAGGGCGGTACTGTCGACGATCATCGCATTCAGCCCGCCCGTTTCTGCGATAAAGGGGGTGTGTGGGGCCAAATGTTCGGCAATATTGCGGTGGATGGTCTGCGCGGTCCGGGTTGAGCCGGTAAAGCACACGCCTTTGATCTTGGGGCTAGAGGTGAGCGCGCCGCCCACGGTCGGGCCATCCCCGAGCAAAAGCTGTAATGCGGCTTTTGGCACACCTGCTTGGTGCAGCAGACCGGTGCAAAGATGCGCCAAAGCGGGTGTTTGCGCGGCCGGTTTTGCGATCACCGCATTGCCCATGGCCAGCGCTGCTGCGATCTGCCCGGTGAAAATCGCAACGGGGAAATTCCAAGGCGAAATACACGCAAATGTCCCATGTGGGCTTGCACCTCTATGGGCCGGGGCTTGGGTGGCGTAATAGCGCAGGAAGTCCACAGCCTCGCGGATTTCCGCATCGCAATCCATCAGAGTTTTACCAGCCTCGCGGGCCAAAAGCGCAAATATCTCACCGAAGTTTTCCTCATAGAGATCAGCGGCTTTGAGCAGGATTTGGGTGCGGTCTTGCACCGGTGCCTGCCACGGGGTTGCGGCCTCAAGTGCTGCGGCGATATCGGCGTCAGAGGCCTCATGCACATGCGCCACAAGGTCCGCGCGGTTGCTTGGACTGATAGATGGCCGGGCAGGTGTATGGTCAAGATCAGCCGCAATCAGGCAGGTTGCGGTCCAGCGGTGCTGCTCAAACGTGCTGCGGGCCTTGTCGAGTTGCCGGACTGTGGTGGGATCGGTCAAATCAAAGCCGCGCGAGTTAATCCGGGCCGGGGCGTAAATCTGCGCGGGCAGCACGGTTTTGGGGTTCTCAGCCGGGTCAGGAAGCGCCAGAGCGGCCTCAATCGGATCGGCGGCCACCACTTCAGGTGGAACGCTGTCATCGACAATTTGATTGACGAAGGAGCTGTTGGCGCCGTTTTCGAGCAATCGGCGCACAAGATAGGCCAGCAGGTCTTTGTGCGGGCCAACCGGCGCGTAGATGCGGCAGCGGGTGTTTTCCTTGGTGTGCACGATCTCATGGAGCGCCTCGCCCATCCCGTGAAGGCGTTGAAACTCAAAGCTGTCTTTGTCGGTGGCCAGCTCCAGCACGGCGGCCACCGTGCGGGCGTTATGGGTGGCAAATTGCGGGTAAATCCGGTCTGTCATGGCCAAGAGTTTGCGCGCGCAGGCGATGTAGCTCACATCGGTGACGGATTTATTGGTGAACACCGGAAAGCCGCTCAGGCCAAGGACTTGAGCCGCTTTGATCTCCGTGTCCCAATAGGCCCCTTTGACCAGCCGGACCATGATGCGGCGGTCATGCCGGGCGGCCAGATCGTAAAGCCAGTCAATCACCAAAGGCGCACGTTTGCCGTAGGCCTGCACAACCACACCAAAGCCGTCCCATTTGGCCAGCGACGGATCGGCCAGAACCGCCTCGATCACATCAAGGGACAGCTCAAGGCGGTTGGCCTCTTCGGCGTCGATATTAAAGCCCATGCCGGTGGATTTGGCCAAGAGTGCAAGCGCGCGGGTGCGCGGCACAAGAATGTCCATCACGCGCTTGCGCTGGGCTTCCTCATAGCGGGGGAAAAGTGCTGAAAGCTTGACCGAGATGCCGGGGTTCTGGCGGATGTCATCTGAGGTGCAGGCGGGTGCCAGAGCGGTGATGGCGCTGGAATAGGCCAGATGGAAGCGCTTGGCATCCGCGTCGGTCATTGCCGCCTCGCCCAGCATGTCGTAAGAATAGGTATAGCCTTGGTTTTCTTGGCTTTTTGCGTTTTTCATGGCCTCGCCTATGTCGCGCCCAAGGACAAACTGGGCCCCCATTTCTTTCATGGCGCGGCCCACAGCGCGGCGGATCACCGGCTCCCCGAGACGTTTGATGGCGCTGCGCAGGGTTGCGCTGATGCCCTTTGTCTTGGGCTCATCAAGAACCGATCCGGTCAACAGCAGCGCCCATGTGGAGGCATTCACCAGCGAGGAGGAGGATTTGCCCAAATGCTGTCCCCATTCGGAGGGGGCGATTTTATCCTCGATCAGTGCATCAATCGTATCTGTGTCGGGCACGCGCAGCAGCGCCTCGGCCAGACACATGAGTGCGACGCCTTCATCGGTTGAGAGGCCATATTCCTCCAAAAACAGCTCCATCAGGCTGTTATTGTCTTGGGCCCGGATTGTTTTGACCAGTTCAATGGCGCGCGCGGTGATCTGCGCCCGCGTCTCTTGGGTGATATCAGCGGTTTGCATGAGGGCTTTGATCGCCTGCGCCTCGGGTGTGCGGATATTTTTGCGGATCGTTTGACGTAGAGCGGACATGGGGCACCTCGTTGTTCTGGCGCTAGTCTACATCAGGGGCTCAGGTTTTTTTACCTGTATTTGAGCTTTGGCGGGTGTATTTGGCCTTTGATGGTATTGGGGAGGGCTGAATTGGGCAGAGTGGCGGGGCCTAGGGCGTTGCGCATTAGACCCGACATCACCTAAAACCATCAGAAATGAAAGATTTCAACGGGTTAGGTGATGCCTTATGTCTCAAGTTAAAAGCAAAGCGCTTTAGCGCGCGGGTCGTTCGGGGGGATGATCAAGGGGCAAGCGGATATGAGGGTGTGAGAAGTTTGACCAAAATGACGCGCTCGGTGAGCGCGACGCGGTGGTTTGCATCCCCATCCGGGGATGCGCGGGGTGGCGGTGGCGTCCGGGTTTCTTTTGACCCATTGATGTGTTGCCCGTGGCTTGGGTCCATTGAGTATTTTGGGGGAAATCGAATGGTGGTGGTTGCGGCTTTCATGTCGCCTATTGGCGATGGTTGGGTCAATTGAGCAAGTTTAGGTTTATGATCCGTTTATTATGCGGTTGATACTAACAGGAGCTTTTGGGAGGGTGTGTGGATGCGGAATTGTATTTTGGTAGGGGCACCTGTTCAGGAGGGGGCCAGCCAGCGGGGATGTGCTATGGGGCCCGAGGCCTTGCGCACGGCGGGTCTGGCTCAGACGCTTTTGGCACTTGGACACAGTGTTGAGGATCGCGGCGATGTGTCGCCGGCGATTGTGCCGCGTCCGGTTCACGAAAATCCCGCTTTGCGCAATCTTGATGAAATTGCCGGTTGGATTGATGCTTTAACGGATGCCGCTGACAGTGCGGCGCGGCAGGGTGTTCCGATTTTTCTTGGTGGCGATCATAGCCTGTCTGCCGGCACTGTTGCGGGAATTGCCCGAGCAGCGCACGATGAGGGCCGGCCGGTCTTTGTTTTATGGCTTGATGCCCATCCTGATTTCAACAGTTTGACCTCCACGAAAAGTGGCAATCTGCACGGCACGCCGGTGGCCTATTTCACCGGTCAGCCCGGTTTTGAGCGCTATTATCCTGATCTCAAACATGCGGTTGATCCGGGCAATATCTGCATGATGGGTCTGCGGTCGGTTGATCCGCCGGAGGTCACCGGCCTGTCGCAAACTGACATGGCGCTTCATGATATGCGCGCCATTGACGAGTTTGGTGTTGTGGCCCCGCTTAGGGCGTTTTTGGAGCGGGTGGCGGCGGCGGATGGGTGGTTGCATGTAAGTTTGGATGTGGATTTTCTGGACCCGGATATCGCGCCGGGTGTGGGCACAACGGTGCCTGGAGGGGCCACCTTTCGGGAGGCTCATCTGATTATGGAGATGGTTCAAGAGGCCGGGCTTTTACGGTCTCTTGATCTTGTTGAGTTAAACCCGTTTTTGGATGTTCGGGGCAGGACTGCGACGCTTTTGGTCGATTTGACCGCATCGCTGTTTGGCCGTCGCATTCTTGACCGTAAAACAAAGAGTTTTTGATGAAAGACGATCTTAATCTGGTGCCGTTTGTCAGTGTGGAAAACATGATGCGGCTGGTTTTGAGCCGCGGCATAGAGGACTGCATGGCTGAGATTGCCGAATATATCGAGGAAGATTTCCGGCGCTGGCCGCTTTTTGACAAGACGCCTAGGGTTGCTTCTCATTCATCGGAAGGGGTGATTGAGTTGATGCCCACGTCTGACGGGATCGACTATGGTTTTAAATATGTCAACGGTCATCCCAAGAATATGCGTGAGGGATTACAGACAGTTACGGCTTTTGGGCTGTTGGCCTCTGTGGAGACCGGTTACCCGGTTTTGCTGTCGGAGATGACGGTTTTGACGGCGTTGCGGACGGCTGCGACATCGGCGGTTGCAACGAAATATCTGGCCCGCAAAGGGGCTTCGACCTTGGCGCTGATCGGCAACGGGGCACAATCGGAATTTCAGGCGTTGGCCTTGCGCAAAATCTGCGGGATCGGGTCGGTCCGGTTTTACGATGTGGACCCGCAGGCGACCCGAAAGGCGATGCGAAATCTGGAAAATTCGGGTCTGAACCTTGTGGCGTGCGCCTCGCCCGAGGAAGCCATTGAGGGCGCGGATGTGGTCACCACATGCACCGCGGACAAGCAATATGCGACCATTTTGACCGATAACATGGTTGGTGCCGGGCTTCACATCAACGCCATTGGCGGGGATTGTCCGGGCAAGACCGAGCTGCACCGCGATATCCTGTTACGCTCTGATATTTACGTCGAATATCCGCCGCAAACCCGCATAGAAGGCGACATTCAGCAGCTTGATGCGGACCATCCTGTCAAGGAGCTATGGCAGGTGTTGACCGGCGAGATTGCCGGGCGCGTTGACGACCGGGCGATCACCTTGTTTGACGGGGTGGGCTTTGCGATTGAGGACTTTTCGGCGCTGAGATGGCTCAGGGATGCGCTCAAGACATCGGAGCGTTATGTGAACCTTGATATGATCGCGGATCCCGATGATCCACGGGATTTGTTTGGAATGGTGCAGCGCGAAAAACAGCGCATGTAGGGTTTTCGGACAGATCATCACCGGACGGGCGTTTGGCCCTTATTTTTAAAGGTTAACGCGGGTTGGTGTGGAGTCACAAACTGTATGATTTGTGTATGACATTTGTATGACATTTTGTCGGACAAAGGCGATTTTGGCCGATCGTTAAGCCTGCGCGCGGTGATTTTTGCCACTTTATGAACAAACCCTAAAGCGTTCCGCTTTAAACCCTGAACCACCTACGGCTTTGTGTAATGACAGATTTCAACGGGTTAGGTGATGGCTTATGTCTCAAGTTAAAAGCAAAACGCTTTAAGCGGGGCGGACGCTGCCTGAGCCGCGCCGCGCCTTGGCTAGATGACCGCTTTTTCGACGAACGTCTCCTGGGCCTCGATCCGGGTGAAGCTGAACGGCGTCAGATCAAGAGTGCGGTATTGGCCATAGGTCACGATCTCGGACACGCCGCGCCCCATGGCCGGGGATTGCTGGAAGCCGTGACCGGAAAAGCCGTTGACGAAGATGAAATTGCTGACCCGGTTATGGGGGCCGTGAATGGCGTTTTGATCAAACGTGTTGAACGCGTAGTGACCGGCCCAGGAGTTGATCAGCTTGATCGCCTCAAACTGGGGCACGCGCGTGGCGATGACCGGCCAGACTTTTTCCTCCCAAATGGAGTGGTCCTGCACGAAATCATCATAGTCCACCGCCGGGTCATCATCGGGGGGGCAACCGGCCAGATAATATTGCCCGTCAGTGCGCATATGCACACCAGAGGGGTCGATGGTCAGAGGCAGGTCGCGGTCCAGCGGCTGTTCGGCGTCAAAGATGAATGTGTAGCGTTTGCGCGGCTCCACCGGGATCTCTATCCCGGCCATGCGCGAGGTCTCAACGGCGCGCGGACCGGAGGCGTTGACCACTTGGCCGCACGCAATCGTTTCGCCGGTTTTGAGGGTAACGCTTTGCACTTGGGTCTCGGCGCTATTGAGGGTCATGGCGACGACTTCATTGGTCACATATTCCACACCCTTTTCGCGGGCGGAGCGTTTCCACCAGTCAAACAGCGTGTTGCCGTCGAAATAGCCTTCGTCTTTGAGGTTGTGATTCCCCCCCACAATATCGTCGAGATTGTAAAACGGATAGGCAGCGGCAATCTCGTCGGTAGTCATGAATTTTGTGCCTGCGCCAAGTTTGGACTGGATCGCCTGGGCGTCTTTGAGGGTCTGCGCGAAGTCGTCATTATCGGCCAGATACATGTAGCCGTAGCTTTGCAAAAGCACGTCGGGCACACGCGGGTCATCGCCCATATAGCTGCGGAAGTTTTTCACGAAATCGGCTGCAAACTGGGAGATTTGCACGTTGATCTCTGCGGAGAATTGTTGGCGCATGCACGAATTGGTGTGGGCGGTGGAGCTGAACTCGTAGGTGGGATCGCGCTCGACCACCAATATGGAGCCGTCAAAATCCGGGTTGTTGGCGGTGAACCACGCGCAGGAGGACCCCAGCATGGCGCCGCCCACAATGACGACATCGTAGGAGCTTTGGGCGGGCGGTGCGAAGTTGGCTGTCATGGCGTGTCTCTGCGTTTTTGGTCAACGGGGTGACAGTTGACGGAAATGCTTGCCAGCGCAAGTGGGAATGTCGGGTGTACGGG
>CAKZTM010000048.1 GCA_937920555.1 uncultured Paracoccaceae bacterium | reverse complement strand
CCCCGTTCCAAGAGCAAGTGTCAGCGCGATTGACGCAACCATCGTGCGTCGTTTCATTTCGAACATCGGTAAAGCCTCCGTTAGTGTTTTCGCTCTTTAGGGCATACCATATAAAATTTTTCCTCAAAGAAAAATTTTTCGTACCAGTGTTTGGTCGCAAATTTTTTGGGCTTAGCGTTTTGTGAATTTTGGATTGTAGGAGCGCTGGGATGCCAATGAGTCCGTTCAAATGACATCGCTTTGCTACCGAAGTTATCATTTGACTGTGCGCTGTTACTAACGCTATCCCTCGTCATACAGAGGCGCGCCAGATCTTTTGGCAGAATGCGGCGTTGTCATGAATACTGGCACGATGCACCTTTGATTGGAAAATCTAGTCTTGAGAGCGTCGAGCATGCTTTCTCGCAGGGTGGACCGCGACATTTGGATTGATGTGTTTTTTCCGGCCAAACCGGCAACTGGCCAACTGATCCGAGCACTGCGATGCGCCCCGTCAGAGCGGTCATTCGCTAAAACTACAAATTCGAGCCGCCGGCGAACAGGTAGGGTGCTGACAAAGCGGACCTGTGCGGATGCAGCTATTGCTTAAGCAGCATAAACTTACCGAACCGGGATGTTCTTCGAGGCTTTGCAACTGAGGTCGCCAGACATGCCGTTCAAAGCCAAGACGAAACTGCGCTTCTATCGTGAACGAGATGTAAATAGCGCAGAATAACCAGCCTGCGTCAGATATGAGTTTGATAAAAAAGAGTTTTTGGTAGCCTTGCGCACCCTTCCCCCTCAATCCAATGCCTGAAACACCACACTTTAGATGTGAAGCGCATGGCCAAGCGCCAAGTGTCCCGTCTCCTGCACGCTCTCTCCTAGGGTCGGGTGCGCGTGGACCGTGTCGGCCAAGTCACGCAAGGTTGCGCACATCTCTATAGCAAGCGCGAATTCCCCCGCCAGTTCCGAGACACCGGCACCCACGGCCTGAATGCCCAAGATCACCTCTGACTTTTTGTCGTGCACGACGCGTACAAAGCCATCGGTCCGCTCCATAGTCATCGCGCGGCCATTGGCGGCGAACGGGAATGTCGACACAACCATTGCGTCTGAAGGCAACTCCCCGACGACAACAACTTCAGGGTCGGTGAAGCAAACCCCCGGCATCGCGCGCTTGTCCCAAACCGTGGGCAGTCCGGCCAAATGCTCGGCCACGACAACGCCTTGCGCCATGGCGTGGTGGGCCAGCATCGGATCGCCCGTGATATCGCCAATCGCATAAACCCTACGCATAGAGGTTGCACAGCGGTCATCGACGCGCAGGAAGGGGCCGTCCGTCGTCAGGCCCAAATCCTCCAGCCCGAACCCCTGCAAATTCGGCGCGCGGCCTGTGGCGACAAGGATCTTGTCCGCTGCAATCTCGGCGGGGCCCTTGGGGGTTTCAATTGTCAGAGCCCCATTCCCCGAAACAGTACTGGCCCGCGCGCCAAGATAAAGCGTCGCGCCCAAGTCCGCGAGGCGCGCCTCAACCGGTTTTGTGAGGGCTGCATCATATTGTGGCAGCACCCGGTCCGCAATTTCAACGATGGTGACCTGAGCACCCAGTTTCGCCATGGCTGTCCCGATCTCAAGCCCGATATAACCGCCGCCCACAACCGCCAGACGTTTGGGGATTTCGCTGAGCGACAACGCCTCGGTTGAGGAGATGACATTACCCCCAAATGGCAGCTGCGGCAGTTCCATGGGGCGCGAGCCTGTGGCCAGAACCAGATAATCGCACGTGATCCGCAGCGGGCCTTCGGCGGTTTCAACCAGCACGGTTTTGCCGTCTTCGATTTGGGCGCGGCCATGAACGAGTTTGGTTGTTGCCTTTTTCAGCAATCCGGTGACGCCTGCGGTCAGCCGCGTCACAATCCCGTCTTTCCAGGCTTGGGTCTGGCTGAAATCGATGGTGGTGCCGCTGGATTGAATGCCGATCGTGTTGGGTGCTGTCTGTTTGTGAAACTCATCGGCCGCATGGATCAGTGCCTTGGAGGGAATGCAGCCCACATTCAGACAGGTGCCACCTGGCTTGGCCTCTTCGAGCACAATGGTGTTCAGGCCCAATTGGCCCGCGCGGATGCCGCAGACATAGCCACCCGGACCAGCGCCGATGATCAGAACCTGACAATGTTCGGTTTGCATGGCTACCCTTCCACAAAGATCAGTGCCGGGGTTTCCAGCAAGGTTTTCAGTTTTTGCACGAAGACCGCAGCGTCCCATCCGTCGATGACGCGGTGATCAAAGCTGGCGGAGATGTTCATCATCTTGCGTGGCACAAACTGCTGGCCGTCCCAGTGTGGGCGTATGGCCATCTTGTTCACACCTAGGATTGCGACCTCTGGATGGTTGATGATGGGCGTCGTGGCAATAGCCCCCAACGGTCCCAGCGATGTGATGGTGATGGTTGACCCGCTCATCTCATCGCGGCTTGCTTTGCTGGTGCGGGCGGCTTCGGCCAGCCGGGCAATCTCGGTGGCAGTTTGGAACAGGCCCAAGGCTTCGGCATGTTTGAGGACAGGCACCGTCAGCCCGGCATCGGTCATCGTTGCAATGCCGATATGCACCGGCGCGTGACGCGTGATCAGACCTGCATCGTCATCAAAATGCGCGTTCATTTCAGGGTGCTTCACGAGGGCCTTGCACAGAGCCGCCGAGAGGATCGGAAGCAGGGTCAGTTTGGGATGGTTGCCGCGGGTTTTATTGAGCTGTGTCCGCAGGTCTTCGAGCGCGGTGACATCGACCTCTTCCACCACAGTGATGTGGGGGATACGTGCGTTGGCCAGCGCCATGCGTTCGGCAATTTTGCGGCGCATGCCCACGACTTTAATCTGCTCAAAGCCCATCCGCTTGGCGGATTTCGCGGCAACGGGCGCGGGGCCGCGTTCAAAAACCGCGTCCAGATCAGCCGAGGTAATCCGGCCAGCGGGACCGCTGCCTGCGATCTGGCGCAGGTCCAGCCCGGCCCGACGTGCGCGGGCCCGGATCGCGGGCGATGCCAACACGGGTGCATCCTCTGCGCGCGGCGGACGCGCTGTGCCTTGTGGGGAAGATGCAGCTGCAGGGAAGGGGACTGGCGCGAGTGTAGAGGTTGCGACGACCGGCTCCGGCGATGCCTCTTGCGGCGGCGCGGATGGTTCTGCCGCAGGGCCATCGGCCACAGTCTCGATCCGCACAAGGTCTGTCCCGATCGCCAGAACACTTCCAACCTCGCCTGTGCGCTCAACAACCTTGCCGTCATAAAGCGACGGAATTTCAACAGTTGCCTTGTCGGTCATCACGGCCGCCAAAATGTCGTCCTCGCGGACAATGTCACCGATCTCTACGTGCCATTCGACCACTTCGGCCTCGGTCACACCTTCGCCCACATCGGGCAGTTTGATGGGTAGAATATTCATCTAGTCCTCCATCGCTTTGATCAAAGCCCGCGCCACGCGGTCCGGTCCCGGAAAATAGTCCCATTCTGTTGCATGCGGGTAAGGCGCGTCCCAGCCTGTCACACGTTGCAGCGGGCTTTTGAGATGCCAGAAACAGGCCTCTTGCACCTCGGCGATTAACTCGGCGCCAAAGCCGCTGGTTCGCGTCGCCTCATGAATAACAACGCAGCGCCCGGTCTTTTCGACCGAGGCTTGTATAGTCTCAAGGTCAAGCGGCAGCAGGCTGCGCAGATCAATGATCTCGGCGTCTATACCGGCTTGAGCTACGGCAGCTTCGGCGATGTAGACCATGGTGCCATAGGCGAGGATCGTCAGGTCAGGGCCTTCGCGTCGCACCTCGGCCTTGCCAATGGGCACGACATAATGCCCCAGGGGCACCTCGCCGGCAGGGTGCTGCGCCCAACCCACGGATTTGCCCCTGTGATCGCCGTCAAATGGTCCATTATAAAGCCGCTTGGGCTCCAGAAAAATCACTGGATCGGGGTCTTCAATCGCCGCAATCAACAGCCCCTTTGCGTCATAGGGCGTTGACGGGATCACCGTCTTGAGACCCGCTACATGAGTGAACAACGCCTCGGGACTTTGGCTGTGGGTCTGACCGCCGAAAATGCCGCCACCGGTTGGCATCCGCACAACCATCGGGCAGCTAAACTGCCCGTTAGAGCGGTGGCGCATTCGCGCGGCCTCTTGCGTTATCTGGTCATAGGCCGGAAACACGTAGTCTGCGAATTGCACCTCGACGCAAGGCCGCATCCCGTGCGTCGCCATACCAATCGCCATCCCCGCAATCGCGCTTTCATTGATCGGCGTGTCAAAGACCCGCGCCTGTCCGTGCTTGGCCTGAAGGCCGGCGGTGCAGCGGAACACGCCACCAAAATAGCCCACATCCTCGCCAAAGATGACGACAGAGGGGTCTTGCGTGAGCTTGACGTCCATCGCGTCGCGCAACGCTTCGATCATGGTCATTGCTGGCATGTCACACCCCCATTTC
>CAKZTM010000047.1 GCA_937920555.1 uncultured Paracoccaceae bacterium | reverse complement strand
CGAGTGGCCCCATATTGGCTATAAGGACAAGGCCCATCCGGGCGCGTTCGACTACCATCTGGAACCGGGCATGACCCTGTGCGTCGAGGCGCTGATCTCGCCCGAAGGCGGCGACTTCTCGATCAAACTGGAAGACCAGATCGTGATTACCGAAGACGGCTACGAGAACCTGACCCAAGCCCCGTTTGATCCCAAACTGACGGGCAAGGGTTGATCGCCTGCCCATCATGACGCGGTCCGAAAGCGGGGCGTTTAACCCCAAGCACCATCTCAATTGGGCCGGTGACGTGAGGGGCCCTTTGGGGAACTTACCGCCAGTTCGTCGCGGCAGCGCAAAGGTCTGCTTTTCATGTCATACTATGGATTGTTAAAAATGCAGCTGCCCGAAAGTAGTGAACCACCATTCTTTTAGGTGGGTAACCGATCCACATCCAAAGACGTGTCGACCTCAAGCCAATTGAGGACTGCACAGGCGGCTTCCAGTCAATTGCTTCAACTTCCTAAAGTCATGATGACTAAGGATGGGGCGCGCATGTGCGCCATAGTCGAGAGCCCATGGTTTGCCTATTTTAAAGAGGGAAAGATGGATTTCGAGACGCTCTTTTGGCGACAGCAGGGATAGGCCATGCGGTCCGGGATAGAACGTCTCAACCGCGAGCCCGTTTGCATAGATGATTTCGTGACGTGCGGTCATCAAAGTATGATAAGTGACCGACCTCTTGCCGCGCATCACCCGGATTGCGCCATTTTCGGTAAAAAAACTAGCGGGTGCAAAAAATTCATCGTCTCCGGCCAATGCATCTGATGAGCGGGCTTGAAAAAATATTCGGTGCTGGGGCGACACCACAAGGTCAAGTTGAGGACATCCTGCACCCAACGCGTTCCGTTTCAAGAAAATGGGCTTTTGGTTCTCGTTCGTTGCATCAAAGGTCAGCGAGCGCGACCCCGCCCAAATGACGGCTTGCGGACCGTGATCAAGCGTTATGACACGCGAGCCTGCGCGCAGGTTTTCAACGGGCTGGGGGCCGTCGGTCGTCTCTATCAGTGCGCCGGACGCAAAGCATATATAATCGGCATAGGTAAATGCCGCCGGTGATCCTGCTGACGGATTTGTTGTCCAGCCTTGCAATTCGTAAGTCCGCCCGACCACCAGCGGCGCTTCAGATAGCGTATATTGCCCTGCGGCAGGGCCGTCCTCAATAACAAGCCGGATAACCGCAAAACTCTCGCCCGTCACCGTGTCCTCGATCAAAAAACCGGCCGTGGCATCAATCGCGGATCCAGTTGATGTGAGGCCATTGACCGTCGCATCAGCCGTGGCGGTCTCGTTGCGCGTAAGATCCTCCCCATCAAGACCGGTGCCGTTATCTGTGAGGACAAGGTCGCCATCTGCCGTGGCGGGACCTGTATAGGTAAAAGTTGTGCCAGGAGAGGCAAAGCCAAAGCCGTTGGCAAAGGGCGAACCCTCGTAGAAATTAAAGTTAAAGGTCGGCATTTGAGACTACTTTCACGACGAAGTGGGTGGTATCGTAGCGGCTTCGCCTTAAGATAAGGATAAACTCAGCCGGCTACTACTGTGCGATCTGATCGACCAAAACAGTGGGCTGCCAGCAGGCATTGCGAGCACAATGATTTGCACGCCGCCCACAGCCAAATTGAGTTGCTACGATCGGGAAAAATGGTTGTTGCTCGCGGTTATCGCACCTCTTTGTTTAAACTCATTTGTTGCTGGTAATACCTGTAAAAACCGTCATTCATAGACTGTGCAGCATCGGTAATTCTGTGGCTCTTAGCAGTCGTTCATTCACCCGCCCAGACGGGTCGCAAGGCTCTCTGACTGGATGCCAAGGTCAAGCCTTGGCATGACGGCGCGGGGTTCACTTCCAACGCTCAACAGCGCCCCACAACAGCCCCTCAACCACGTTCACACATCGTTAACCCACCTTACCAAACCCTCACCGAACGCAGGCTTAACCCCGCCCAAGCGCTCAATTTGTCATATCGATGTCATACAGGAGTCATACACAAGTCATAGAAATTGATGCCATTAAGAAAGCCGCGTTAATCTTTGATTCTAAACGGTTTCAACCCCCAGCCCTTCAAAAAACTGAAACATCAAAGCTGCGCGCCTTTGCATTTGATAATCACCACCGAAATATTGTCCTGATCGGGATCATCAAGCGCGTCCAGAGCCCGTAAAATCGCCCGCGCAATCTCCGAACTTGTGCGCCGTTTATGCCCGGCCACAACCGCCTCGATTTGCTCATGGGTCAAGTATTGCAGCCCGTCTGAGGCGGCAATTATGATATCACCGATTTGCAGCCGAAACGGCACGCGGGCGCAATCAATCGACGGGATTTCAGTGCCCATCAACACCGAGGTCAAACAGTTGCGGTCCGGGTGATTGAGCGCCGCCTCCTTGTCCATTTGCCCCGACGCCACCATCAGATCAATCTGCGGCGCCAGAGAATGATCGGCATTGAGCTGCGACAACGCCCCCTCGCGGGCCAGATAGAGCGGCGAGTCCCCCACCGAAATCCAGTATAGCCTGTCCTCAAACACAACAGGCGCCACAACCGTGGCCCCCATCCCCTTATGCGCAGGATTTTCGCGCACATGGGCATTGATGCAAAGATTGGCCGATTGAACCACATCCAGAAGGGTTGTGTTGAAATTCTGCTCCAACGCGGCACGGTTGCCAGATTGGAATTTCAGCTCGCTAAATACCTCTGTTACAACGATTTTACTGGCCACATCACCTGCCGCATGGCCGCCCATCCCATCCGCCACAACAGCAAACCCGTAAGGCACGCCGACAGCAAAATCGGCAACCACCGCATCCTCTTGGTAGTCCCGCCTGCCTTGGCTGATCGCTGTTGCGACGTCATATTGCATCTTAGCTGGCCAACTCTTGGCCGCTATCGCTCTCACAAGGCTCAGCCTCAGCTTCAGCTTCAGCCGTGGCCTGCACCACAGGGTCGGCCTCAGGGTCGGCCCATGTGAAATCCTCCCCACAAAACGCCACCAATTGCAAAGTGGTCTCTCCAATACGGATTTTGTCGCCGTGGCTCACCCGTTCCGTGGACAGCACAGGCGCCCCGTTCAGCCGCACCAGATTGGCCTTGCCGCCGTGACCCAGGAAAAAGCTGCGCTGCTCCTCATCAAACGCGATGGAGGCATGATTGCTCCGCGAAATACTGGTATCACCGAAATCAAGCTGAATGACCTGATCATCCCCGCGTCCGATTTGCGACACGCCCGTGCCAAGCGCCATGGAGTGCCCCCGACCGGGGCCGTCCACAACAACCAACCATCCCGCCGCATTGAGCGTCACCGCGGCGATTGCGGTCTGTTTTTCTTGCGCGCCAAGCACATCTTCGACCTGACCGTCTGAAGGCTCGAATCCAAGCAAGCGGGTCTTGGTTCGACCAGCACGCCGGGTTGTGGCCTCGGGGGGGGCGGCATCCGGCTTTGACGGCTCCGGGGCCGCGTCCACCACCTGATTTTGATCAAGTTGCAACACCGGTTGCGCGGCTTCAGGCAGGGCCTCATCTGGGTTCCACACCGCTGGCCGGGCGCTTGCACTGCGCTCGGGCGTTTGCGCTTTGGGCTGGAACATCGTCGCCGGATCAGGGCGCGGTGTCACCGGCCGCGCGGCCACGGGTGCGGCTTCCCCGAAGGGCAACTCAACGGTCTCAGGCCCTTTTGAAATCTTGGTGCCGGGGGGCAAACCAGACATTTGAGCATCCAATTCGGCCTCAACCGCCGCTGCGTGCTCTGCAAAATCGAATTGCTCCGTATTCACCCGCTCAAGTGTAAACGCCGATTTTTTTCGTCCAAACATTCAAGATCACCTTTTACGATACAAATATTGTTAAAAATGTCGCGCGTCCGCGTCCCATACGACGCGCGCCGGTTATTCGAGCTTGTCTCCCCCGCCCGTGGGCTGGCCCGACAGCGATAAAATTGCCATGGCCGCGATCCGCTCGGTGGCCAGAAACCCACCTGCATGGATCGCTCCACTGACGACGGCTGTGACCAACAATATGGCGGTTGCCAGTCTGGGGGCTCCTAGGGGCCGTCTAATGGGCAACTCCAAATCAACCCCCAACGGGTCCTCTTGAGGCGGCAGCAGGCTTTGCGGTGGCTCACAAGGCGTCTGAGGCGCTATTTCATGGACAATCACGGGCGCAGGCGGCTTGTCGATCTCCTCGGTGATCCGTTTCACCTCGTCACGGATCGTTTCAAGATCAAACTCTGCCGTGAGCGGCGGAAGCGCCGGACCTGCGGCATCAACCCGCGCAATCCACGCCTGCGCAGATTGCAGGCGCGCGCTTGGCAATACCGCCAAGGCAAGATCAAGCGCCACCAAAAACCCGTCAGGATAGCCCTTCATACGTCCGCGCAAAGGCACATAAGGATCGTCGCGCTTTTCCGCCAACGCGGCCAGACGGGCCTGACTGTTGGGCGGAGCCTCACCGGTGATCAAATGGTAAAACGTGGCCCCCAGCGCATAAAGATCCGAGGAGCTGTTTTGCGCACTCCCCTCCACATAAAACTCCTGCGGCGAATATCCGTCCTTGACCACCCGCAATGTTGTCAGCGCCCGGCTGGCCTTGGTCGCATGTTCCCGTGCAGCGCCAAAATCGATCAAGATCGGCATATCATCTGCATCAATCAGAATATTATCCGGCGAAATATCTCGGTGAAGCACATCATGGGCGTGGATGAACTCAACAGCATCAAGGACGTGACGCAGCCAACGCACAACCCGGTCAGGGGTCGCATCAATGGCCTTTTGCTCGATCACATCCATCAGATCGCAGCCATCCACCAGATCAAGCGCCATATAGGCCGTGTCGTTATCCTCAAATATCTGATGAACGCCCACAATGCCCGGATGAACCAGCTTCGACATCGCCTTGGCTTCGCGCACAAAGAGCCGAACCACCGACATGAATTGATCTTGGGAGGTGGTCGAGAGCGGCACAACCAGATTGCCCTGCCTGCGGCACAATGCGGCGGGAAAACACTCTTTGACCACAACCGTGCGGTCCAGACTGTCCAGGGCCAAATAGGTGATGCCAAAGCCGCCACTGGCCAGAAATTTGGTGATTTTGAATTGACCGTTATTGAGCACAACACCCGGACGCAGCCCCTGAGCGACATCCGCGTCGGTCTCATCTATGGGAACATTCTCGTTTGTCATGACGTCGAACACCAGCAACTCAGATACACAAAAAACAATCAAAAAACCGAGCTAATACCGATAAAGGCCATTTAAGGCGAAAATGCAGCAATGTGTTGAATCTCAGGCCAATCTTTGGCGCAATTTTAGTCGATTTGCGGCTTAAACGGCGCGAAGCACCCCCGTGGCTCTACTCTCACGACGCGGGGCATTGCGTTGTTATTGCAACCTAAATCAAGTCGGAGCGATTGGCCCGCGCCACAAACAGGCAAAAAGCCGCTCAACCAAAAAAGCCGCCCCGAAGGGCGGCTTTGAATGTCACGCGCGTCGCACTCAACCGGCTTTGGCGACCGCACGTTTGGCCATCACACCGACCAAATGTGCCCGGTATTCCGATGTGCCGTGAATATCCGCAATCATGCTGCCGGCAGGTGTTGGCACACCGTCAAGCGCGCCTGCGGACCAGTCCGACAACGCCGCTTCCATCCCCTTGTGACGAAAAACGCCGTCATTGCCCGCACCGGTCACGGCCACACGCACGCCGTCTGCGGCCTGAGCTGCAAAGACCCCAACCATGGCGTAGCGCGATGCCGGGTTGGGGAATTTCTCATAAGCCGCTTTGGACGCTTTGGGGAACTTCACCCCCATCACGATCTCATTTTCACCCAAAGCCGTCTCGAACATGCCGGTGAAAAAATCATCCGCTGCAATCTCGCGACTGTCCGTGACAATGGTTGCCCCCAGCCCGAGACACGCAGCCGGATAATCTGCCGCCGGATCATTGTTGGCGATGGACCCGCCAATGGTGCCGCGATTGCGCACCGCAGGATCGCCAATATGGGACGCCAACGCCGCCAGTGCAGGTATGGCCGCAGCCACATCTTTGGACGCTGCCACCTCCGCATGGGTTGTGCCCGCACCGATGGTCACTGTGTTACCGGCCACCGAAATGCCCGACATGCCGTCAATGGTGGTCAGATCAACCAGATCAGACGGTGCCGCAAGCCGGGCTTTCATGGTCGGCAATAAAGTTTGCCCACCGCTGAGGTATTTTCCATCCTCCGCACCGCCCAGTTTCGTGGCCGCGTCTGCTGCGGATTTTGCTCTGTGATATGTTGTTTCATACATCGTGATGTTCCTTATTCCGCCGCCATTTTGCTGGCATTGAGTGCAGACCAAACCGCCTGAGGTGTGGCTGGCATCGCCACATCCGCCCCGATGGCGTCCTTAATTGCATTGATCACCGCAGGTGGTGAGCCGATGCAACCGGCCTCGCCGCAACCTTTGATCCCAAGTGGGTTTGATGGCGCCGGCGTGGCTGTGGTCGAGACCTCGTAAGATGGCACATTATCCGCACGCGGCATGGTGTAATCCATGTAAGACCCGTTGAGCATCTGCCCGTCGGCGTCATACACCACACCTTCCAACAGCGCCTGCCCGATACCTTGGGTCAGACCGCCATGAACCTGTCCTTCCACAATCTGCGGATTGATGATCGTGCCAAAATCGTCAGCCGCCACAAAGCGGATGATGTCGGTGACACCCGTATCGGGATCGATCTCTACCTCGCAAATGTAGCACCCTGCCGGGAAAGTGAAGTTGGCCGGATCATAAAACGCTGTTTCCTTCAGACCCGGCTCCATGCCTTCGGGCAAGTTATGCGCCGTGTAGGCCGCAAGGCTGATCTCGTGCCACAGCATCTTCTTGTCCGTGCCTTTGACGGACACTTCGCCGTCGGCAATGACGATATCGTCCTCCGCCGCCTCCAACGTGTGGGCAGCGATTTTCTTGGCCTTGGCCTCCACTTTCTCCAGCGCTTTGAGGATGGCACTCATACCAACCGCACCCGAGCGCGAGCCATATGTGCCCATGCCCATTTGCACCTTATCCGTGTCGCCATGCACGATCTCGACATTCTCAAACGGAACCCCAAGACGCTCGGTCACGATCTGACGGAAGGTCGTCTCATGGCCTTGGCCGTGGGAATGAGATCCTGTCAGAACCTCAATCGAGCCCACCGCATTGACCCGGATTTCCGCAGATTCCCAAAGTCCAACACCCGCACCCAGCGAACCAACCGCCGCCGAAGGTGCGATCCCGCAAGCCTCAATATAACATGACATGCCGATGCCGCGCATTTTGCCGCGACCCGCCGCCTCCGCCTTGCGGGCACCAAAGCCCGAATAGTCGATCGCGGCCATGGCATTATCAAGCGACAGCTCAAAATCACCAGCGTCATAAGCCATAATTACAGGCGTTTGATGCGGGAACTCTTTGATGAAGTTGATCCGGCGCAACTCAGCAGGATCAACGCCCAACTCGCCCGCCGCCTTGGTCATCATGCTTTCCACAAGGAATGTGGCCTCAGGCCGCCCCGCGCCCCGGTACGCATCCACAGGCGTGGTATTGGTGTAGACCGTGCGCACATTGCCGTAGATGTTGGGGATATTGTACTGCCCCGACAGCAAGGTCGCATAAAGATAGGTCGGAGTGGCCGACGAAAAGAGGCTCATATACGCCCCCAAATCCGCAATCGTATCGACCTTGAACCCGACAATCTTGTTGTCTGCATCAAAACCCATCGTGGCGGTTGAAACATGATCGCGGCCATGGGCGTCTGTCAAAAACGCCTCTGTCCGGTCCGATGTCCACTTGACCGCCGACACACCCGCCTTGCGGCAGGCCCAAAGACAAACGATCTCCTCAGGGTAGATGTAAATCTTAGAGCCAAATCCACCGCCCACATCGGGCGCGATGACCCTCAGCTTGTTCTCAGGCGCCACATTGTAAAACGCGCTCAAAACAAGCCGCGCCACATGCGGATTTTGCGAGGTCGTGTGCAGCGTCAACTGATCATCCGCCTCATCATATTGCGCCAAAGCCGCGCGCGGCTCCATCGCATTGGGGCTCACACGGTTGTTGGTCAACTCGATGGTGACGGTCTTGGCCGCCCCGGCGATCGCCGCATCCGTGGCCGCCTCTTCGCCCAAACCCCAGTCAAAAATCAGATTGCCCGGCGCATTCTCGTGAATTTGAGCCGCACCCGCTTTCAGCGCATTCTCCGAGCCGATCACCGCCGGCAACTCATTATAGCTGACCTCAACCATCTCGGCTGCATTGCGGGCCTGGGTTTGCGTCTCTGCGATCACCACCGCAACCGCATCGCCCACATAGCGCACCTTCGAGGTGGCCAGCGCCGACCATGCGCCCATATTCATCGGTGAGCCGTCCTTGGACGTAATCGCCCAGCCACAAATGATGTTGCCAATGCCGTCGCCGGTCAGCTCATGACCGTCATAGACCGCAACCACACCGTCCGCAGCCAGTGCCGCCGACTTGTCGATGCCGGTAATCTCTGCATGGGCATGAGGGGAACGTACGAAGGCTGCATAATGGGTTCCGTGAACTTTGAAATCATCCGTGTACCGGCCCTTGCCGGTTGTCAGACGCCGATCTTCCGTGCGCTTTGGTGACGCGCCAATACCATCTTTGCTCATGATCGCCCCCTTACTCTGCTGCCGCCGACGCGCCGTGCATTTCTGCATTGGCCGCCAGAATGGATTTCACAATGTTATGATAGCCGGTGCAGCGGCAAATATTGCCCTCCAACTCCGCCCGGACTGTCGCCTCGTCAAGATTGCCGCCGTGACGCGCGATCATATCTGCCGCCGTCATGATCATGCCCGGCGTACAAAATCCGCATTGCAACCCGTGATGGGTGTTGAACGCCTTTTGGATCGGATGCAAATCCGCGCCATCGGCCATGCCCTCAATGGTGCGCACTTCCGCACCATCCGCCTGAGCCGCCAACATCGTGCAGGATTTGACCGACTTGCCGTTCACATGAACAACACACGCGCCGCATTGCGATGTATCACAGCCCACATGGGTGCCTGTCAGGTTCAAATCCTCGCGCAGAAAATCAACCAGAAGGGTGCGCCCCTCAACCGCTTTGGCAACGGCTTTCCCGTTAACCGTCATCGACACTACGTCAGCGGTACTTTCAGAACCACCAACAACCATAGATACCTTGGACATTGTATTCCTCCCTTGGGTACATTCTTTTTTTGTTGATCAAGAGCCTAGCCTCTATTGCCATCCTGTCAACACGGGATGAACCATCAGGCAGTCGCAATTGTGGCTCTTGCTAAATCCGGTCCATCAGCGAATACCACAGCATGGCCGCCACCAAGATGGGCTGCCGCAGCTTGCTCCCACCGGGAAACGCAGAGCCGCTGACCTTAGACATTGTCTCAAACTCTTGCGGGCGCCCATCAATGGCATCCGCCACAATCCGGCCCGACATGGTCGCCATCCCGACCCCGTGACCCGAATAGCCCGAGGCATTGTAGATATTGCCGGCAGGCCGGTGCAAATAAGGCATCCGGTTCATGGTGATGGCCAAAGTGCCGCCCCATCCGTAATCGATCTTCAGGTTTTCAGTTTGTGGAAAAATATCCACCATGGCTTTGCGCACAAACGACTTAATGTCGCGCGGATAGCGGTAGCCGTAGCTTTCCCGACCACCAAAAAGCAGGCGTTTATCTTCCGACAGCCGGAAGTAATTCACCACAAATTTACTGTCAGCCACCGCATAATCCTGAGACAAGATGGCTTCGGCCTGCGCCGCCTCCAAAGGCTCGGTCGCGATAATGAAATTGTTGATCGGCATCACATGGCGTGCCACCGGCATCGACAAACCATCAAGATATCCGTTGCACCCCAAAACCACGGCATCGGCGGTCACACGGCCGGTTTTGCTCGACACGACCGCAGGATCGCCGGGCTCGATCTTTTGGACCTCGGACATCTCGAAAATACGCACACCCGCGGCCTGTGCGGCCCGCGCCAGACCTCGGGCGAATTTCAAAGGATGCAAATGGGCGCTGTCCATGTCCAACACACCGGCCGAATAGCGCGGCGAATTGACAAAACCGCGCAGCTCATCAGGGGGCAAATAGCGCAACGGATAATCATAATGCTGGGCCATATGGGCCACCAGCTCTTGCGCTTCCGCGTCATAGCGGGCCCGGTGGTTGGCGTGGATTATCCCGGGCTTCAATCCGCAATCAATGTCGTGGCGGGCAATCAAATCCTTGACCAAACGCTTTGAGCTTTCCGCAATCGCCCAAAGGTCTTTGGCCAAATTCATACCATGAGCGGCCTCAAGCTCGGACTGTTCGCGGCGTTGACCACTGCCCAACTGCCCGCCATTGCGCCCCGATGCGCCCCAGCCGACCCGGTGAGCCTCCAACAGCGCCACACCATAACCCAACTCCGCCAAACGAAGCGCCGCCGACAGACCGGTAAAGCCGCCACCGACGATACATACATCCGCGCGGATTTCCCCCATGAGCGGCGCCCGCTCGACCGCCTGCCCCGCCGATGCCGCATAATAAGAGGGCGGAAACTGCCCCCAATCCTCATTGGCCGTGAGAAGCCTCACGACACCCCTTCGGCCTTGATCTGGGCGTGGGTCTGGTCGAGAACCTTCCAAATCCGCGCCACCAGCTCGTCAATCTCGCCAGTTGTGATGCAAAGCGGCGGCGAGATCACCATCGTGTCGTAGACCGCACGCATGACCACACCTGCACTCTGACAATGCTCCCGGCACATGACCCCGACAGTGCCGCGCTCAGCCTTGAACGGCGCACGGGCCGCTTTGTCCGGGGTCAGCTCAATCGCCCCCATCATCCCGCACATCCGCGCCTCACCGACCAGCGGATGATCCCCGATCTCGGCCCATTTCTTGGCAATATGAGGGGCGGTCACGTCGCGCACATGACCCACAATATCCTCTTCTTGAAGAATACGGATATTCTCCAGCGACACCGCAGCCGATGCCGGATGCCCATTATATGTGTAGCCGTGACTAAACTCGCCGCCATGATCCGCAAAGGTCTGCGCGACACTTTCGCGAATGACCGACCCGCCCATGGGCAAATACCCCGAGGTCAGCCCCTTCGCGATGGTCATAATGTCGGGCTTGATATCAAACGTCTCAGAGCCAAACCAATTGCCCGTCCGCCCAAAGCCACAAATCACCTCATCGGCGATCAAAAGAATATCATGCTCGCGGCATATCCGCTGAATTTCCGGCCAGTAACTCGGTGGCGGAATGATCACCCCGCCCGCCCCTTGCACAGGCTCACCGATGAAAGCCGCGATCTTGTCGGCCCCGATCTCTTCAATCGCACGCTCCAGACACCGCGCCCGCTCCAGACCGAATGTCTCCGGGTCCGTGTCCCCGCCTTCGCCGTACCAATAGGGCTGATCTATGTGGTGAATATCCGCAATCGGCAACCCGCCTTGCGCATGCATCGCCTGCATCCCCCCCAAACTTGCAGAGCCCATCGACGAGCCATGATAGGCGTTCTTGCGGCTGATGATCACCCGCTTTTCAGGCTTGCCCTGAGAGGCCCAGTAATGGCGCACAAACCGAATATTCGTGTCATTGGCCTCAGAGCCGGAGCCTGCGTAAAACACCCGGCTCATCCCCTCTGGCGTGACCTCGGCGATCTTGGCCGACAGAGCCACCACAGGCGGATGGGTGGTCATGAAAAACGTATTATAATAGGGCAATTGCTTCATCTGCCGGGCGGCGGCCTCGGCCAACTCATCGCGGCCATAGCCAATATTGACACACCACAGACCGGCCATGGCATCGAGAAACTCATTCCCGTCACTATCAGTCAACCAAACACCCTTGGCCTTGGTGATCACCCGCGCACCGCGCGCATTGAGCGCATTGGTATCGGAGAACGGATGTAAGTGATGCGCCGCATCTGTTGCTTGCATCTCTTGGGTCGAGGGATGATTGTCGAGACTCATGGCCATATCCTTATATTTCGTGCCAAGGATATGGACCCGCAGGCAAAGTGCAATTGGCAAATCACCTTGTCCGGCGCCCTAAGCGTGCCGCGATTCAATGGATGTAAGACACAACCGAATGTGACATGCTGACCTTATCCGACCCAGGAGAGACCCCAATGCGCATACAAACCAATACACTATGCCACACCGGACTGCCCGAAGGCGTATTGGACGAGATACCCTTTCCCAGCATCCAAGTGGCCCGCCCCAGCGCGCTTTTGGCACGCTGCCCGATCTATGAGCAAACACCCATGATCAAAGCCGATGCTCTGGCCGCAAACCTGGGCATTGGCGCAATTTGGCTCAAGGACGAGCGTGCGCGCCTCAATCTTGGCAGTTTCAAAGCTCTGGGTGCTGCTTATGTGATCGCCAATATGGCCAATGAGCGGGACAATCCGGTCTCCGAAACATCGCTGAGCGGCATCACGTTCGTGACCGCAAGTGCGGGCAATCACGGCATATCGGTGGCGCGCGGGGCGCAAATATTCGGCGCGCAGGCGGTTGTCTATATCTCACAAACGGTCCCGGAGGAATTTGCCGGCAGACTTGCCTCTTACGGTGCAAATGTCATTCGCGAGGGTGCCGATTACGAGGCCAGCATGATCGCCGCGGCCAATGCGGCGCAAGACAAGGGATGGACGCTGCTGTCAGACAGCTCTTGGGACGGCTATGTCGAGCTGCCCCACGCGCTGATGGAGGGGTATTTGGTCTTGGCCGAAGAGGCGGTTCACCAAATAGAGGTGCGCCCGACCCATATATTCCTGCAAGCCGGTGTCGGCGGGATGGCCGGATCCATTGCCGCCTATTTCCGCAAAGTGTGGGGCTGTGATCCGATCATTGTGGTCGTAGAACCAGAAGCCGCCCCTGCCCTTTTTGAAAGCATCGCCCAGAAAGCGCCCGTGGACACCACCGGTCCTGCCTCCAATATGGGACGGCTGGATTGTAAAACTCCGTCCTTTATTGGCCTCAAAGGTCTGGCGCGGGACGCAAATCATGCGGTGCTGATCAGCGATGCCGAAGCCAGCTCCGCCCAAGACCGGCTCGCAGAGGTCGATTGCGCCACCTCCGCATCCGGGGCCGCCGGTGTGGCCGGGCTGATCGCCGCGAAAGAGGCTTTGGAGCTTGGCCCCAACACCCGCGCATTGGCAATTATCACGGAGATTGCACAAGCGTGACCACACCACTACGCGGATTTGAGGTCGGGGAATACCACGCCAGAGTGTCGCGGGCGCAAAGCATGATGGCCCGCGCCGGAACGGCCGCAGTTTTGCTGACCACAGAAGCAGAAATCCGCTATTTCACCGGCTTTTTGACGCGGTTTTGGGAAAGCCCGACCCGCCCGTGGTTCTTGATTGTCCCGGCCAGCGGCCCCCCGGTGGCGGTCATTCCCTCCATCGGTGCGCATCTGATGGGTCAAAGCTGGATCGATGATATCCGCACATGGAGTTCGCCGGATTTGGTCGATGACGGGATCGGTCTTTTGGCCCAGACCTTGCGCGAGCTCAACGCAACCACAGTGGGCGTGCCGTCCGGGCCGGAAACCCATTTGCGCATGCCTCTTGCCAGCCTTGAACACCTCAAAAGCCGTGGCATCACCGTCCGCGATGACGCAGGCATCATGCGCGCCCTTCGCATGGTCAAATCCAAAGATGAAATCGCGAAAATCACGCAGGCCGGGGCCATTGCAGGCCGCGCCTTTGCCCGAGTGCCCGAGATATTGACCAAAGGCACGCCTTTTGACGGGCTTTTCCGGCAATTTCAGATGCTGTGTCTGGACGAAGGTGCCGATAATGTCCCCTATCTTGCCGGTGGTTTCGGGCCAAACGGCTATGCGGATGTGATCTCACCGGCCACAGGCGTGCCGGTTAACAGCGGCGATGTGGTGATGCTCGACACCGGACTGACATTTGATGGCTATTTTTGTGATTTTGACCGGAATTTTGCCGTCGGTCATGCCAATCAGGCCGCCAAGGACGGCTACAAACGCTTGATCGAGGCCACGCAAGCGGGGTTGGAGGCCGCAAAACCCGGCCAAACCGCCTCGGATCTGTTCACGGTGATGAATAAGATGTTAACCGGCGGTACCGATGCAGGCGCCGCCGGAAGGCTTGGTCACGGGCTGGGCATGCAATTGACCGAATGGCCGTCGCTCACAGCGCAAGATCACACAGAGCTCACGACCGGAATGGTCCTGACCTTGGAGCCGGGCATTGAAATCTCGGGGGGATACGGGCTTGTGCATGAGGAAAATATCGTGATCACCCAAGACGGGGCCCAGATGATCTCGCCGCCCGCGCCGCCAGAATTGCAGGTGATCTGATGACGCAGTTTCCATTTGAAACCGAACTCTCGCCTTTGCCCAATCTGGCACTGGTGGTATTGCAAACCGACGAGACGATTGAGCCGGAATTTCGCCGGATGTTTCCCCCAGACCGCGCAAATCTTTATGTGACCCGCATCCCAAGCGGGGTTGAGGTCACCACCAACACATTGGCGGATATGGCCAACACGCTTCCCGCCTCCGTGCGCCTGTTGCCCAAAGCACTTCACTACAAATCGGTCGGGTATGGCTGCACGTCGGGGGCGTCGGTGATCGGGCCCGAGCGGATTGCGGATATGGTCACATCTGGGGCCGCGACCGATACGGTCACCGATCCGGTCAGCGCCCTGATTGATGCGTGCCGCAGCTTGCAAATACGCCGTCTTGCATTTCTGACCCCTTATGTGGCCGAGGTCAGCCAAACCCTGCGCGACGTGCTTGCCAAATCGGATATCGCAACGCCCGTGTTTGGCTCATTCAACGAGGCCGATGACGCCACGGTTGCCAAAATCTCCCGCGCCTCGATCATGGATGCAGCGCACAAACTGGCTGCGTCCGGCGATGTTGACGGGCTTTTCATGTCTTGCACCAACCTCAAAACGATCGATCTTGTCCAAGAGCTTGAAACCCAGTTGGATATGCCGGTTATGTCGAGCAATCTTGTTCTTGCGCGCCATCTGGGCCGCCTGTCGGGGGTGATCCCGGACGGCCCAAATATTGCGCTTTTTCGGACCTAACCCACGAAGGCTTTTTCCAAAACGTAACCGCCGGGCTCCGAATTCGCCCCTTCGGCCAACCCCGCCGTCTCGCAAATTGCCTTCATATCGGCGTTCAGCCCGACGGAGCCGCAAATCATCACCCGGTCATCAGGCCCCAGCGGCGGCACGCCCAGATCGTCGAACAGCACGCCCGATTGCATAAGATCGGTGATGCGCCCCTGTTGCGCCGACGGCCCTTGGGTCGTTGTGGGGTAGTAGCGCAATTGCTTTGCGGCCTCCTCTCCGATCAAAGGATCGGACGTCACACGCTCCATCAAATCCGCGCCGTAAGCTAAGTCATCTGACGTGCGGCAGGTATGGGTCAGCACAACCTCATCGAACCGCTCATAAATATCAGGGTCGCGGGTCAGGGATGCAAATGGCGCGATTCCAGTGCCCGTTGCCACCAAATAGAGCCGCTTGCCGGGCAGTAGCGCGTCCAGCACCAATGTGCCGACCGGTTTGGGGCGCAAGATGATCTCGTCGCCGACAGTCAAATGCTGAAGCCGCGACGTGAGCGGGCCATCGGGAACCTTGATCGAATAGAACTCCAGTTCCTCGTCCCAAGAAGGCGAGGCGATGGAATAGGCCCGCAACAGCGGCTTTCCGTCATCCTTCAGCAGCCCGATCATAACGAATTCGCCGGAGCGGAACCGCAAGGACGCAGGGCGCGTCACCCGAAACGAGAATAATCTGTCGGTCCAGTGTTTAACGGATGTCACAACCTGAGCATCAGGCAAAACTGGGGTTTTCGCCTCAACCGGCGTTGCAATATTCATAATCATTAAGTCCTGTAACTGAGATAGAGGAGTTAAGACGCACGCCTAAGGCGGGCCTGATAGTCATGATCCGCCCAGTTGGCATGAGCCAACCACTGCGCTTCGGGCTGGCGCTTGGCCAGATCCTCGGAAATCTCCACATCGTCAAAGCCGGACCGCCGCGCATTGGGGTATTGATCGGCCAAAACATGGCCCGCTGCCCGAATGCGGCCCTTATAGCCCATCAGACGCAAGCGTTTGGCCAAGGAGAACCCGCGACCATCAGCAAAAGACGGGAATTCTATCCGCACGGTGACGGTTTGATTGAGAAAATCCTTCAACTCTTCGGCTTGCGTATCGCTGGGAACCGTCACGGTATGTCCACCGGTATCGGAGCGACGCAAATGCTTCAATTCCAGCGCTTGCGGGCCATCACCGAGTACAGAAAACCCATCGTCATTTACAATAATGCTCATAGTCATCTCCTTGATTTCAGCCGTCATGCGGCCTGCTCAGAGTTGCGTGTAATTTTACCATCAGATCCAAAATGAATGCCGCATTCGGTTTTCTGCTGACCGCTCCAACGGCCCGCCCGCGGGTCTTCACCATCCACCGTTGCGGACGTACATGGTGCGCATCCAAGCGATCTGAACCCTTTGGCAACCATAGGGTGCTTGGGCAAATCAAACCGGTCCATGTGATCTGCGATCATCAAAGGCGACCATTTTGCCAGCGGATTGAACTTCAAGCGGCGCGCGCCGTCAGCCTCCACGATGCTCATATCTGAGCGCGCTGACGTCTGGTGGCGCTTGCGCCCGGTCACCCAGCCATCAAATTCCAAAAGGGCGGTTTGAAGCGGCAGGGTTTTGCGCAAATGGCAACAATCATCGGGCTGGGATATGTGGAGATCATCCGCGCCATCGGACAACCGCAACACTGTCGTATCGGTGCTGATCCGGCGCACATTGCTAAGACCAAGATCGCGCGCGACATCTATTTGATATTGCAGGGTTTCCGCAAACAGCATCCGCGTATCAACAAAGATCACCGCCATTGAGGGATCAATTTGGGATGCCAAATGCAACAACACCACAGATTCGGCGCCAAATGAGGACACAATCGCCAATCGGTCCCCCAAAAGATCATGGGCATAGGCCAATATCTCGGGCGCATCTGCATCTTCGAGCGCGGCGCTCAAATCCCCAGCCACGCGCTTGCGCATGTCCGAGGATGGCTCCGTCGGTCTGAAATCCCATTCATGCCGCATTGCGGGTCACTTGATCGGGGTAAAGGGCCGCTTTAAACGGCGCTTGGCCAAGACGGCGGTAAGCATCTAGAAAGGTCTCTTCGGGGGCCTCGCGCAGCTCCAGATACGCCTCGATCAGCCGCTCAATCGCAGGGATCAAGTCATCGGCCGCAAAACCCGGCCCGGCGCGTTCGCCGACCGCTGCGGTTTCCGTTCCGTCGCCGCCAAGGGTGATCTGGTAATTCTCCACCCCGGCCCGGTTCAGGCCCAAAATACCGATATGCCCCACATGGTGATGACCACAAGCGTTGATACAGCCGGAAATCTTGATCTTCAGCGGCCCCACATCGCGCTCAATCTTGAGCGCATCAAAATGTGTCGAAATCTCTTGAGCGATCGGGATCGAGCGCGCGGTCGCCAGCGCGCAATAATCCATGCCCGGGCAGGCGATCATATCGGACAACAAACCGATATTCGCCGTCGCAAGCCCAACCGCCTTGAGGGCCGCATAAATCAACGCAAGATCAGCCCGGTGCACATGTGGCAGGATGATATTTTGCTCATGAGAGACGCGAAGTTCTGAATGGCCGTAACGCTCAGCCAAATCGGCCATAACCCGCATCTGCTCAGAGCTGGCATCCCCCGGCGTGCCGCCAATGGGTTTGAGCGATATGGACACAATTGCGTAATCGTCCCTTTTATGGTCCGCGATATTTGTGTCCATCCACGACCGGAACCCGGCATCGGACGCATCATCGCCCCCAATGGGCCGGCTCACATAGGCCGGAGGCGCGAATGCGGCCTCGATATTTGCGATAACTTGCTCGGCGACAGGCTCAAATGCCGCTCTTTGCAGCAAAAACTGCGCCTCAACCTGTTCGCGAATGGCCTCAAGGCCAGTCTCATGGACCAGAATTTTGATCCGTGCCTTGTATTTATTGTCGCGACGCCCGTGCAGGTTATAGACGTGTAAAATTGCTTCCAAATAGGGCAGCAAATCCGCCTTGGGCAAAAACGCCCGCAGCACTTTTCCGATCATCGGTGTACGCCCCAGACCGCCACCAATAATCACCTCATATCCGGGGTTACCTTGGGCGTCGCGCTGCATGCGCAGGCCAATATCGTGGGCTTTTGTGACCGCTCTGTCATTTGGAGCGCCTGTAATCGCAATTTTGAATTTGCGCGGCAAATAGGCAAACTCCGGGTGATCAGTGGACCATTGCCGCAGCAATTCTGCTGTCGGACGGGGATCTTCGATCTCATCGGCGGCAGCACCTGCAAAATGATCCGCCGTCACATTGCGGATACAATTCCCAGAGGTCTGAATGGCATGCATCTCCACATCGGCCAAGTCACTCAGAATGTCGGGCACATCCTGAAGCTTTGGCCAATTGAATTGAATGTTCTGGCGGGTCGTGAAGTGCCCGTAACCTTTGTCGTAAGTATCCGCGATATCCGCGAGCTTTCGCATTTGCACCGGGTTCAATGTCCCGTAGGGCACCGCAACTCGAAGCATATAGGCGTGAAGCTGAAGATAGAGACCGTTCATCAAACGCAGCGGCTTAAACTCGTCTTCCGTAAGCGAGCCATCGATCCGCCGCGCCACTTGGCCGCGAAATGTCTCAACCCGGTCGCGTACAAATGCTTCGTCAAATTCGTTATACTGATACATGGTTCAATTCCACTTGCTTGCCGTGGTTGTAATTTGAAGGGCCGCGGGTGCGAAAAGCTTCGCGAAAATGCACCGGCAACGGCCCATTTGGACCTGCCTTTGCATCAGCGAGATAAGGCCCGACTATGGTTCCGGGCTCTGCCAATGCGGCCACCAGTGCGGCCTCCGCCTCACGTTGATCAGTGAAGAGTTTGGCCTCTTGGTGGTTGCGCGACCAACCGCCGGACCCGTCGCGGTAAATCGCGTCGCCTTCCAAAAGGTGGTTTGCGGTCAGCACTTTTGGCGTGAATTCACGAGCCATATCAACGCGCTCCTGTTAGAATTTCAGTAATGTTCATTTGAACCGCATCACGCGGTGCGATCCCGTAAAGGATTAAGACCGGACCGTTCGGGGCAGCGTCGGCCAATGCCTTTGGCAGCTCCATCAAGCTGGTCGAAATGATCCGCTGATCTGCGCGCGAGACGTTCTCAATCGCAGTCACGGGGGTTGTTCCATCGGCCCCAAACATCAGCAAACGCCCACGCAGAAAGGTTGCGGCCTTCTTGCCCATGTAGATGGCCGCAGCAGCACCCGTATCTGCCAGCCCGCGCCAGTCCTGCTCGGCAAAGCCCTTCATGTCGTGGGCGGTCATGATCCGAAGTGAAGAATTGCGCCCGCGCGAGGTCAAGGACACGTTCAAAGACGCCGCCGCCGCCGATGCAGTCGTAATCCCCGGCACCACTTCAAAAGGCACATTTGCCTCTGAGAGCGCCTCGATTTCCTCATCCAGACGCCCGAAGACTGCCGGATCACCGCCTTTGAGCCGGACCACGCAATGGCCAGCATGGGCGTGACGGATCATCTCAGCGTTAATATCTGACTGTTTCCAGCTTTGGCCAAACCCTGTTTTTCCGGCCTCGATCACGATCGCCTCCCGGCGCGCCAGCTCCAACACATCACGCGACACAAGCCGGTCGTGGATCACAACATCTGCTTCGTGCAAAAGCCGCAACGCGCGGCGAGTCAAAAGGTCAGGATCACCCGGCCCTGCCCCGACAAGCGCCACGCTTCCCTCGCTCTTTCGGGCGGTCAAATGCTCCCCCAAAAGATCATAAAGTGACTTCTCCGCGGCCTGCGCCCCACCTGTGCGCAGCGCTTCAGGTCCGCGCTCAAAGAAAAAGCGTGTCCAAAAGTCCCGACGGATACGCCCCATCGGCAATAAATTGGCGCGCCCACGAAACGCCCGCCCAATTCGGGTCAGCGCCCCAAGAGACGCGGGCAACATCGCCTCTACGTCCGCTTTGATCTTACGGGCAACAACCGGCGCGGCCCCTTCGGTACCAATGGCCACGGTCACCGGATCACGGTCGACAATGGCGGGGGTAATAAATTCGCTATCGCCAAGATTATCGACGATATTGGTTAAAACGCCCGCAGTCTGGCCCAAGGCCAAAACCCGCGCGTCCTCGACTGCGTCATCATTGGCCGCATAACATAGCTTGGCGCCAACCAAATCTTCGGCCGCAATTATGCGGTCCGACAGCACGATCCGGCCCTGAGCCGCCCAACCCAACACCTCGGCTTCCGGGTCACGACCATAGACCTTAATGGTGGCCTCGGACTTCATAAGCAACCGCAACTTGGGAACAGCTACATCGCCCGCCCCCGAAACAACCACGGTTGCATTGCGCATGTCTAAGAAAATTGGAAAATGTCGCATAGGTCCGTCCATGGTAGTGTTGAATACACTCTATATAGGAAATTTTCCTATCATGCCGCAATGACCGGCGGTTATATTGGGAATATATTCGACTTACTATCTCGAAACCGGGAACAAATTTCGAAATCCACCAAAAGCTGGGACCCAATATCAACGAATGGGAAAATCCAAAAAAAAAGTCGCGCCACATGGGTTTTGCGGCGCGACTTTAAGTCAAAAAATTGTGAGAATATAAGGCTGTGCGCCCTTTTTAGCCGATCAAACGGCTGTCGGTTGAGTTCTCGTAATGCTCGGCCAACCGCTGCAAGGCAATGCGCAGCACAACTTTGCCTGCGCGGGCGGACCAGCCAAGACGCTTTTCCGCTGTCTCTAGACCTTCAAGAAAACAACAGCACCGAAATGCCACGTCCGCCAAACCCGGCCCCAAATCCTTGAGCGCTTTTGCCACCCGATCGCGGGCACGCGAAGCGCCATCCGCCCCATCACCGGAGCCAACCGGCCCGCCGCGGGTGGATGCGGTCAGGAAGTTTTCCCAGTTTTGCGTGACGCGGGGGCCCATCTGAGCCAGTTCAAAATCTTCCCGAAGCCGTTCACCAGCCGCGACATGTTCGGGCAAAATATAGGGTGCACCATCGGGGCCTTTCTTGCGCGACAATGCGGTGATCGGACTTTCGGAGAGATTGTAGCGCAGCTTGCGCACGCCATCTTCGCCCGCCACATTGCGCGTCCCGAAATCCCGATGTTGATCTTGAAACGGTGACGACACTTCGGAATAGGCAGAGCTTGATTTACGGCTCTTGGTGTCCTCAGCCAAAAGACGTTTGAGTGCGAGCTTACCCACATTGGTGATCTTATAGATACCAATGCGACCAGCTTGCTTGCCTTCGATCCAGTCTTTGACGGCGAAAACTTGGGCAATTTCGCGATCAACAACTGCTATTTTATTGCGCCGCCCCGGGACGGTCTCCCGAAAAACTGCGGCTTTCTCCATCTCTGGAGAAACTAAAAGGAACGCATGGGATTCGCACAAACGACGCAGAATACGCCGCGCCTCTTTCTCAACAACATTTTCATTCTCTACTAAAACACGCGCGGCAACTGATGACATTTCTTGCTCCGTATGATTGGGGGACTTTTTTACAAACGCAAAATAGGACGCCGAGAGACGCTCAAGCGCCTCATCCTTCAACGGATCGTCGCGGTCTGATTCAATTTTTCGGACCTGTCGAAGGATGGTAGACGCATGACAGCCAGAACGTCTGGCCAGTTCTCGGATGGGCACACCAAGACACACATGCTGTAGATACTGGGACATGGGAGCAGAGATCCACTTGGGCTGGATTTCTGCAGATGACGCGGACAGTGGGGTACAGTCTAGTAGGGTGGTGCTTGGGGGCATTGAGACACCTATAATACGTTTATTTTCAGTAAAATTCTACCTAAAGTTGTATTGTAAACAGAGTCTTAAAATCCGCCCAAACCTCCCAATTACCTCGATAAAACAATGACTCACGGCTGCGAACGCTGATCTTCAGCAGAGCGCAACACCCTCATAGGTTGTATTTTATAGATGCATTCGCATTTCAAGGAATAGCCGATGCCCCATATTGAAACAGTCCTGCAAGAGTTGCAGCGCCCCCGTCTCTTGATCGCCGCCGCACGGTATGGTGCGCGCAAATATCGTCGCTCCAGACATCTCAGGTCATTGCTTGCCTCAACGGTGGGCATGGATCAAAGAGCGATCGTCAAATATCTGCTTGAAAAAGAAAGCGACATGGATTGGGACCGCCGCTCACGCTCGGCGGATTACAATGTAAAGCGCCATATTTTAGCACTGTCAGCTATCGTCGAAGAGGTTCGCGTTTTGCGCCAAAGCGACACAGATGCACATCATGCGAACGCATCAGGTTCGGAGGCTTTCTTTTCGTTAACGAAGTTCCTGAGCGCCTCTTCCGCACCGGGATCGATAGCCGGCTTTTGATAATTCTCCAGCTCGTGCTTCACTTTCTGGTGGGCCAAGACCACGCTGTCCTTACCGCCCTCTTCGGACCATTGCTCGAAGGGCTTGTAATCCAGCACATTGGTCCGCCAGAACGCATCTTTAAAATTGGCTTGAGTGTGGGCACATCCTAGAAAATGCCCGCCCGGGCCCACTTCTTCAATGGCGCTTATGGCTTGCCCAGATTCGGACAGGTCAACGCCACCTGCCAACGAATGCAAAACCCCTAACTGGTCGGCATCAAGCACAAATTTCTCAAATGAGGAGACCAGACCACCCTCTAACCAACCGGCGGCATGGAGCATGAAGTTCACACCGCCCAGAAGGGCCGCATTCAACGTATTGGCCGTCTCATAGGCCGCCTGAGCATCGGGGAGTTTTGAGCCGCAAAGTGCGCCCCCCGAACGGAACGGCAAGTTCAAACGGCGGGCCAACTGCCCAGCGCCATAGAGAATTTTGGAGGCCTCCGGCGTGCCAAACGTAGGCGCACCCGAATTCATATCAATAGACGCCACAAAAGCACCAAAAATCACCGGCGCACCGGGACGCACCATTTGCGAATAGGCAATCCCGGTCATGGCTTCGGCCAAGACTTGCGTTAACGTCCCTGCAACCGTGACCGGCGACATGGCACCGCCAACAATGAACGGTGACACGATGGCGGCCTGATTGTTGCGGGCGTAAATCTCCAATGCGCCCATCATGGTGGCGTCAAAGGTCAGCGGAGAGTTCACATTAATCAGCGACGTCATGTAAGTGTTGGTTGTGGCGGCCTCTTCCCCAAAGAGGATTTTGCACATATCCACAGAGTCCTGTGCCCGTGATGGCTCCGTGACCGACCCCATAAACGGCTTGTCCGACAGCGTCATATGGGCCAGCAACATATCAAGGTGGCGCTTGTTCACAGCAACATCTGTGGGCTCGCAAACTGTACCGCCGGAATGGTGCAACCATTTTGACATGTAGGTCAATTTCACAAACTTCTCGAAATCATCCATTGTCGCGTATCGGCGCCCGCCCTCCAGATCGCGCACAAAGGGCGGCCCGTAAACCGGAGCCAACACCAAATTCTTGCCGCCAATCACAACATTTTTGGCCGGGTCACGCGCCAGTTGCGTGTAAGAGGAAGGGGCCGTTTTGCAAAGCTCGCGCGCAAGTCCACGCGGAATATGGACCCGTTCACCCTTCACATCAGCGCCGGCGTCTTTCCACATTTTCAAAGCATCAGGCTGCTCGGGGAAATTAACGCCAATCTGCTCAAGGACGAGGTCTGCATTCGCCTCGATTATTTCGACCGCTTCTGCGTTGAGGACTTCAAAATTGGGAACCTGGCGCTCAATGTATTTGGCAAATTCAATCCGATGTGCCGTGCGCTCGGCCCGCCGCGATGCACCACCGCCGCCACGCCGTCTGCGTCCTGCGGTTTGCTCCATCTCAGCCATAGCCGTCCCCTTGATAATATGTCAGAAACTTTGTGGTCTTTGCATAAACCAACAACGCGCCCCAGTTTAAGCCATAAGCGGCCAGCGACCACCCATCCGCGACATGGCGGGCCAAAGGCAGCTAAGATTGTGTATTCTCGTCCGAAATATCAGCAATGGACCCAAGATCATGCCCGAACAACCGACACTTCTTCTGACCGGTGCCAGTCGCGGGATTGGCCATGCGACCGTCAAACGATTCTCCTCCGAGGGGTGGCGGGTCATTTCCTGCTCGCGGCAGCCCTTTGATGAGCGTTGCCCTTGGCCCGGTGGTGCGGACAATCATTTGCAGGTTGATCTGGCGGACCCAAAGCAGACGATAGCTGCAATCGACAAGGTTAAAGCCATGCTGCGCGGCCAGAAGCTACATGCGCTCGTGAATAATGCCGGCATCTCGCCCAAGGGTGAAAATGGCGCGCGTCTGAGCACATTGGACACAGACCTTTCTACATGGGGCCAAGTGTTCCATGTCAATTTCTTTGCCTCGGTTGTGCTGGCACGGGGCCTCAAGGATGAATTGGCGGCTGCGAAAGGTGCTGTGGTGAATGTGACATCCATTGCAGGCGTGCGTGTGCACCCCTTCGCAGGGGCGGCTTATGCCACGTCTAAGGCCGCGCTGGCTGCTCTCACCCGTGAAATGGCTCATGATTTCGGCCCTCTGGGGGTGCGTGTCAACGCACTTGCGCCGGGCGAAGTGGAAACTGCGATCCTCTCGCCGGGCACTGATAAGATCGTTAACACGCTTCCGCTGCGCAGGCTGGGCCAACCCATAGAGGTGGCCGACGCGATCTACTTTTTGTGTTCGGACAAATCCTCTTACATTTCAGGGACGGAAATTGAGGTAAATGGCGGCCAGCACGTCTGACCCTTGAAGAGCCGGTCCGGGGCCGCTAACAGAAGCCCATGACAGCGACACACGAAAAACTCCTCATCATCGACTTTGGCTCTCAAGTGACGCAACTCATTGCGCGCAGGCTTCGCGAGCTCAATGTTTATTGCGAAATTCACCCGTTCAATGCGGTCACGGAAGACTTTATCCGCGATTTCGGGCCCAAAGCGATTATCCTATCGGGTGGCCCTTGCAGTGTTTTGGATGAAGGCTCCCCGCGGGCACCGGATGCGCTTTTTCAGATGGGCCTGCCGGTGTTGGGAATTTGCTACGGCCAACAAGTGATGATGCAGCAGCTTGGCGGCGAGGTTGACCGCGGGCATGGAACCGCTGAGTTCGGACGCGCTTATGTGACACCTTCCGAACAGTCACTGGCACTTCTGGCCGGTTGGTTTTCAGGGAATCGCGAGCAGGTCTGGATGTCCCACGGCGACAACGTGGCCAAACTGGCACCGGGCTTCGAGGTCTATGGCACCTCCCCCAATGCGCCTTACGCGATCGTGGCCGACACGGCACGCAATTTCTTTGCGGTCCAGTTTCACCCCGAAGTTCATCACACCCCAAATGGCGCGAAGCTTTACGAGAATTTCGTAAAACTTGCTGGGTTTTCAGGCGATTGGACCATGGGGGCTTACCGCGAGCAAGCCATCCAAACCATCCGCGATCAGGTCGGCTCCGAACAGGTGATTTGCGCTTTATCGGGCGGCGTGGACAGCTCAGTTGCGGCGGTTTTGATCCATGAAGCCATCGGTGATCAGTTAACCTGTGTCTTTGTGGACCACGGTCTTTTGCGGCAAAATGAGGCCACGGAAGTGGTCACAATGTTCCGCGATCACTATCATCTGCCACTGATCCACGCAGATGAGACGGAGCTTTTCTTGGGCCAGTTAGACGGCCAATCGGACCCAGAAACCAAGCGTAAAGTCATCGGTAAACTCTTCATTGATGTGTTTGAAAAACATGCAAAGCCCTTGGGTGCGAAATTCTTGGCTCAAGGCACGCTTTATCCCGACGTGATTGAAAGTGTGAGTTTCTCCGGCGGTCCCTCTGAAACTATCAAGAGCCATCACAATGTGGGCGGATTGCCCGAAAAAATGGGCATGAAGCTGGTCGAGCCATTGCGCGAGCTATTCAAGGACGAGGTTCGCGCGTTGGGTCGCGAACTGGGTCTGCCAGACAGTTTTATCAAGCGACATCCCTTCCCCGGCCCGGGCCTTGCTATCCGCTGCCCCGGCGAGATCACCCGCCCCAAGTTGGAAATTTTGCGCAAAGCAGATGCGGTCTATATCGATCAAATCCGCAAACACGGGCTTTACGATGAAATTTGGCAAGCCTATGCCGCTATCTTGCCGGTTAAAACCGTGGGTGTGATGGGCGACGGGCGGACCTATGATTTTGCGCTGGCCTTGCGCGCGGTCACCTCAGTGGATGGTATGACCGCCGATTATTATCCCTTTAGCCACGAATTCCTTGGCGAAACCGCAACCCGCATTATCAATGAGGTCGAAGGCATCAACCGTGTCACCTATGACATCACGTCAAAGCCGCCGGGCACCATTGAGTGGGAGTAGGTTAGGTCAACAAGCCGACACCTATTAGTGTGACCGTGATAACTGCATAAAGTGAAAGCATAATCTGAAGCGCGTTGATAAACATTCAAAACCCATTTTGCGTTAAATGAGGCCATTGAATAGGCGCGCAATCATAAATAATCGTAAACGGCGCAGGGCATTCAAATGACTATTAAATTAACTGGAACAATAATCATCCCTGTGGACCAACAGCCGAGGTTTCTGCCACTTCTGGATGATCACATTGCTGCAAGTCGCGCGGAACCGGGCAATCTCAAATTCGACATCACGAAAGACAGCGGCAACCCGGAAGTTTTCCATCTGGACGAGGCTTTCACCGATGCCGCCGCTTTTGAGCATCACCAAACCCGCACAAAATCCAGCCCTTGGGGGCTGCAATCCCAAGGATTGGCACGCGATTTCCACAAAACCGAAGAGTAGACCTTACTTTTCCGGAGATTTGCTCAGGGAAATCCCTAAAAGCTCTTGAAACAAGCGGGTGCGGGTCGCCTCATCTGTCAGATCGGCCCCTTCCAACCTTGGATGGGCTTTTAGGTGGGCCAACAAGGCTTCCTGTCGGGTGGCGCTCAACTGATCCCAAGACTTCAGGATATCTGCGAGTTGCTGGCGGTTAGCTCCATCTGGAGCGCCGGCCAGAATTGATCCGGCCAAATCATCGGCCAAGGCCAGCCGTGTGTTACGCATTTGCACCCGACGAACAGCCGCAGAAAGCACCACACCCACGACCAAACAAACCAAAATCAGCAATACAAAATTCATGAGCCCTCCACTCTTCGGCCGCGCCATCACACTACAACAGGCGCAGAATTTCAACGTCTCGTCATAAGTTGCTTGCACCCACTCTAGCGGCAGGATTAAGTCGCGCGATGAGCGACACCTCCCGCCCATTGCTTGCACTTGTCTGGATGCTCGGCGCCGCCGCGTCCTTCTCGGCGATGGCCGTGGCCGGGCGCGCCTTATATGTTGAGATGAATACGTTCGAGCTGATGCTCTACAGATCCATCATCGGGTTTGCGATTGTGTGCCTTTTGATATGGCGTAGTGCCAAGGGCTTTGACCAAGTCAGAACGAGCCGGTTTGATCAACATATCAAACGTAATGTGGTCCATTTCACCGCGCAGAATTTCTGGTTTTACGGCATCGCGGTGATCCCGCTTTCACAGTTGGTTGCTCTTGAATTTACCAACCCGATCTTTGTGGCTTTACTGGCCCCGCTGCTTTTGTCCGAGGTGATGACACGCTGGCGCATCCTCGCTGCACTTCTTGGTTTCATCGGTGTGCTGATCGTAGCCCAACCGGGCGTGGCGCCGCTCAGTCTTGGGCACGCGGCTGGTTTGGGAGCCGCGATAGGTTTTGCGCTCAACACCATTTTCACCAAGAAAATCATGGCGGTAGACACGGTTCTTTGTGTGTTATTCTGGATGACGCTGATGCAGGCTCTATTTGGGTTTGTCTTTTCCTTGCCCGGCGGCATTCCTTTGCCCAGCGCCACCTCGGGCCCTTGGTTGATTGTGGTGGGGGTCTGCGGCCTCACTGCCCATTATTGCCTAACCTCAGCACTTGGAGCCGCGCCGGCTACGATTGTGTCGCCCATGGAGTTCATAAGACTGCCTATAATGGCGCTTGTTGGCATGCTGCTTTACGACGAGCCTATCGTGGCCGCCGTCTTTGTGGGCGGGGCAATCATACTTGCGGGAAACTTGCTAAATGTTCGCGCCGAGCAGCACCGCCAAAGATCAGCCGCGCGCAGCAGTTAAGTCTCAATACGCATCTTTTTCCCTAATTCAGGTATTTTAATTCCCCAAATGATCCAAATTGGGTCATAAATGACGTAAGGTCGCCGGTTGACCGATTTATCAAGCCGCGACTACCTGTTGAAAAAACAACGATAAAAGGCTGACTGGGAGGTCTAAATGAAGAAAATTCTACTCGCGAGTGCCGCAGTTTTTTGTGCCCAAGCTGCGTATTCCGGCGGTATTGAGCGCGCCATCGTGTCCCCGCAAATTCTATTCGAGGACGGCAGATATGCTGAATTCTCAATTGGTACTGTCAGCCCCGATGTAAGCGGAACGCTGGGCGTATCCTCTGGCGACGTGTCCCCGAGCTATTCCGTGGTCAATGGCGGCTACAAATGGGACTACGGCGGAAAATGGGACGTGGCCGTGGTTGCGGGGCAATATTTCGGTGCCGATGTGGATTACCCAGCTGGCACCGGGTACGCGCTTGCGGGGTCGAACGCGACGTTGAGCAGTTTGGGCCTGTCAGCAATGGCAAAATACCAGCTTGATGGCGGGATGAGCCTTTATGGCGGGCTAAGCTCCCACTCGTTGGAAATGGAAGTGCAATTGAGTTCTGGATATCAGGCCCAAGGCGGTAATACTCGGAGCTACGGTTATCTTGTCGGAGCCGCCTATGAGCGCCCAGAAATTGCGCTTAGAGCGGCGCTAACCTACCGGTCTTCCATGGACTTTGAGATCGACACCACAGAAAACGTCGCTCCGGCCTCCGTCACGGATGTGACGCTGCCTCAGTCGATCACGCTTGATTTCCAAACCGGCATTGCAGCCGACACCCTTGTCTTTGGTTCTGTCCACTGGGTGGATTGGAGCGAGTTCGACATCAGCCCCGCCGGGTTTTTGGGTGTTTCGGGTGGTCCATTGGTGTCCTATTCAGATTCAACCACCACCTTCAACCTTGGTGTTGGCCGTAAATTCTCTGAAACATGGTCAGGAGCCCTTTCAGTTTCACATGAGCCCAGCAGCGGTGCGCCGGTCGGCAATCTTGGTCCGACAGACGGCTTTACATCGTTGGCTCTTGGCGGAACCTACACAAGCGGCAATATGAAAGTTACCGGCGGAGTGCGCTATGTGATGGTTGGCGACGCCACCACCACAATTAATGCGGATTTCTCTGACAACTCCGCCTTGGCCTTCGGCCTTAAAGTCGGCTTCTCCTTGTAAGCCACGGGCGACCCAATAAGAGGGCCGCGTCTGAAAAGGCGCGGCCCTTTTGTTTGCGTGCGGACATCAGCAGCAATCCGAACTTCCAAAGCGCAAGTTTCGGGTAGCGCGGGATCGGCAATTTCGCCAAGGTCACCCTTAATGATAAACCAACAAACTCTCTCCACTCGTGCTTGGGGCGAAATGCTTCTACTCGCCCTTATTTGGGGCGCGTCCTTTCTGGCCTTTGCAATTTGCCTGCGCGAATTGCAGGTCTTCACCACTGTTGCACACCGGGTATTTTGGGGAACTGTGCTGATGTGGATCATTGCAATCGCACGCGGTTGGATGCTGCCGCCGCTTCGTCTGTGGTTGGCCTGCCTCATCATGGGGCTTTTAAATAACGTCATCCCGTTTAGTCTGATCGCTTGGGGCCAAACCACCATCGAGAGCGGTCTGGCCTCTATTTTGAATGCATCCACCGCAGTCTATGGCATTCTGTTCGCGGCCGTCATTTTTGCGGATGAGCGGCTTACAACGCGCAAACTGGTCGGTGTCGCAATTGGTTTTGTTGGTGTGATAATTGCCATCGGCATTGAGAGCCTGAAGAGCTTTGACATTCGCTCGCTGGCGCAATTGGCCATTGTCGGAGCCTCCATGTCCTACGGTTTGGCCAGTGTTTGGGCGCGGCGCAGCTTGAAAAGCCTACCACCGCGCAGTGCTGCTTTGGGCATGTTGACCGGGTCCACCTTGATCATGCTACCTCTCAGCTTTGCTGTTGACGGCCCACCGCGCTTTGATCTTTCAGCACAAACTTGGGTGGCCATTGCTTATATCGCCGCAGCGGCCACCACCGGAGCCTATCTTTTGTATTACCGCGTGCTTTCAATGGCAGGATCGGGCAATCTGACGTTGGTCACTCTTGTCATCCCACCCATCGCCATTTTACTCGGTGCAGCCTTTCTGGAGGAACGCATAACCCCCACGGCAATGGCTGGCTTTGCAATCATAGCACTTGGCATGATCATCCTAGACGGACGGCTTGCAGCATGGCGGGCCAGCCGCTAATCAGGATCAAACCTGAGGGCGGAATATGATCTATCCAACCAAACAAGACTGGCAAGATGCCACACATAAACGGGTATCTCTGATTGGCATGTCAGGTCTTGGGAAAACCTATCTCTCAAACCTTCTAAGAGCCTCCGGCGACTGGTTTCACTACTCAGTCGATTACCGGATTGGGACCCATTATATGGGCGAGCACATCGTCGATAACTTCAAACGCGAAGCCATGAAAGTTCCGTTTTTGGCAGAGCATTTGAAGTCCGACAGTATCTACATTGCCTCCAATATCACCTTTGACAATTTGGCTCCATTATCCCGGTATTTGGGCAAGCCGGGGAACATCGGCAAGGGCGGCATCCCGTTTGACGAATACATGCGACGTCAAAACCAGCATAGCGAGGCGGAAATTTCAGCGACACAAGACGCTGTTAAATTTATCGACAAGGCCGAACGTATTTATGGATATACCAATTTCGTCTGCGACACATCGGGCTCCATCTGCGAAGTCACGGAACCGGAAAACCCGGCCGACCCCACGCTCAAAGCGCTCAGCGACAACAGCCTGATCGTTTGGTTGCAGGGATCTGATGCGCACACCGAGACACTGATCGAGCGATTCAATGCAGCCCCCAAGCCGATGTTTGCACGCGCCGGCGTCATGCGCGAACGCTGGGGGCGCTACTTGTCGGAGCTGCGGGTGAACGAGAGCGATGTTGACCCGGATGCTTTCATCCGCTGGTCCTACAGGCAGATGCTAAGCGACCGGCTCCCCCGCTACGCCGCGATAGCTGAAAACTGGGGCGTGACCATTGATGCCGATGCGTTTTCAGGGATCACGACAGCGGCGGAGTTTGAGGTGGTTATTGCGGACCACTTGCCCGCGTAGTCACCGGGTCCACTCGCCGCGCGCTCTGATCTCGGTCGAGGAAATATCAAGCGATTTTCCGGTTAGCAGCGTCCAACAGGGTGCCTCTTTTAACGGCAATGCAGCCGCCCTGCGGGGCGACAAGCGATACCGCGCATACCGGCGGGCGGCTGGTGACAATCCTGCCGCAATTTGCTCGCCGGGTCGGGCCATGACGCCGATGGGCACATTCTCCATGATCCAGTCCCAGCGGTCCCACCGGTGAAAATCAGCGAGGTTATCTGCCCCCATCAACCAAACAAAATTGACGCCGCCGTAAAGCTCAAAAAGCCGCTGCAACGTTTTCGCTGTGTAGCGGGTGTTCAGATTACGCTCCAAATCGGTGACAATAATCCGAGGATGCTGGACCAACTCGCGACAGGCTGCCATTCGTCGCTCAATAGATGCCGGACCGCGCGATTTTAGTGGATTTCCGGGGCTGACCAACCACCACACGCGATCAAGATGGAACTTCCGTAAGGCCCATTTTGAGATATGCAAATGTCCCGCATGCGGAGGGTCAAATGACCCACCCAACAAACCAACACGCAGCCCCGCAACAGAAGTTGGCAGTCCTTGATACATGAACACTCCCCCAGTCGAACCAACGGCCCGTTTTAGGTTACATTTTATGTACTTTATTGGGGGCGGTTAACAGCCCATTTGGCTGCTTGATTTAGACATGCATCAACCGTCGGTTCAAATAGGGTCAACCTGAATGAGTAACATCATTCTCTTTTGCATGTTTAGTGCGGTCATCATCTTGATGTACCGTAAGCAAACACGCTTGGTTGGTCGCATGCAAATCGAAAAGCAAAAGAGTGACGCCGAAGCCCTTCAAATGCGTACTGCTGTCAATAATGCGCGTGACGGGATCATTATTCTCGACATTAATGCCCGCATTATTTGGGCAAATCCCAGCTGGTGCGAGATGTTCCAATACGAGCTGTCGGAAATCGTGGGGCTCAATCCCATGTCTTTCGTGCTGGCGGAGGAAGATCGCCCGCCCCAGCAGGAGATTGATGAATTCCGATACGACCCGGAGAATACGTTCTTTGAAAGCTATGAGATCGTGCACAATATCCGCAAGAACGGCGAACGGTGTTGGAATGCACTTAGCCATGCACATCACCTTACCGAGGCTGGCGAACATCGAATTGTTGTGACCTGCCGGGATGTGACCGAGCAAATTCACCAAGAAGAAGAGTTGAAGAAATCTCTGGCTCTGATTGCGTTTCGGGCCGATCACGACCCTTTGACATCTGTCGCCAACAGAGCCCGGCTTGGCCGCGTCTTCAACGAGACACGCGACCATGCGCTGGCGACAGGCAAAGATTTTGGTCTGCTTCATATTGATCTTGATCACTTCAAGTCGGTCAATGACACTTTTGGGCATGCCGCAGGCGACGCGGTTATCATCAAAGCCACCGACCGCATGCGCGCATTGATCGGGCCACGCGATATGCTGGCGCGCATCGGTGGGGACGAATTCGTGATTTTGTGCCCCGATGCGCAGAACCATAAGTATCTCCGGCAACTTGCCGAAAACGTTATAGCGGAAGTCAGCAAGCCGATCAGGTGGGAGGATCGGGCCCTGAAAGTTGGGGCTAGTATCGGTGCATGTCTCTCCTCCGAGACGGCATCAGACTACGCCACTATGATGCAAAATTCCGATCTGGCGCTTTATAAAGCCAAAGAGCAAGGCCGGGGCCAGGTTGCGTGTTACGACCATGATATGGACCGCAGCAATCTGGAACGCACTCAACTTGCCTCCGAATTGATCGCGGCGATAGAAGAGTGTCAACTCGACGTTTATGTTCAGCCGCAATACTCCCTCATTGCAAAGACCATCACCGGGTTTGAGGCGTTGGTAAGATGGCATCACCCTGTTCGCGGTCTTCTCGCCCCCAAAGACTTTTTAGATGTTGCAAGCGAGATTGGCGTCATCGAAGATATCGACAAATATGTCGCGACCCGTGCCATCGCCACACTTCGCCAGCTTTCAGATGCAGGCCATAGGGGGCTGCAAATGGCAGTGAACGTGTCACCGCGCTCCATGGCGCAAGGACGGTATCCCGACTTTTTGAAATGGGAGGCAGACCGCCAGAATATTCCATTTGAGCAAATCGCCGTAGAAATCTTGGAAACGACCTTTTTGTCCGAAACACAAGGCACAGTGGCTCGCACCATAGACGCGTTGTCCAAAGCGGGCTTTCAGGTGAAACTTGACGACTTTGGAACTGGCTATGCCGGTTTGTCCCATTTGGGCCGCCTCAAAGTGGATGGCGTCAAAATAGACAAATCCATGGTTATGGATCTTACAGACAACGTGACCAACCAGATCATCGTTCAAGCCATGGTTGGGCTGTCCAGCGACCTTGGCATTCATGTCATCGCAGAGGGCGTTATCAATCAGCAGGTCGCCCGTATTTTGCGCCAATTCGGCTGCGTCACGGTCCAAGGAGACGGCGTTGCCCCAGCGATGCCCATAAAGGATGTCCCCAAATGGCTAAGAACTGCGGATATGAGCAATATTCTTCCCTTGGGGCGCGATGAAAGCCGGTCCAGCCACACAGCCGCATCGTAAGCAAACCTACAGGTGGCCAGCCGGGGTTGCGATAGCCGCCCGAACCCTTTAGCAAATCCTAAATTCTCACGGCTTTGCGAAAAAGGTGCTGATCATGGCTGCGTATAAATATGTCTACCACATGGACGGAGTGTCCAAGACCTATCCCGGCGGTAAGAAGTGCTTTGAAAACATCCGTCTGAGCTTCCTGCCTGGGGTAAAAATTGGCGTGGTTGGTGTCAACGGCTCCGGCAAGTCAACACTCATGCGCATAATGGCCGGAATCGACAAAGATTTTACCGGCGAGGCATGGTCTGCGGAAGGCGCACGCGTGGGCTACCTGCCCCAAGAGCCCAGTTTGGATGAAAGCCTGACCGTGCGCGAAAACGTCATGCTCGGCGTAAAAGCCAAGAAAGATATTCTGGACCGGTATAACGAGCTGGCGATGAATTACTCAGATGAAACCGCCGAAGAAATGGCAAAGCTACAAGACGAGATTGACGCCCAAAATCTCTGGGATCTCGATGCTCAAGTGGACGTATCCCTTGAAGCGTTGCGCTGCCCGCCCGATGATGCGGATGTCACCAAACTCTCAGGCGGGGAGAAACGGCGCGTGGCACTTTGCCAACTTCTGCTCGACGCCCCGGATATGCTCTTGCTCGATGAGCCAACAAACCACCTTGACGCGGAAACCATCGCCTGGCTGCAGCAACATTTGATGGATTACAAAGGTACCATCCTGATCGTCACCCATGACCGGTACTTTCTCGACGACATTACCAGCTGGATTTTGGAGCTGGATCGCGGCCGCGGCATTCCATACGAGGGCAATTATTCCGCGTGGCTGGAGCAAAAAGCCAAACGTCTGCAACAAGAGGCGCGCGAAGACAAAACCCGCCAGAAAACTCTCGAATCCGAACTCGAATGGATCCGCGCTGGTGCCAAAGCGAGACAGACCAAACAGAAAGCCCGGATCAACGCGTATAATGATCTCGCCCAACAGTCTGAGCGCGATAAAGTTGGTCGCGCGCAGATCATTATCCCCAACGGCCCACGCCTTGGAAATCAAGTCATCGAGGTTGACGCTATCTCTAAAGCGTTTGGCGAAAACCTTCTGATCGACGAGCTTTCCTTTTCGCTGCCGCCCGGCGGAATTGTTGGCGTAATCGGGCCCAACGGCGCGGGTAAAACTACGTTGTTTCGGATGCTGACCGGGCAAGAGCAGCCCGACAGTGGCACCGTCACCTTCGGCGATACTGTCCAGCTCAGCTATGTTGATCAAAGCCGTGACGACCTTGATCCCAAACAGACGGTTTGGGAGGCAATCGGCGACGGCCAAGACATTATCAAACTGGGCGACGCCGAGGTGAATTCCCGCGCCTATTGCTCTTCGTTCAATTTCAAAGGTGGCGATCAGCAAAAAACCCTCAACCTGCTTTCGGGGGGGGAACGCAACCGGGTCCACATGGCCCGCCTACTCAAAGAAGGCGGCAATGTTCTGTTGCTCGATGAGCCGACCAATGATCTGGACGTGGAAACCTTACGCGCCCTCGAAGACGCCATTGAGAACTTCGCCGGGTGCGCCGTGGTCATCTCTCACGACCGCTTTTTCCTTGACCGGTTGTGCACACATATCCTCGCCTTTGAGGGCAATTCCCATGTGGAATGGTTCCACGGCAATTTCGAGGAATACGAGGAAGACAAAAAACGCCGCCTTGGCCCTGACGCACTTGAGCCAAAACGGGTAAAATACAAAAAATTCACGAGATAAGAGACACACCGATGAGCTGGAAAGGTCAGATTTTGTCCGCAATCCTCGCCGCCGCTGGCGTCATTGCAGTCGCGTGGCTTGGTGGAACCAAAGCCCTTGGGGCGCATCATTTCTGGAGCGTAAAAGTGGCCCTGATCGGCGCACCAATTGGTGCCATTTTGGCTTTGGCGACCGCCCGACTGCCGCGCCTGCCCGCAATTGCCGGCTTTACAGTCCTCACATTGGCCGCCTTCGCTGCCGCCAAATGGGGGCAAACCGAGTTCGCCAATTCCTATGCTGAGAACCAACTGGCTGGGAAATTCTGGTATTTTGGGTGGATAGCGGCAGCTTTGGCTCTCACCACAACAGCGAGCAAGTTGATGGGTATGATTGGACGTACGGAATGAGGTAAAGGTGCTTCACCGCCGCGCGCGAACACCTGATCTCGTCCCATATTTTCTACGACATGAAAACAATCCAGAGGCAACGATATGGGAACCGGCATAAGGTGACCGGTTACCCCAACTCCGCGCCCGCGAACAAAACCCCGAATTGGCGGCACCATACTGTCACGGTTTTATATTCCGAAATATCCACCCCATCTGGCAGCGTATAATTCTGATCGCCAATATTGCCTTTGAGCACTCCAAGCTCGACCCATTGGGATGCTTTCACATCACCGGAGCTTTCAATCCCGCCATCTTTGACCAACCACACATATAAATCCGGCCCATTGGTCACCTCAAATTGCGTAAACCGAATGATTGTCTGACCGCCTTGTGCGATGACCTCGACCTGACCCTTACCTTGGTGGGCGCTGTCGGCACCTTGAAAATGTCCAGTAGCCAGAACTGTTCCACCTTCCGAGATAGTCTCACTCACCACCCGGTCTATCCATAACGGGGAAGCCAGATACCAAAAAGCGTTGCCCGCAACAAAGCCGATTACCCCCGCCACAATTGCCGTAATAACCAAGGCACGCATTGCAAATCCCTTCAAATTTTTCGGTGATGATTACCGCCAGCTTACAGTGCTCAAATAAGGTTTGTGTAAAGATGTCTTCGGCAGACTCGCCTTTAACGAAAGCTACCCTAAGGTAAGCACTTGCTTGCCGAAAGGTTAATTTTCCTCATTTTCACTTGCAATCGTGAGGAATCAAGCACATATGGAAAATCACAGATGCTCACTATCGATACCACTGTCTCCCACAAGGCTACAGTCCCTCGATACTAAGTTTGACTGTACTAAGGGATCGTAATTCCACGATTTCAATGACTTAAGGAGACATCACGATGGCTAATGGCACCGTGAAATGGTTTAACTCAACAAAAGGCTTCGGCTTTATTCAGCCCGACACCGGCGGCAAAGACGTGTTTGTACATATTTCTGCTGTAGAGCGTGCAGGTTTGACAGGTCTTGCTGACAACCAGAAGGTTACATTCGACCTTGAGGCTGGTCGCGACGGCCGCGAGAGTGCAACAAACTTGGCACTTGCAGACTAAGCCATCCGGCTGATCTAGAACGAGAACCGGCCCTGCGCAGACTGCGCGGGGCTTTGTTTTTTGTCCATGTCCGATGCGTCTTCCACCACCAGTAAATCATCCGGTGCAGGCACCAGAGGGATGTTTTCACCTTTAAGCCAAGGCGCCCACAAAGCCTTGGGTAAAATCACACCCATTCGGTGATGTATCTCCCTCACCGTTTGATTTGGCTCGCAGGTCAAAGTGGCAACTTGTGACAGCTCGATCCCACCTGGTCCCTTCCAAACATCATAGATCGCGGCAAACATCAGCATTTCACCGGATTTTGCCCGAATACGCCAGCGGGTCTTTTTGCGCGTCTCACCGGTCCACTCGTACCATCCGTCCACAGGCACGATGCACCGACTAAGCCCTTGAAACACCGACTTTTCAAACACAGTTTCAGACCGCGCGTTGATGATGTTTTTCATCTCAGGCCGGCCCCGGGCATTTGTGCGACCTACCGGCACAATCCCCCACCGCATCCGCCGCAATTGCTGCGCCTCGTCAAGCACAATAAGCTCGGTGCCGGGCGGAATGTCTTGACGTGGTGCCTCTTGTCCAATGTCACCCAAATCCACACCAAAAGCATCGGCAATGGTCTCGGTGGAGTTTTCCAAATAAAAGCGGCCCGGCATGGCCGAAATCTAACAGGTCTCGGCACCTACGCCAAATGAAATGGTATATCGATCATATATCACGTCTGCCGATTGACCTCCCGTCCCATCTGCCTAGTATCGCGCGGAAGCGGTAATCGAACGAGGCCCCCCATGCGTTTTCTGGTCCTTTTGTGTCTTGCACTAAGTGCATGCACCGTTGTTGAAACCGCCCCAAGGTCGGCCCCCACGCAGCCCCAATCGATCAATCGATCTGCCCAGCAGGCTGTTGATGCATATCTCAAGGTAGGCGCCCGAATTGAGAGCGTCGCCGAGCGGGTGTGCCGCCAGAAAAACCCCTCAAGGCCCAGAACCTATTGTGATTTCCAACTGAAGGTCGATCCCACCAAAACAAACACACCAAATGCCTACCAAACCATTGGCTCTGACGGGCGGCCCATCATCGCTTTTAATATTCCGATGCTTGCGACGGTCCAAAACGACGACGAAATCGCGTTCATATTGGGCCATGAGGCCGCGCATCAGATTAACAATCACATTGTGCGCGCAACAACCAACGCAAATATTGGTGCGCTGCTTCTGGGCGGTCTTTTGGCGGCGTCGGGCGCAGATCAGACCTCCATCCAGGAGGCGCAAAACATCGGCGGAACGCTGGGCGCGCGTGCCTACTCCCAGTCCCATGAGCTTGAAGCCGACGTGACCGGCACCTATATCGCGGCCCTTGCAGGGTATGATCCAGCAATTGGTGCACGCAGCTTTGCCCGGTTTGGAGGCGGCGGAGGCTTGCTCTCCACCCATCCCCCATCGCAACAACGCATCGCAGTGGTCCAGCGAACCGTACAAAAAATCGCGCAAGACCGCGCTGCGGGCCGCAACATTGCAGTGCCCTAGAATGCCGCAATCCACCTCTTTCCATCACCTTAGCAGACGCGCGCTACTTTGCGGCGCCGCAGGATTGCTGATACCTTCGAGCAGTTTCGCCAAAACGGGCGAGGCCGCCGGCCTGATTTTCCGCCTAACCAATCAGGTCCGGGTCCAAGCTGGTACGAAACCGCTGCGCACCTCGATGCGACTGAACCAAGCGGCGGCAACCTTCTCCGAAGTTCTGGCAAAGACCCAAAATCTCAGCCACAAGGCCGATGGTGGTAATCTGAGCAACCGGGTCGCGGCTGTAAATTACAGGTTTGCCACATTGGGGGAAAATATCGGTTGGACCTCCAAAGGGCGTTCCGACCGAGACATAGCGGGCGATCTGGTTGGCCGCTGGATGGCCTCGCGCGGACACCGCCGCAATATTCTGAACCGCCGGTTCAAGCATCTTGGCGTCGGCGTAACGCTTGCGCAGGGGCGTACATATGCCGTTCAAATTTTTGGAGCAGAACAATCATGAAAACGCCCGACCGATTGTGCTTCGGATACGGCTCGCTGGTGAATAGAAAAACCCACGACTTCGCCCCGTCCAGACCTGCCGAAATCAAAGACTGGCAACGCTCTTGGTCCCACCGGATACGCTCATCAGGGCAAGGAGCCTCCTCGCTCACCATCACCCCCGCACCGGGTGTCAGCATCAAGGGGCTCGTCTCAACAGTGCGACCGGACCAAATTGCAGGACTGGACGCCAGAGAAGCGGGATATGATCTTCATACTCTGCCAGCCCCCGTTTTTGGCGGCCAATTGGCAAAAACCGACCCCATCCACACCTATATAAGTGCCGATGACCAAATTGGCGACGCGGAGTATCCGATCCTGCAATCCTATCTGGATACGGTTCTATTGGGGTTTTTGCTGGAATTTGCGGAGAGCGGGGTCACCCATTTCTTAGATACCACCGTCGGTTGGCAGACGCCGATCTTGAAAGACAGAATAAATCCCATTTATCCTAGAACCACTCCGTTGGCCGCGGATCATGCTGATTTTTTTGATCAAGAACTGAAGAAGCTCGGTGCTGTGTGGATGGATCAGACGCGCTGAAAGCCGCCATTGCCCAAGGGCACGTCTTGCACCATCAGGTGCCCATCATCTTCGGAAAATGTAAGAAACGAAAACGCAGAGAGCAGAACCAAAGTGCCTGAGCCAGCAACGGAATAGACCATGAATGCGGCAAAAAATCCGGCGCCCGCCGATACTGTCCATGACGCCAGCACGAAGGCTACAACACACGAAATACCAAGAAAAACCAAAGGCTGAAAACTCATAACTCAAACTCCCCACGTGACCTTAGAAACATTTCTAAGCTGCGAAACGGTCAAGAATATGACCAAAATCACTCTTTTTGTGGCAAGGTAAAATAAAGATTAACTTAAATTTTGGGATCACTCTGGAGTAATGCCATCAGCGAGGCCATATCCGGGCCCGAGTTGCGTCCCGTAATGGCCAAGCGCAGGGGCATAAACAGCGATTTTCCTTTGCGGCCCGTTTGCGCCTTCAATGTCGCAGTCCAGTTGCCCCAAGTTTCTTTGGTCCACGGACGGGGCGGCAAATCATCAAATGCGGTGCGAATGAACTCTGCATCCTCGTCAGCTACAATCGCAATTGCCCCCTTGCGGCATACGTCCCACCACTCAGCCATTTGGGAACGGGCCGAAATATTGTCGCGCACCATCTCCCAGAAATCCGCGCGAAGCGGCTCGGGAATGTCCAAATCCTGCAAATCCGCCGCGACATCCTCAGCAGACAGGCTTGCCAATACTTTGGCCGAGAGCGGGGTCAAATCCTCTACATCAAACTTGGTCGGAGGTGCGCCAAAGGATGACAGATCAAAATGCTCCACAATTTCCGCGGCCGACGCACGAACCTCAATCGGCTCGCTCGACCCCAACCGCGCCATTTGCGACAGCACCGCCATCGGTTCAATCCCCGACGCTCGGAGGTCACGCAAGCTGAGTGTCCCCAACCGCTTCGACAGCCCCTCCCCCTGCGGTCCGGTCAGCAGCGAATGATGGGCAAAACGTGGCATATCCCCGCCAAGTGCCTTGATGATCTGAATTTGGGTCGCGGTGTTGGTCACATGATCGGAGCCGCGCACCACATCCGTGATCCCCATTTCTGTGTCATCTACCACAGACGCCATCGTGTATAGGAACTGACCGTCCTCCCGAACCAAGACAGGATCCGACAGGGATGCTGCATCAATTGAAAGATCACCCAAAATTCCGTCGGTCCACTCGATCCGCTCATGATCGAGTTTGAACCGCCAATGGCCCGCCCGCTGGGCACGCAATGCCGCCTTTTGGTCCTCGGACAGCGCCAAAGCCGCGCGATCATAGACCGGCGGTTTGCCCATGTTGAGCTGCTTTTTGCGCTTGAGGTCAAGTTCCACGCGGGTCTCGAAACACTCATAGAGCCGTCCCATCTCCTTGAGACGCTCCGCCCCGGCCACATAGCGATCAAGCCGCGCCGATTGCGTCTCGATCTTGTCCCAAGTCAGCCCCAACCACTCCAAATCAGCCCGGATGGCATCGGCAAATTCCTGCGTCGAGCGCTCTGGATCAGTGTCGTCCAGACGCAAGATAAACTCACCGCCTGCTTTGCGGGCAATAGCGTAGTTGAACAAGGCCGCACGAAGATTTCCAATATGGAGATATCCGGTTGGTGATGGTGCAAATCGGGTTGTGGTCATGAAACTCGGCCTTTGGATTACACTGGGCTTGCCCCGTATAGAAGTACGCCGTCAGAATGACAACGCGGGGCCATGCTCAAACCTACTGTGACAGTATTTCAACTTCTGCAATCGCCCAGTCGTCCAATATCTCGTAGCACAAGGTCACCGTGACGGTTTGCGGATCATAAAACGCATTGGCCTCGCCGCATTCTGAGGCCACAAAACGCACCGGATTTGGCCATGCAAAACTGGTCTGCGCGTAGATCGCCAGATCATCCATCAAACCGCTGTCCATCAGCTGACTGCGCCACTGGGTCAGAGACGTTTCCTCATAAGATACATCAATGGGCGTTTGCGGCTCATCGTTACCCAACAACACACCGCTTTGCAAAAGCATCTCCCAACTGTCCTGAGCAAGCGGGGCTGTATCCGTGCATGTATCAAGCGTCTCATCAGGCAAATCCGCCCATTCGGCCGCATCAGCATTGGCATCAGGATCAATACCGTAAAGATGGCAAATGGTCCGGTAGGCCCGCTGCGCATCCAAATCATGCTCATCGAAAAAATCCAGATCCTCACGGTCGGTTTTCGCGTCAAGATGCAACCAAGCAGATGCTACATCAATCAGTATGGGCTTGGCATCATCTTCAAAGGCGTTGATGATTTCCAAAGTCGCAAAACTGTCGGCGGCGTCCTCCTCCTGACCAATGACCGGCAGCTGGAATTGATCGATGACCGCATGACCGATCTCATGAAACAAGGTGTGGATGGCATTAGCTTCCACGAAAGGCGTCAGGTCTTGGGCTGAAACAGGAGCAGACAGAAAAATCCATGCCGCGGCGCCAACGCTCGATCCTTTTACCCTTCTCATGATCACCTCCCATTTCCAAAATACGTTGTACTTGTGATCTTCGTCACTGCGCCCAATTGCAAGCAATGTTGTTTAGTGTTAACGTTAGGTAAGTCGGGGGGCTTGTGATGTCAAAAAATCAGTTGAATATCAGTAATCTTGTACTGTGCGCGATCGCATTGGCGCTCATTTTCATAGGCCACGCAGGGACCGCAAAGACCATTTGGCCAGAAGAGCATGTGGCTTCGGACCAACGCGAAACGCCCCTTAAAACTGGCGCTGCATTTAGACTTGTTGGGGACCGCAGCGGCACGATTTGGCTTTCAGTCGAAGGCAGATCAAGGCACTTTCCGAACGGCCCACGTCCTGAGCAGATTGCATTCAACCAAGATGCCGTATTGGGAACGGTCGAGTTCTTAGCATCCAGAGAAGCCGAACCGAGCTCTGGCAGCCCGCAAGATACAACCGCAAGCTTTGTCTCGCGCAAAGCAGCGACGGTCGCAGAGCCCAAAGGCTCCGCTATGGTGCCTTGGCCTCTTCTTTTGCTGAGCGCTTTAGCCGGTCTGGGGTTATGGGCGAACCAAAGACGTAATTCCGCTTAAAACACTCTGCCGGAACCGCGCCTCAAATCCTTAATTGAAATCCTCAGCCCCTTGTTGCCAAGGCTTAACAAGGTCCGAAAACTTGGTGAACCGTCCTTCAAAGGCCAGATCAACCGTACCAATCGGCCCGTGGCGCTGTTTGCCAATCACCACTTCGGCTTTGCCCTCAAGATGCTGCATCTCATCTTGCCACTTCATCATGGCTTCCGTGTCGTGCTCGCCGGGTTTTTCGCGCTCTTTATAATATTCCTCCCGGAACACAAACATCACCACATCCGCGTCTTGCTCGATGGAACCGGATTCGCGAAGATCGGACAGTTGAGGCCGCTTGTCTTCCCGACTTTCCACCTGTCGTGACAGCTGCGACAGAGCCACCACTGGTATAGCCAATTCCTTGGCAATCGCCTTCAACCCTTGAGTAATCTCCGAGATTTCCTGAACGCGCCCATCTGATCGCGATGACGCGGGACGAAGCAACTGAAGGTAATCGACAAAGATAACGTCCAGCCCATGGGTCCGCTTTAGACGCCGCGACCGGGCCGCCAAAGTGGAAATCGGCAAAGCGGGCGTGTCATCAATATATAAGGGACAGGCTTCCAAATCCTTGGCGGCCTCAACAAAACGCCGGAATTCTTCCTCTGTCATATCCCCGCGCCGAATTTGCTCTGAGGGTACGCGGGCGGCTTCCGACAAAATACGTGCGGCCAACTGCTCCGAGGACATCTCAAGCGAGAAAAACCCGATAACCCCGCCATCAACGGCCCCCTCGGTCCCATCAGGCCGGATACCCTTTTTGTATTTTTTGGCAATATTGAACGCGATATTGGTCGCAAGCGACGTTTTACCCATGGACGGACGACCCGCCAAAATCAGCAAATCTGACGGATGCAATCCGCCCAACTTCCCGTCCATATCCTTCAGACCGGTTGATACGCCCGCAAGCCCGCCATCACGCTTGTAAGCGGCATTGGCCATGTTCACCGCATCGGTGACCGCAGACAGGAAGGACTGAAATCCCTTATCAACTCGGCCCTTCTCACCCAGCGAGTAAAGGTTCTGCTCGGCATCCACGATCAACTCGGCGGGATCACTTTCCACATCCACATGCGAGGCATTAAACGCGATATCCTCTCCGATACGAATGAGATCGCGGCGGATCGAAAGATCGTAAATCATCTGCGCATAATCACGCGAGGCAATCAAAGACGTGGCCGAGCCCGCCAAACGTGCAAGATATGCCGGGCCGCCCAGCTCTGCCAAACCGGGCTCATCTTCCAAAAAGGCTTTGAGCGTGACCGGTGAGGCCAAGGCGTTCTTTTGGATGCGACGGGCCGCAACCTCAAAGATGCGGCCATGCACGGGATCGAAGAAATGCGATTCGTTCACAATGCCCGACACCCGGTCATAGACATCATTGTTAACTAAAAGAGCGCCGAGAAGCGCCTGTTCTGCCTCAATATTATGTGGCTGCGCCTGAGCCTCTACGCCCGGTTCCAGTCCCGCCCCGTCTGCCATGTCTCGCCCTTTTTATTCTTGAGACCTCTATACACTATCTTGAGCGCAACGGGACATGTGAATGGTGTGAATAACGGGGACACATCAACTTTTTTCACCAAAAAGCGGCGGACCAATGTCTACCTTACGCCCAAGGTCTTCCCGTCACGAATTGTCGCGCCATCGGTTCACAATCGGATAGCGCCGGTCCAGCCAAAACGCTTTGTGAGACAGCCGTGGCCCCGGCGCGGACTGAAACCGCTTATACTCCGAGATATAGAGAAGATGCTCGACCCGTTTGACTGTCTCTTTGTCATACCCAGCCTCGACGCACTCCGCCACGGACTGATCCCGCTCCACCAGCATGTCCAAAATACCGTCAAGTATCTCGTAGGGCGGTAAGCTGTCTTCGTCCTTTTGATCGTGACGCAATTCGGCCGTGGGCGGCTTGTCAATCACACGCGGTGGGATCACCTCACCCTTAGGGCCCATCATCCAATCGCGATGATTGGCATTGCGCCAGCGGCAGCTTTCAAAAACCCGCATCTTGTAGAGATCTTTGATCGGGTTGTAACCCCCTGACATATCTCCATAAATCGTCGCATAGCCAACCGCGACCTCAGACTTGTTGCCGGTGGTCAGCAACATCTCACCATGCTTATTGGACAGCGCCATCAACATAAGCCCGCGAAGACGTGACTGGATATTCTCCTCTGTCACATCAGCCGCCTTACCATCGAAAAACGGCTGCAACGTCTCTGTGATCGCTGCACGGCCAGACGCGATCGAGATCGTATCAAGCCGCACACCCAAATTTTCCGCCACCTCGCGGGCATCATCCAGCGAGGTTTCGGACGTATATTCCGACGGCAACATCACACAACGGACATTCTCTGCCCCCAGAGCGTCCGCCGCTATGGTTGCAACAATGGCGCTATCGATACCGCCTGAAAGTCCCAGCAGTACTTTTTTGAAACCGGTCTTGCCCATGTAATCGCGCAGACCTTGCAGCATCACGCGGTAATCCTGCTCCCATTCATCGGGCTGAACCACCAGCGGGCCTTTTTGCGGCACCCAACCATCCGCGCCGCGCACAAATTCAACATGAGAAATCGCCTCGTCAAACATTGGCATCTGCGTGACCATCGCCCCTTTGGCATCAAGAACGAATGAACCACCATCAAAAATCTGATCATCCTGCCCGCCAACAAAGTTCAGATAGGCCAAAGGCAAGCCGTTCTCGACCACCCGCGACACCATCGTATTCATCCGTCGATCAAACTTGCCGCGATAATAGGGCGAGCCGTTGGGGACAAAAAATAATTCAGCACCGGATTCCGCCAAAGCCTCGCAGACATCTTCATGCCAGGCGTCCTCACAAATGGGGATGCCGACCCGCACCGGACCGATTTTGACAGGACCGCTGATCGGCCCCTGCTCAAACATGCGGTGCTCATCAAAAACATGCGTGTTTGGCAGTTCATGCTTGAGAAGACGCGCCGCGATCTTCCCGTCTTTGAGAACAAAATAGCCGTTATAAAGTAGACCACCGTCAAAAACCGGACCACCAACACCAAGTGCAGGGCCATCGGCACAGCTGCGCGCAAGCTCGGCGATATGAGCCTGCACATCCGCCACAAAAGCCGGTTTCATAACCAGATCTTGAGCCTGATAGCCCGATATAAACATCTCCGGCAGTGCGACAAAATCCGCACCCGCCGTCCGGCCTTCGCCCCATGCGCCGGCCGCTTTTGCGGCATTGCCAGCAAGATCCCCAACCGTTGGGTTAAGCTGCGCCAACGTGATTTTGAAACGGTCATCCATACCCGTAACTCCGAAGCCTAAAGACACTCCCGAAGGGTTACGGGAGAAGCATCATGCCCACAAGTAAGATCACCAAATCTAAACCACAAATCTGGGGTGGAAAAAAGCGTTGAGCATAGCCGCGCAACTCACTACATTCGCTGCAACGAGAAACAGCGCAGAGGGACCTGTACGCCCCAAAGGGCACGCAGGGTGGGCAACGTGACAAGCATATCTTCACACACACGCATAGCATTCGCGACAGTTGTAGCCCTTGGACTCGCGGGACCGGCCTTCGCGCAATCGGAAACCACAGTTGAAACAAAGCAATATGACACCGGCGGAATTTACGAAGGTGAATTCAAGGACGGCAAACAGCACGGACAAGGCAAATACACTCTGCCCAATGGCTACGAATATGTTGGCGAATGGGTGGATGGGCGCATTGAAGGCACTGGCGTTGCGAAATTCCCCAACGGTTCGGTCTATGAGGGGACATTTGCCAATGGTCGCCCCGAGGGCAAAGGCAAAATCACATTCTCCGATGGCGGCACCTATGAGGGTGACTGGCTGGACGGCAAAATCGCGGGCACAGGCGTGGCGGTCTATGCCAATGGCGTAACCTATGAAGGCGCGTTCAAAGACGCGGTCCATGACGGCTTTGGGGTTATGACCTCATCGACCGGCTACCGCTATGAGGGCGATTGGGTCGCAGGTACCAAAGAGGGCAAAGGTAAGATCACTTATGCCGACGGTGCCGTCTACGAAGGTGCCATCAAGTCGGGCGTGCGCGAAGGCCAAGGAACACTGACTATGCCCGACGGGCTGATCTATACCGGCGCTTGGGCGGGGGGACAGATCAACGGCACAGGCGTGCTGACCCATGGCAATGGCGATCGCTATGAGGGCACATTGGTCAATGGCCGCCGTGAAGGTTCGGGTACCGCAACTTACGCCAATGGCGATATCTATGTGGGCGAATTCAAAGACGACCAGCGCCACGGCACAGGCACGTTCACCGGTGCGGACGGCTATAAATACGAAGGCGAATGGGTCGAAGGCCGCATTCAGGGCACAGGTAAAGTGACCTATGCAGACGGCTCTGTTTATGAGGGTGAATTTCTCAATGATGTGGCCCAAGGGGTCGGAAAAATCACCTACACTGACGGCTCCTCCTATGAAGGGGATTGGCGCAACGGCGTGATCGAAGGAAGCGGTCTGGCCAGATACGACAATGGTCTCGTTTACGAGGGCGAGTTCAAAAACGCCAAAAATCACGGCGTTGGCACTATGACTTATGGCGACGGTTATAAATACACGGGCGCGTGGGAAAATGGTTTGCGCCACGGTACAGGGACCGCAACATATGCCGACGGCACCATTTATGAAGGCACATTTGTGAATGGCCAACGTGATGGCGATGGTACAATCACCATGCCCGACGGCTTTGTCTATGATGGCTCTTGGAGCACCGGTGAGATCGACGGAAAAGGCGTCGCCACCTATCCCAATGGCGATGTGTATGAAGGCGAATTCCGAAAAGGTCAGCGCCAAGGCACGGGGCTTATGAAATACGCTAATGGCGAAGAATATGACGGCTTCTGGGCCAATGGCAGACAGGCAACTGAAGAGGAAGCCGCCGCTGCCGAGGCCGAGGCGGCCGCATCTGAGAACTAAATCCGGTCGCCGCGGTCCAGCGCGCCTAACGTCTCCGCCGCCTTTGTTCTCAGGGCGTCCTGATCTTCACCATCCATACGGTCCCAATTTCGATAGGCCAGACCCAGCCGTTGGTTTTTCCCAAGTTTAGGACGGTTCCGGTCCAGAAAATCCCAGTATAACGCATTGAAAGGGCACGCTTTTTCGCCCGTTCGGTCGGTGACAACATAGTGGCAAGAGCCACAATAATCCGACATTCGGTTGATATACGCCCCCGAGCTTGCGTAGGGCTTGGACGCCAAAACACCCCCATCGGCAAACTGGCTCATGCCGATGACATTGGGGGCCTCAACCCACTCAAACGCATCCGCGTAAACCGCCAAATACCATTCATGCACATGCGCAGGCGCAACCCCGGCGATCATCGCAAAATTACCAGTAACCATAAGCCGTTGGATGTGATGCGCGTAGGCCTCTGATTTCGTTTGCGAAACCGCTTCCCGTACACAGGCCATGTCAGTATCAGCAGTCCAATAAAATCCTGGCAAGTCCCGAGAGGCGCCCAAAAAATTCGACTGTGTGTAATCCCGGCCAGACCAAAAGTAGATGCCCCGAATATACTCCCGCCAGCCGATGATTTGCCGAATAAACCCTTCCACCGCATTGAGTGGCGCATCGCCCTGATGATAGGCCCGCTCGGCCATCGCGCATAAATGTAGCGGCTCCAAAAGCCCAATATTTAGGTAAATCGACACAACCGAATGGTAGAGAAAATGCTCACCCGACAGCATGGCATCCTGATAATCACCAAATTTCGGTAAGGCGTGCTCAATGAAATGCGTGGCCGCCGCCTCTGCACCGCTTCTGTCTGTAGCGAACCAAAAGGGCTCCAAATCGCCAAAGTGATCACCGAAGCGCTCCGTCACAAGGTCAAGAACATCCCGAGTGATTTCATCCGGCGGATGGCGCAATGGAGCCGGCATGAACAAGTCAGGAGCAGCGGCTTTTCGATTGTCCGCATCAAAGTTCCATTTGCCACCGATCGGCCTATCGCCGTCCATCAAAAGCCCGGTCTTGCGCCGCATGTTGCGATAAAAGAACTCCATGCGCAGCTCCTTGCGGCCCTCAGCCCATTTCGCAAATTCCTCTTCAGTCGCAACAAACCGGTCATCGGGCAGCGCATCTGACGCTTGTGCGATTTCATCACGCACCCGCCATTCGCCAGCCAGTGTCGACACAACATCCGCGGCATTATGGCGCGCCATTGCCCGTTCGATCTCACCAATCAGCGAACCGGAATTTTCCGTATCGTTTAACCTGATATAATCGACGGTCCAGCCAGCTTGAACAAGTTCACCTGCAAACTTTCGCATTGCCGCAAAAAGCAAAGCGATCTTTTTGGGATGATGCCCTACATAAGTGGCCTCCCCCATAACCTCAGCCATCAAGACAATGTCCGACGCCTTATCCGCAGCTCTCAGTGCTGAAAGCTGGGGCGAAAGCTGATCTCCCAATACCAAGACAATTCGTGTCACCAAACGACCCGCTCGCCTTGCCAATCGAAAAAACCGCCAGTGTTTTTCACACTCAACCCGTTCATCACAATCAATAAATTATGTGCGGCTTCCTCTGTAGAGACCGCCGGATGCGCACCCACATATTTTTCCGTCAAGGGCGTGCGAACCGTTCCGGGGTGAAGTGCTGCACAAATCGCCTGTTTGTGGGTCCGGCTCAACTCGATGCTTGCGGTCTTGACGATTTGGTTCAATGCCGCTTTGGCAGCGCGGTAAGACACCCAACCACCCAACCTGTTATCCCCGATGGAGCCAACCCGCGCGGACAAGGTAACCATTAAACTACGCCGGTCTCTGGGCAGATGGTCCTTGAAGTGCTTGAAGATTAAAGCAGGCCCAATCGCATTGACTGCAAATTGCTGCGCCATGGCCTCGGGGGTGATAGCGCCAAACGACTTTTCCGGCCCAACGCCCGAGATCTCCAAGGCCCCGGTCGCATCGAAAATCAAATCAAACGGTCCCGGCAAACTTTCGGCAAATCCAGCAATCGACGCCTCATTGGTGATATCAAACCCGTCTTCGGACCGCGACAGGGTGGTCACGTTTGTCGCATCAACGGTTTGGGCCAAAGCCGAACCAATCCCACCCGATGCACCGATTATCAAAGCACTATCATATGTCATGACCCTAACTTGGCGCATCACGCACCGAATTCCAGTCCAAAAACCCTCTTTATCTCTGCCAAAATCGCGCTATAACGGCCTCATGATTTGCATTGGTGCAGATAAAGCCCCATGTCGGGCAGCCCTGATCGGCCTACTCCTTAGCAGCCTCTGAGCGCGCTGAGAGATCGGCGCGTGCGCTCAGAGGAGACACCGCGCCACATCACACCAAAGCTAAGGATTTCCAAATGACCGATATATCCAAACAGGACCGCGTCCTGATATTTGACACAACATTGCGCGATGGCGAACAATCGCCCGGCGCCACCATGACCTTGTCTGAGAAGATCGAGATTGCCTCGATGCTCGATGAAATGGGGGTCGATATTATCGAGGCTGGTTTCCCCATAGCCTCCGAAGGCGATTTTGAGGCGGTCACAGAGATCGCCAAAGCCGCGCCCAATGCTGTGATTTGCGGTCTTGCGCGGGCCAAGGACGCCGATATTGATCGCTGTTGGGAGGCTGTAAAGAACTGCGCCCGGCCACGCATTCATACCTTCATCGGGACCTCCCCGCTTCACCGCGACATTCCCGGCCTGACCAAGGACGAGATGGCCGATGTGATCCACACATCTGTCACGCGGGCGCGCAATCTTTGCGACAACGTACAGTGGTCCCCCATGGATGCCACAAGGACGGAAGCCGATTATCTCTGCCGGACCGTCGAGATTGCCATCAAGGCGGGTGCGACCACGATCAATATCCCGGACACGGTCGGCTATACCGCCCCACGCGAAAGCGCGGAGATCATTCGCATGCTGATTGACCGCGTGCCGGGCGCAGATGAGGTTATCTTCGCCACCCATTGTCACAATGATCTTGGCATGGCCACGGCCAATTCACTGGCGGCGGTCGAGGCAGGCGCACGTCAGATTGAATGCACCATCAACGGCCTTGGCGAACGGGCAGGCAATACCGCCCTTGAAGAAGTGGTCATGGCGATGAAAGTGCGTAATGATATCATGCCCTACCGGACCGATATCGACACCACGAAGATCATGGCGATTAGCCGGAAGGTGGCCACTGTCTCTGGCTTTGCAGTTCAGTACAACAAAGCCATTGTCGGCAAGAACGCCTTTGCCCATGAGAGCGGGATTCACCAAGACGGCATGCTCAAGAACGCGGAGAATTTCGAGATCATGCGGCCCGAAGATATTGGCCTGTCGGAAACCAATCTGGTCATGGGCAAACATTCGGGCCGTGCGGCTTTGCGCTCGAAGCTGGAGAACCTCGGCTATGATTTGGGGGACAACCAACTCAAGGATGTTTTCGTTCGCTTCAAAGCGCTCGCTGACCGCAAGAAAGAGATCTACGATGAGGACTTGATCGCCCTCATGTCCGACAGCAATGCGCAGGCAGAGGACGATCATATCAAGGTCAAATTCCTGCGGGTGGTGTGTGGAACCCAAGCGCCGCAATCGGCCGAACTGACATTGGGCGTGGGCGGCGTAGACCAGCAAATCACCGCAAGCGGAGACGGCCCTGTCGACGCCACTTTTAATGCGATCAAAGAGCTCGTCCCACATACGGCCAGCTTGCAGCTCTATCAGGTTCACGCGGTGACCGAAGGCACAGATGCGCAAGCCACGGTCAGCGTGAGAATGGAGGAGGACGGCAAGATCGTAACCGGCCAGTCCGCAGACACTGATACGGTCGTGGCATCTGCAAAGGCCTACGTCAACGCGCTCAATAAGCTGATGGTCAAACGCCTGCGCACCGCGCCGCCGGAAGAATCTAAGTCCGCTTAAGCGGTGTAAAAACGCTCCCCCATGCCTGTTGATAACTTTGGCGTGGGGGCTATCGACCTACGAGCCCTCAAATCCGAAATGTTGAAATACCACAATTTTTACGGCAATTTAGAGCCCTGAAATTGATAGATTTATTGCAATTGGACAATCACAAAAACACCCCAATCTTTCACTTGTCGTTCATACCTTGCCAACATTATAACCCTCGAGTGGGGTTAGGGAATGACCGGGTGCCAAGGCACGCGTTTGATTGAGGATAAAGACATATGTTTGGAGCTCTTATCGGGATGTTTACATCCGATATGGCCATCGACTTGGGTACCGCGAACACGCTTGTGTACGTCAAAGGCAAAGGGATCATTCTCAACGAACCTTCCGTTGTCGCCTATCAAGTCAAAGACGGAAAAAAAGCGGTTCTCGCGGTAGGCGAAGACGCCAAAATGATGCTCGGTCGAACCCCTGGCTCGATCCAGGCCATACGCCCTATGCGTGACGGTGTGATCGCAGATTTCGATGTGGCCGAGGAGATGATCAAACACTTCATCCGCAAGGTCCATAAACGCGGGAATTTCGCCAAACCCAAAGTTATTGTTTGTGTCCCTCACGGTGCCACCCCGGTAGAAAAACGCGCCATTCGCGAGAGTGTTCTCTCCGCCGGTGCGCGCAAAGCGGGCCTGATCGCTGAGCCCATCGCCGCGGCCATCGGGGCGGGTATGCCAATCACCGATCCGACAGGTTCCATGGTCGTGGATATCGGTGGCGGAACCACCGAAGTCGCGGTTCTTTCTCTTGGCGATATCGTCTATGCGCGTTCAGTGCGCGTGGGCGGCGACCGCATGGATGAGGCGATTGTCTCCTACCTTCGCCGGCAGCATAACCTTCTAGTCGGCGAAAGCACGGCGGAGCGGATCAAAACCTCGATCGGCACCGCCCGCATGCCCGATGATGCCCGTGGCACTTCGATGGAAATTCGGGGCCGCGACCTGCTCAACGGTGTGCCAAAAGTGACCGAGATTACCCAAGCCCAAGTGGCCGAGGCGCTCACTGAGCCGGTTCAGCAAATTTGCGAAGCGGTGATGACCGCGCTTGAATCCACCCCGCCAGATCTGGCCGCTGATATCGTGGATCGCGGCGTGATGCTCACCGGTGGTGGCTCGCTCTTGGGCGACCTTGATCTGGCCTTGCGCGAGCAGACCGGCCTTGCCATCTCTGTGGCCGATGAGCCGCTCAATTGTGTGGCCTTGGGAACCGGCAAGTCATTGGAGTTTGAGAAACAATTGCTCCATGTTATAGATTACGGCAGCTAGTCGACGATCTTTGACCAGCAGCAATTAAATAACAGGCATCTTGCGTAAATCTTAGCCCCGGAGGTGACGGCACTGGCGCAATCACCACAAAAGCCGAATTTTTGGGCCACCACCCGACGCATTCTCATCGGAGTGATGTGTTTCTTATGCCTGTCTCTCTTCGTGCTTTGGCGGATCGATAATCAGCGTGCCGAGCGCATTCGCATGGGGTTGGTCGATCGCTTTGTACCGACCATCGATTGGAGCTTTGGTCCGATCAACTCAGTCTCGCGGATGATACAGGATTTTCAATCCTACACAGGCGTGTACCAGCAAAACCAAGAACTGCGTGACGAGTTGCAGCGCATGAAGGGTTGGCGCGAGGCCGCCGTTCAATTGGAACAGCAAAATGCCCGGCTGCGCGAACTCAACAATGTACGTTTGTCTCCGCGCCTCACTTTCGTGACCGGTGAAATTCTGGCCGATAGCGGCTCGCCCTTCCGCCAATCTGGTCTAGTCAATATCGGCCTGCGCGACGGCGTGGTTGAGGGCGCCGCTGCAATGGATGGCCTTGGCCTTGTCGGCCGGGTGTCTGGACTTTCGTTGAACTCGGCTCGGATATTGTTTCTAACCGACGCGTCAAGCCGCGTCTCCGCCACCATTCGCCCGCTTGGACAACGCACAATTGTGGCCGGCGACAATACAGCCAGCCCCCCTTTGGACTTCATTGAGAATATCGAAGAGGTTGCCCCCGGCGACCGGGTCGTGACCTCCGGCTCCGACGGTATATTCCCCCCCGATCTTTTGATTGGTCAGGTGTTCCAAGGCCCAGACGGCCGCTTGCGTGTGGATCTGTCCGCCGATTACCGCCGCCTGCGATATATTCGCATCCTGCGCAACAACCCGACGGAGAACATCGCCCAGTCCGATGAATTGCTGGGCCCGATGCTACCGCCCTTTGCAACAACGCAAGGGGGCAATTGATGGCCGTCTCCTCCTCAACACTTTGGCTGGGTCGCTCGGTTTTTATTTCTCTAGGGCTCATCACCACCTTGATCAATATGCTCCCCTTGGGTCTGTCGGCAGAGGCACCGGTCATGGCCGACCTCTTCTTCTGCCTTGCCTTTGCCTGGGTTATCCGACGTCCCTCGACCGCGCCAATTGGCCTGATCCTTGTTGTGTCACTTCTGGCAGATTTCCTGTTGATGCGACCTTTGGGCCTTTGGGCTTTCATCACACTTATGGCCACTGAATTTGCGCGCAGCCAACGTATTCCCCTGCGTGAGCAGATATTCATTCTCGAATGGCTGATCGCCGCAGTCGTCTTTGCAACCGCTCTATTTGCGAATTTTGTATTTTTGAAACTTTCGTTCTCCCCCACCCCGTCATTTAATTTAATGTTGGCCTATTTCGTCAGCACGACAGCGGCCTACCCGATTGTTGTTGCGATCCTGCATTGGGTCTTTCGCGTCCGCGCCCCAAAAGCGCCCGGTGGCTTTACCAGATTGGGACGCGTCGCATGAAAAACGGATCGACCAACAAAGATGCTGCCAGCCGCACAACCCGCCGTGGACTTTTCGTGCTTGGCGGACAGTTGGTGGTTGCAGGTGTGTTGGGGTGGCGAATGCGCCAATTGCAAATCCAGCAATCTGACGAATTCTTGCTGCTGGCAGAAGAGAACCGGATCAACATTCGGCTGATCCCACCGGCACGCGGACTTATGTTTGACCGAAACGGCAAGCCGGTTGCAGAAAACAAGCAAAACTACCGCATCGTAATGATCCGCGAACAGGCCCGCGATCCCGAAGCCATCTTGCGCAAACTGGCAAACATTGTGCCGCTGTCTGAACAAAGGATCGCGCGCGTTCTAAAAGATGTCAGCCAACGCCCGGGCTTCGTTCCAGTGTCTGTGATCGACCACCTGACGTGGGAGCAAATCTCACAAGTCTCCGCCAATGCCCCGGTGCTCCCCGGCATCCTGCCCGAAGTGGGCCTGTCGCGCCACTACCCGCAACGAAGTGATTTCGCCCATGTGGTCGGCTATGTGGGACCGGTCAGCGATTATGATCTGGCCAATACGGACGACACCGACCCGCTCTTGCAAATCCCTCGGTTCCAAATCGGCAAATCCGGGATTGAAAAGCAGATGGAGAAAGACCTCCGCGGCTCCGCAGGCACCAGCCGGATCGAGATTAACTCGCTGGGCCGGGTGATGCGCGAGCTGAGCCGGGTGGACGGGGTTGAAGGGGCCGATGTCCAGCTAACGGTGGATATGGACCTGCAAAACTACACCAACCGCAGGCTGTTTGGGGAAAGTGCGGCCGTGTCGGTCATTGACACAAAGACCGGCGATGTGATGGCACTTGCCTCCTCGCCGAGCTTTGATCCCAACTCTTTCGTGCTGGGGATCTCGGGCAGCGAGTATAACCAACTCAACACCAATGAATATCGCCCACTTTACAACAAGGCCGTATCGGGGGCCTACCCGCCCGGTTCCACCTTCAAGATGGTGGTGGCCTTGGCCGCTCTAGAGGCCGGTGAGTTGGACCCTTCCGAAACATTTTGGTGTCCGGGTCACCTTCAACTGGGTCGGCGGCGCTTCCACTGTTGGCGCCGCGGCGGACATGGACATGTCAATTTGCACGACAGTCTAAAGTTCTCCTGCGACGTATTTTACTACGAAACCGCACGGCGTGTCGGCATTGATCGGATCACCGAGATGGCGCGCAAACTTGGCATCGGAGTCAGACATGACTTGCCGATGCCCGCGATCTCTGAGGGGTTGACGCCCACACGTGCTTGGAAACAGGCGATCCATGACGAACAATGGTTGGTTGGCGACACCTTCAATTCCGGCATTGGTCAGGGCTTTGTGCTGGCGTCACCCTTGCAACTTGGGGTGATGGCGGCGCGAATTGCCTCGGGCAAAGTGATTGTGCCGCGACTTGTGCGCTCCATCGACAGCAAACCGGTCAGCCTTGCTGAACCCGAGGATTTGGGCATCAGTCAATCAAGCCTCAATCTGGTGCGGCAAGGCATGTACGCGGTCTCTAATGAGCGGCGCGGAACGGCCAATCGCACAAGGATCGTGGCCGAGGGCATGAAAATGGCGGGCAAAACCGGCACAAGTCAGGTGCGCCAGATCACAGCCGCCGAGCGTGCCGCAGGCGTGACCCGCAACAAAGACCTTCCTTGGAACCGCCGCGACCACGCGCTTTTTGTGGCCTTCGCACCCTATGATAATCCGCGTTACGCCATCTCGGTGGTTGTGGAACATGGCGGTGGTGGATCAACCGCCGCCGCACCCATTGCCCGCGATGTGATGCTCCAAGCTCTTTACGGGGGCACCCCGCCTCTGTCAGCTTATCCCAAAGACCAACACCAGCTCATCGAAGAACAGCGCGAGGCTATGCCCAAGCCCGGCGAAGAGATGCGCATCGTCACGCAAAGTGACCGCGCATGACCTGGATGTCCGAAGGCACACGACCGGCCCCCACCGGGATTTCCAAAATCCTGCACATCAACTGGTCTCTGGCAATTCTGCTCACAGCCGTCGCCTGCGCCGGATTTTTGATGCTCTACTCTGTGGCCGACGGCAATATTGGGGTCTGGGCGCGACCGCAAATGATCCGCTTTGGCATCGGCATCGTCGCCATGTTTATCATCGGCCTGATCCCGTTGCATTTTTGGCGGGGTGTCTCACCTTTTGCCTATATTAGCGCGTTACTATTGCTGGTAGCAGTGGAATTCGTGGGCGTCACGGGGATGGGGGCACAACGCTGGATCGATCTTGGATTTATGCGCCTGCAACCCTCGGAAGTCATGAAAATCGCCTTGGTGATGGCCCTGGCCCTTTACTACGACTGGCTCGACCCCAAGAAAGTCTCACACCCGGTATGGGTGGCCGCCCCCTTGATCCTGACAATCATCCCGGTCTTGCTGGTGCTCAAACAACCCGACCTTGGAACCGCCATTTTGCTTGGCGGCGGCGCAGCGGTGGTGATGTTTCTCGCCGGTGTTTCGCTGTGGTATTTCATCACAGCGGGCGTCGCGGGCGTGGGCACAGTGGCCGCCGTGATCTATTCGCGCGGCACGGAATACCAGCTGTTGAAAGATTACCAATACCGACGCATCGAGACATTTCTCGACCCCTCAATCGACCCCCTTGGCGCGGGCTACCACATCACACAATCCAAGATCGCACTTGGATCGGGCGGCCTAAACGGGCGCGGTTATATGGAAGGCACCCAATCGCGCCTGAACTTTCTGCCTGAAAAACACACCGACTTCATCTTCACCACGCTGGCAGAAGAATTCGGCTTTATCGGCTCTAGCGCGCTTTTGGTGCTTTACGCGCTGATCATCATTTTTTGCATGTCATCCATGCTGGGCAACCGGAACCGGTTCGGCGCACTGCTCACCGGCGGCATCACTGCCACATTCTTTTTCTTCTTTGCCGTGAACATGGCGATGGTCATGGGATTGGCCCCGGTTGTGGGCGTGCCATTGCCACTGGTCTCTTACGGCGGCTCAGCCATGCTCGTGCTTTTGGGGGCGTTTGGACTGGTGCAATCGGCGCATGTGCACCGACCGCGATCCTCATGACCCTAAATATCCTGTTCTCCGACCGCGATGAGGCTTGGACAAAATGGGAAGGACCGCTGCGCGCCGAGCTGCACGCCGCAGGCATCACTGCCAATGTGCACCGATCCTATGACACACCCCAATCGGTCGATTTTGTGATCTACAGCCCCGCAAGCCCTCTGCAAGACTTCAGCCCCTACACCAACCTCAAAGCGGTTTTATCCATGTGGGCAGGGGTAGAGAGCATTCAGGACAATCGGACCTTAACGGTGCCTTTGACCCGAATGGTCGATCCGGGGCTGACCGAAGGCATGGTTGAATATGTAACAGGCCATATGCTGCGCCATCATCTGGGACTGGATCGTCACATAAAGTCTAGTGGAACATGGATGCCAAAAACCGCCCCGCCGCTGGCGCGCAACCGCACAGTCGGCGTTCTAGGCTTAGGCGCATTGGGAGCGGCCTGCGCTCAAGCCGCCGCCCGCTTAAACTTCGATGTGCATGGCTGGAGCCGCACTCCCAAATCGGTGGCCGGACTGACCTGCCATGACGGCGAAGAGGGCCTTGGCAAGATCCTGAGCCTTTCTGAAATCTTGGTGCTATTGCTGCCGCTCACGGACCAGACCCGCGACCTTATGAATGCACATCGCCTGTCCCTGCTCCCAAAAGGCGCGTGCCTGATCAATCCCGGGCGCGGTCATCTGATAGTCGATGATGATCTGGTTGCGGCTCTGGAAACCGGACAGATAGCCCACGCCACGCTGGATGTGTTCCGACAAGAACCCCTGCCCTCAAGCCACGTATTTTGGAGCCATCCCGGCATCACCGTCACACCTCACATTGCGGCTGAAACGCGGGCCGAGACGGCGGCAAAAGTGATCGTTGAAAACATAATCCGCGCCCAAAAAGGCCAGCCTTTCCTGCATCTGGTGGACCGGACATCAGGATACTGAACCTAAAGCGTTTTGCTTTTAACTTGAGACCTAACCATCACCTAACGCGTTGAAATCTCTGTTTTCAGAAAGCTATAGGTGATGCCGGACTTAAAGCGGAACGCTCTAGTGTAAAATGGGCGGCTTGTCCGGGTCAGAACCGGGCGCTTGTGGCGCAGTAGGCACTGCCTTTTCGGGGGCCATGTCAAAGCGCAACCCGACCCTGGAGGCAGCAGCCACGATCTCCGCACCTGCATCAACAAACATTGTGTCAAACGCCATATCTGGAACCAAAAACCGCAAAGCCTCGGCCAAACCGCCCGCGATGGAAGCCCGTGCGGCCTCCGGCACACCAACCAAAACCATCAGATGCGCCGTGTCGGCCTCATATTGCGCCTCAACCAGATAAGCGCTGCGACCCTCACCTGCGAATACCGCCAGCCGTGCATCAATTGCCTTTAGAAGTTCGACACTTTCAACCATGGGCGCGTTCAGCGCCACGATCCGTTGCCCGCCCTCTTCGATATCCGCACCAACCCGCGCACGCATCCACTCCACCGCCTCGGGCGGTACAAATATAGAGGCTTCCGCAACACCGGGATTGACCGCAAGACCAAGACGCGCGCCGCCAATCGCCTCTACCAAGGCACGGCCAGACATGGCACCATATGGGGTCGGCGCATCACAAAAACTGGCAAGCCGCGCATCCGTGTCGAAGATCAATGCGTAACGAATGCCGTCCATCTCTAACAGTTGCGGCTCAATGCGCTGGGTTGCTTCGCGCTCCAAAAGTACAAAAACCTCTGTTGCGGCCAGAACCCCGTAATAGGCAGATCGCAAGCTATCATTATCCGGGTCCGCCATCATGGCGCCGTAAGCTGCATCAAGTTGTGTCTGTGTCATGTCTCACCGATCAACGCGCGAACCCGGTCTTGAAGCCAAGGCAAAACGTCAGCCTCAAACCACGGATGTTTCTTCAGCCATGCGGTATTACGCCATGACGGATGCGGCAAGGGTAAAACCGCAGGCCCGACAGAACGCCAGTCGCGCACAACATCTGTAACCGCGCCGGCACCGGACAGATGCCACTTCTGCGCATAGCCCCCCACCAATAAGGTCAGTTGCACTTGCCCCATCGCGTCCAAGGCCGCTTGCCGCCAAGTTGCTGCACAAATAGGCGGTGGTGGCAAATCAGAACCTTTGCGGTAGCCGGGAAAACAGAACGCCATCGGCAATACCGCGATCTTTGTCCGGTCGTAAAATACATCGCGATCCACCCCCATCCAGTCGCGCAAACGGTCCCCGGATGGATCATCAAACGGTATGCCAGAGGCTTGCACCCGCGCACCGGGGGCTTGGCCGGCGATCAAGATCGGAGCCTGATCCGACAACCACGCGACCGGCCGCGGGTCATGGGCGGTCTCAGTCGCCGCAAATCGCTCAGCGCAAAGCCTGCATGACGAAATTTTTGAAGATAGCTCACCAACCTTATCCATAACCCCATCATGAAAATCTTACAGCAAGTTTACAAGTCGCTCCGTCAAATCCGCTTGCACCCCAAATCTCGATATGCAACTTAATTTTTGTAATAAGGGGATGACCGGAGGATCACGTGCGCAGTATCGGAGTAGCAATCGCCCTCTTTGCGCTGTGGCTCCTTATGTCGGGTCTTTACTATAAGACCTTAGTTACAGGTTTGGGGGCGGCCTCGGCGATATTTGCGGTCTATATGGTCCGCCGCATGGATGCCGTGGATGGCGACCAGCTTGAGATCAACCTGAACCCGTTCAAATTCTTCACCTATAATATCTGGCTCTTTGGTGAAATCGCCAAAGCCAATTGGGCGGTGACCAAGTTGATCGTTTCCGGCAAGCCCTTGAACCAGCATCTGTTTTATACGCCCTACACCCAGCGCACAGATCTGGCGCAAGTGATCTTTGCCAATTCAATTACGCTCACACCGGGCACAATTTCCGTAGAGACCGAACCGGGTCGTTTCCTTGTCCACGCGGTTGATTTCAGCGAAAGTGACCATGAAGCCTTGGCGGATATGGATGCGCGCGTGACCGCGACAGAAGGAGGCGCGTGATGTTTGCAGTCGCCGCCATCGCACTTTTTATCGGCATGGTGCTCGTTCTCTTTCGACTTTACGCTGGCCCCAGCCTCTATGACCGGGTGCTGGCGGTGAATTCCTTTGGCACACATACGGTGCTCTTTATTGGCGTGATGGGCTTTTTGTCTGGCCGCCCAGACTTTCTCGACATTGCCCTGCTCTACGCGCTGATCAACTTTGTCGGCACCATCGCGGTTCTGAAATTCTTCCGCTACCGCGCGATTGGCGACATCCCGCAGATCGAGCGGGACATATCATGAGCGTGATCGTGGACATTCTCAGCTGGCTCGCCATCCTGTCAGGCTCAGCCTTTTTGATCATTGGGGCTTGGGGCACGGTCAAATTTCCTGACTTTTGGTCGCGCCTGCACGCCGTGTCAGTGACCGACAGCGCGGGTATGCTGCTTTTGATGCTGGGCATGTGCTTGCAAGCGGGCTTTACACTGATCACAGTCAAGCTGATCATTATTGCCATCTTCCTGTTCATCACGGGCCCCACGGCAACCCATGCAGTCGCCAATGCGGCGCTTGTCACCGGGCTGCGCCCCAAAGAGGGACATGGATTGGTCAGTGAACTCGAAAGCCCGACAGTTCCAAGCCCGACAGCGCCGGAGGTAAAGTCATAGAAACCTTCGTCACCATAACCTTGTTCACCATGCTGGTTGCAACCGCCATTGCGATTGCCAAAATGGACCGGCTTTTTGCCGTTGTGATGCTGTCAGGCGTCTTTTCGCTGCTGGCGGCGCTGTTGTTTGTGAATATGGACGCAGTCGACGTGGCCTTTACCGAGGCGGCCGTGGGCGCTGGTATCTCCACCGTTTTGATGCTCGGGACCATCGCACTGACCAGCCGGGTCGAGAAACCATCGACTCAGTCGCCACTAATCCCATTGGCCGCATGTATCGTGACCGGAGCCGCCCTGATCTACGGCACGCTCGATATGCCCAATTTCGGCGATCCAAATGCGCCGGTCCATACCCATGTGGGCCCCGAATATCTGGAAAACTCACAGCATGAGATCGGCGTGCCCAATGTGGTCACCGCCATTCTCGCAAGCTACCGGGGCTACGATACGCTGGGTGAAACCGCCGTGGTCTTCACCGCAGGCATAGGCGTTCTGTTACTTATCAGTGGCTTACGCCGCAGACGTGACCCAGACGAGGAGGAGGACACCTAATGCGCCATCACCTAATCCTCCGCGTCATCGTCAAACTGCTCGTGTCCACGATGATCCTCTACGCGCTTTATGTGCAGTTCCACGGCGATTACTCCCCCGGGGGCGGTTTTCAGGCCGGCGTCATCATGGCCGTCGCTTTTATTATCTACGGCATCGTCTTTGGCCTGCGCAAAGTCCACGCGGTTCTGCCCCCATGGCTGGTCCATAAACTGGTCGCCTTGGGCGTGCTGGTCTATGGCGGCACAGGTGTGGTCAACATGCTGCAAGGATATGAGTTCCTCAATTACGGCTCCCTCACGCCCCACCATCCGGAGCATGGCCAACATTGGGGCATTCTCGCGGTAGAGGCGGGCGTAGGCATCACCGTGACCGGCGTTATGATCGCAATCTATTACGCATTCGCGGCCCGTCCGCCGCGCATGTCCGACGAGGAGTGGTAGAGCCATGTGGGAATTTATCGTCGGACATCTCAACTATTGGCTGTTTTGCGTCCTCATGATGACCGGCCTTTATATTGTTGTTGCCCGTGGCAATCTGGTCAAGAAAATCGTGGGCCTCAATATCTTTCAAACCGCCGTATTCATGCTCTACATCTCTATGGGCAAGATCGCAGGCGGCACCGCGCCGATTTTCCCCACAGACATGAATGTGGACCCGAATGTGGTCTATTCCAACCCGCTCCCGCATGTGCTGATCCTGACCGCAATTGTGGTTGGTATCGCCACAACCTCTCTGGGTCTCGCGCTGGTTGTGCGCATCCGCGAGGAATATGACACGATCGAGGAAGAGGATATCCTCCACATAGAACGGGACATCGTGACCGCAGAAAACCAAAGCCATGGCGGCGCTATGGGTGGTCGCGCATAATGGCCACGTCAGAAATTCAGCACACAGCCCTGACGCTGCATGATCAATTGCCGATCCTCCAAGTCGCCATCCCGCTTCTGGCAGCTCCCCTATGCGTGCTTGTCGGACAAAGGCACGCCGCATGGTGGATTGCGTTCATTTCCTCCTTTGCAGCCTTCGTAATCTCTTGCCTGCTTCTGGTCCAAGTCACCGACGGCAGCTACATTTCTTACGAGATCGGCGGCTGGGCGCCCCCTTTGGGGATCGAATACCGGGTCGATGCGCTTAACGCATTCATGCTCTTTCTTGTGTCGGGTATCGCCACGCTGATACTTCCCTTTGCCAGCGCCAGCATTGGACAAGAAGTGCCCGAGCGGAACCACACACTCCTGTATTCGTGCTTCCTGTTGTGCCTCACGGGCCTTTTGGGCGTGCTGATTACAGGCGACGCGTTTAACGTCTTCGTATTTCTGGAAATCTCGTCACTATCCACATACGTGCTGGTCGCCCAAGGGGCTTACCGAGACAAACGCGCCCTGACAGCGGCCTATGATTACCTGATCATGGGCACTATCGGGGCCACGTTCTTTGTGATCGGCCTGGGCTTTCTCTACATGGCCACAGGCACGCTCAACATGGCCGACATTGCCGCCCGAATTGCCGAGCAAGGCGATAACCGCACTGTGCGCGCCGCATTCGCGTTCATTCTCGTAGGGATGGGTCTGAAAGTAGCGATCTATCCGCTGCACCACTGGCTGCCCAACGCCTATACATTCGCCCCCTCCGCGATCACCGCATTCCTTGCGGCCACTGCCACAAAAGTCGCCATCTATGTGTGGCTGCGCTTCATGTTCGGCGTGTTCCGCCCGGACTTCCTGTTTGACGTCTATACGCTGCAATTCATCATCCTGCCTTTTGGCCTGATCGCGATGTTCGCCGCCTCCTTCGTGGCGATTTTTCAACGTGATTTCAAACGGATGCTGGCCTATTCTTCCATCGCTCAAATCGGCTACATGCTGCTGGGTATCGGCCTGATTTCAGCCACGGGTCTGACAGCAACGATCAGTCATTTGTTCAACCACGGCATCACCAAGGCCGCACTCTTCATGGGGGTAGGCGCGCTTGTGTTTTATTCCGGCTCCTCCTTTTACGACCGCTTGGAAGGGCGCGGACGGACCATGCCATGGACATCCGCTGCCATCGTCATCGGTGGGCTCTCCCTGATAGGCGTGCCGGGCACCGCTGGCTTTGTATCCAAATGGGTGCTGGTCCAAGCGGCATTCGAGAAAGGCTGGTGGCCAATCGCTGCCTTGATCGTTGCCTCATCGCTTTTGGCCGTCATCTATGTGTGGCGTGTGATTGAAACCCTCTACCTGACTGCCCCCGCCGAAGGGGCCGCACGCCGCGAGGCCCCTCTGCCCATGCTGATCCCGCTTTGGATCGCAGCGCTTTCGTGCATCTATTTCGGCTTTGACGGCGTGTTCGTGGTCGATATCGCCCGCACCGCCGCTGAGGGGCTTTTAACCAGCCCGACCCCGCTTCCTTTGTTGGAGGGCAACTGATCATGTGGGGACTAGTTGATCTGGAAATGCTGATCCTTCTGACCATGGCAATCCCAACGCTGGCCACTGTCGGCAATATGGTCATCAAACACGAAGATTACCGCGACACATTCACCTTCGCCTGTGCGGCAGCCACCTTTCTGGCCGTGCTCGCAATACTGGCCAAAGTTGGCAATGGCAGTTCCGAGACGCTGACCCTCTTTGATGACCTCCCCGGCCTCGCGATTGCCTTCAACGTGGAGCCCCTTGGCCTCCTCTTTGCCATCGTCGCGTCGGGTCTTTGGATCCTGACCCACATTTACGCCATCGGCTATATGCGCGGCAATTCCGAGAAACATCACGCCCGTTTCTTCGCCTGTTTCTCCTTCGCCATCGCCGCCGTGATGGGCATAGCATTTGCCGCCAACCTCTTCACATTGTTCGTGTTTTACGAACTGCTAACTCTGTCCACCTATCCCCTCGTGGCCCACAAAGGCACGGATGAGGCCAAACAAGGCGCGCGCGTTTATCTGGGCATCCTCATCGGCACATCCATCGCCCTGTTCCTGTTCGCGGTGATCTGGACATACGACATTGCAGGCCACCTGGACTTCACACCGGGCGGCATCCTCAAAGGCAAGATCGAAGGACCGATGGTGGCGATCCTGCTCGCACTCTTCGCCTTTGGCATCGGCAAAGCGGCCCTTATGCCCTTCCACCGCTGGCTGCCCTCGGCCATGGTGGCCCCCACCCCTGTCTCTGCGCTGCTGCACGCGGTCGCCGTTGTGAAAGCGGGCGTGTTCACCATGCTCAAAGTCGGCGTCTACATCTTCGGTATCGATTTTCTGGCCGAAACCGGCGCCTCCGAATGGCTGATGTGGCTGGCGGCCTTCTCGATTATCGCGGCCTCAGTGGTTGCCATGACCAAGGACAACCTCAAAGCCCGCCTGGCCTATTCCACCGTGTCCCAACTCAGCTACATCACCTTGGGCATGGCGCTTGCCACCTCCATGGGGGCCATTGGTGGCGGCATGCATATCGCCATGCACGCCATGGGCAAAATCACCCTGTTCATGTGCGCAGGCTCTATCTACGTGGCGACCCACAAAACCAACATCTCACAGATGACCGGGCTGGGCCGCCTGATGCCCATCACATTCGGCGCATTCCTTATAGGGGCCCTGTCCATCATAGGACTGCCCCCCTTGGGCGGATCTTGGAGCAAATGGCTCCTGATCATTGGATCGGCAGAAACCGGTCACGTCATCATGATCGCCGTGCTGATGGTCTCCAGCTTGCTCAACGTGGCCTACCTGCTGCCGATCGTGGCCAAAGGTTTCTTCTTGAGCTCCGAGGATAATCCACCCGGACCGATCCAAGAGGCGGGCCTCTTCGTCTGGCTGCCACCCGCCATCACAGCCTTTGGGTGTCTTGTGCTCTTCTTTATCGCAGGCGATATCCAAGCCTTCCTTATGCCAATCGTCGGAGGCCCATAATCATGGCACATCACAACGACGACCCTTCAAAACTCTCTCCGTTGGCGCGCGCCTTCCTTTGGACCGATGATCCAAAGAAAGTGAAACGCCTTGTGAACACTATCTATGTGCTGTGCGCGGTATTGTTTTTCGCCGATTTCTTTTACGCAAAGCACCCGTATTTCGCCATGGAACGGGTGCCCGGATTTTATGCGCTATACGGCTTTATCATGTGTGCCGCTCTGGTGGTCTGCGCCAAAGTCATGCGCCTGATCTTGATGCGCCCGGAAAACTACTACGCACCCCACGATGTGGAATCCGAAGACTACCCCGAGGATCAATTGGAAAGGATCAATCACGATGATTGATATGTTTCCAGTAGCCTTTCTGTTTTTCCTGGGCGCAGCCGTGCTGCCCATCTTGAAAAACGGAAATCTGCGCGCCGCAATTCTGCTTGTTGTGCCGGTCATTGCCCTGTTGAGCGTGTGGTCCCTGCCCGAGGGCAATCTTTGGACCGTCAGCTTTCTGGGCTTCGATCTGGATTTCGTGCGGGTCGACAAACTCAGCCGTATTTTTGCGCTCATTTTCTGTATCGCGGCATTTCTGGGCAATCTTTACGCATGGCATGTGCGCGATCTCATCCAACAAGTGGCAGCGCTGCTTTATGCAGGATCGGCCATCGGCGCGGTATTTGCAGGCGATCTACTCACCTTGTTTTTGTACTGGGAGGGCACCGCAATTGCCTCCGTCTTCCTGATCTGGGCACGCCGCACCCAAGGGGCCTATCACACAGGAATGCGCTACCTGATCGTGCAAATCTCCTCAGGCGTCATACTCTTGGCGGGCGCAGCGGTTTTCTACCATGAAACAGGCTCTCTTGTGTTTGAGCAGATGACACTCGGCTCTCTGGGCACATGGCTGATCTTCATAGCCTTTGGCATCAAATGCGCTTTCCCGCTTTTGCACAATTGGCTGCAAGACAGCTATCCCGCCGCAACCATTACCGGCACTGTGATCCTGTCCTCCTTTACCACAAAACTCGCGGTCTACTCCCTTGCACGGGGCTTCGCGGGTACCGAGATGCTGATCTATATCGGCGCGATCATGACCCTCTTCCCGATCTTTTATGCGGTGATCGAGAATGACCTGCGCCGGGTGCTGGCCTATTCGCTAAACAACCAGTTGGGCTTCATGGTTGTTGGGGTGGGGGTCGGAACCGAACTGGCCCTTAACGGAACAGCCGCACACGCCTTCGCCCACATCCTTTATAAATCGCTTTTGTTCATGAGCATCGGGGCCGTGTTATTCCGCACAGGCACCGCCAAAGGCTCCGAGCTGGGCGGGCTCTACAAAACCATGCCGCTTACGATGATATTCTGCGTGATCGGAGCGGCCTCGATTTCCGCCTTCCCGCTCTTTTCCGGCTTTGTCACCAAATCCCTGATCCTCTCGGCCTCCGCCAAAGAGGGGTATTACGTGGTCTGGGGCATTCTTCTATTCGCCTCTGCGGGCGTGTTCCACCACTCCGGCATCAAAATCCCCTATTTCGCCTTCTTCGCCCATGACAGTGGATTGCGCCCCAAAGAAGCCCCCAAAAACATGCTGTGGGCCATGGGGATGACCTCCTTTTTGTGTATCGCCGTCGGTGTTTACCCCGATCCGCTTTACGCGCTGTTGCCCTATGAAGTGAAATATGTGTCCTACACCACCGAACATGTGGTCACCCAATTGCAACTGCTGTTTTTCTCAGCCCTTGCCTTCACAGTGTTGATGCGCACAGGGATCTACCCACCAGAGCTGCGCTCGGTCAATCTCGACAGTGACTGGACCTACCGGAAATTCCTGCCGCGGGTTGTGATGAATATTGCAGGCCTGATGAACCGCATATGGATGGCACAAACATCGTTCTGGACCCAAAAACTCGAAACAATTGTGCGCCAGCTTTACCGCTCCCATGGGCCAGAGGGCCGCATTGCACGGGTTTGGCCCACAGGGGCTATGGTGCTGTGGATTTCGGTCTTCTTGGGTGCAACCTTGATCGTGAACTATCTGAGCTGACGCGCGCCACGGCTGGCCGGGAGAAACCGGTCAATCGTCTCGGAACGCGGAGGCCGGATAGGACCCCAAAACCTTTACGTAATCCGTGAAATAGTCCAACTCTTCCAAAGCCCGCGCCACCGCAGGGTCATCCGGGTGCCCCTCAATATCCGCATAAAACTGGGTTGCCCGGAATGATCCGTTCAACATGTAACTCTCCAGCTTCAACATATTAACGCCGTTGGTCGCAAACCCGCCCATGGCCTTGTAAAGGGCCGCCGGAATATTGCGCACGCGAAACAAAAAACTGGTGATGATGGGCCGGGACGTATCGGCGGCCACCGGATGGGGCGAGCAGGCCAGAAACCGCGTCGTGTTGTGGTCATTGTCCTCAATGTGACGCGCCAGAACATCTAGCCCGTAAATCTTACCGGCCAGCTCTGAGCCGAAAGCGGCCAGACCGGGCTCATTGGCGTCCGCCACATCCTTAACGCTCCCGGCCGTATCACGCCCGACAACCGGCTCAATACCATGTTCGGCCAAAAACTTGCGAACCTGCCCCAACAGGACCACATGACTGACCCCTCTTTTGACATCAGAAATTTTCATCCCCTTGGGAGCCAGCAAATTCGCATGAACCCGCACAAAATGCTCGCCAATGATGTAAAGCCCGCTGCCCGGCAGCAATGAATGAATGTCAGCGACCCGCCCGTAAGTGGAGTTTTCCACCGGCAGCATGGTCAAATCGGCCCGATCTTCATGCACCGCGTTGATGGCATCCTCAAAAGACCGGCAGGGAATCGCCTCCATATCAGGGAACATCTCAAAGCATGCCTGATGCCCATATGCCCCTAATTCCCCCTGAAACGAGATGCGTTTTTGCATCGCCATCTCTATTCTCCTCATATCGGTCGATTGGTCGCGGTTACTACACCTTGAAAGTCATAGAGGGAAGCGGATAGAAGAAGCGAAATTAAACAATCAGCAACCCATTTCGCGCATAGGGTACAGTCATGGATACAATGGAACTCACCAAAATCGTCGGCGCTCTTTGCGGGGCGCTCTTGATCTTGCTTCTTGGCAAATGGGCAGCGGAAACCATCTATCATGTTGGTGGCCACGGACATGGGGAAATGGCGCAGGCCTATTCCATCGAAGTGGAAGACAGCGGCGCAGAAGAAGTTGTCGAAGAAGGCCCCTCAATTATGGAGCTTATGGCGTCCGCAGATGTTGAAAAAGGCGAAGGTGTTTATAGAAAATGCGCGTCGTGCCACGAGCTTGCAGATGGCGAAAACGGCACAGGACCGCATTTGTTCGGTGTTGTGGATCGTCCGATCGGGGCGGTTGACGGCTACAGCTATTCCAGCGCAATGGCAGAATTTGGTGGAACGTGGGACCCTGAGACGCTCAGCGCATTTCTCGCGGCACCTAAGAAATACCTGAAAGGCACAAAAATGGGCTTTGGCGGTTTGAAAAAAGATACGGACCGCGCAGATTTGATTGCTTATTTGCAAACCATCGGCAGCTAATTCCCAAAAATCTCGACTTTTAAGGGCCGTGGCATCCGCTACGGCCCTTTTTCGTTCACGTCCATTCACAACTCTGCTTGATGCTGCAATCCTAGCCTTGCCGGAATTGCGTTAACCATTATTTAGGTGCATTAACTTTATGTATAAACTGTCCCGATTCAGGACGCCTGCGGAGGATACGGAATGCGACCAAGAGCCAACGCCAAAGCGAAATCAATGCCCAAACCTGATCTTCGCCCGGTCAAACAACTGCTTTTGTTCAGTCTTATCTTCTTAATCGCATTTGCCACGCAAGTTTTGGCCCAAGATGAGAAAATCATCAAAAGCCACGGATTTTCCCGCTTCGGCGAACTTAAATATCCCGCAGATTTTAAACATCTCGACTATGTTAACCCCAACGCCCCAAAGGGCGGCGAAATCTCGACCTGGGCGCAAGGCGCATTTGATACGCTGCACCGCTACTCCACCAAAGGGGAGCATGCAGGATCCGCCACGATCTTTTTCGAGTCGCTGATGGCCGCGACCGCCGATGAGGTCGATGCCGTCTACGGACTGATTGCCGAGACGATCGAATATCCCGAAAGCCTCAAATGGGCGATTTTCAATCTGCGCCCCGAAGCCAAGTTTTCTGACGGCACCGATGTCACCGCCGAGGATGTCGTCTTCTCCCACAATATTCTCAAGGAAAAGGGCCTGCCCACCCTCAAAACACTCTTCAGCGATGTTACGTCCGTTGAAGCGCTGGACGCGGACCGGGTGAAATTCTCCTTTAACGAAGATCTGCCCCTGTCCATTCTGGCCGAGCAAATCAATCTGGTCGTGGGCACCCCGGTATTCTCCAAAAGCTGGTGGAACGGAACCGATGCCCAAGGCGAGCCCCGCGATTTCGCCAACAGCACCATCGAAGCACCGCTTGGCACAGGGCCCTACATTCTCGACGAATTGGATGTGGGCAAACGCATTTCTTATAAGCTGAACCCGGATTACTGGGGCAAGGATTTGCCCATCAATGTCGGGCGCAACAATTTTGAGAAAATCCGCTACGAGTATTATGCCGACCCGACCGCTGGTTTCGAAGGATTTAAGGCCGGAAACTACCACTACCGGACCGAAAACTCCTCCAAGCAATGGGCGCAGGGCTATGACTTTCCGGCGATCAACAACGGCTGGGTGGTTAAAAAAGAGCTTCCAGACGGCGATTTGGGCAGCGCGCAGGCCTTCATTTTCAACCTGAGAAACGAGAAATTTGAAGACCCTCGTGTCCGCGAAGCCTTGGGCATGATGTTCAATTTCGAATGGTCCAACGAGACATTGTTCTTCGGGCTATACGAACGCGTGCAGTCCTTCTGGGCCAACTCCACCATGGAAGCCAAAGGCGCACCCTCCCCTGAAGAACTTGAAATCCTGCAATCTGTCGCGGAATTTCTACCCGAAAGCGTGCTGACCGCCGAAGCGATTGTGCCAACACCCTCCTCGCCGCGCCAATTGGACCGCAAGGCGCTGCGCAAAGCCTCCGCCTTACTGGATGAAGCCGGTTGGACCGTTGACAGCGAAGGCAAACGCCGGAATGCCGAAGGCGAGCTTTTGTCCGTCGAATTTCTCACATACAGCCCGCTATTTGACCGGATCATCAACCCGTTCGTCGAAAACCTCAGCCGCATTGGCGTCGAGGCTGTGCTGAACCGCACCGACACAGCCGCTTACGTTAACCGGCTGGATGAGTTTGACTTCGAGGTCATGACCCACACGTTCGGCATGAGCCAGACCCCCGGCATCGGACTGCGCCAGTGGTTCTCGTCATCAAGCGCCGATATCTCCTCGGGTGGCCGAAACATGTCAGGGCTTAAAAACGAGGGCATCGATATATTGGTAGAGCGGGTTATCGCATCCCAAACCCGCGGTGAGCTGGAACTCAATGTCCGCGTTTTGGACCGTGCTCTGCGCTCGCTCAAAATCTGGGCACCGCAATGGTTCAAGGACGTCCACACCGTGGCCTATTGGGACATGTTTGAACATCCTGAGAACCTTCCCCCGTTTGCTTTGGGAACCTTGGATTTCTGGTGGTACAACGCAGAAAAGGCCGAGAAGCTGAAGGCTGCGGGCGCGCTTTAAATCATGGGCGCCTATATCCTCAGACGACTGCTGCTGATCTTTCCGACCCTGTTTGGCATCCTTCTGGTCAATTTCGTTCTGATCCAGTTCGTGCCCGGCGGTCCGATTGAGCAAATCATTGCAGAGATTGAGCAAGGCGCAAACGCGCTCGACCGGGTCACCGGCGGCTCTGGGGATGCAGGGGTGGGCAACGACGATGACGGCTATCAAGGCGGCCGCGGCTTGCCACAGGAATTTATTGAAGAACTCGAACGCGAGTTTGGCTTCGATAAACCGCCCATTGAACGCTTTGGAGCGATGATCTGGAACTACCTGCGGTTCGATTTTGGCGAAAGCTATTTCAGGTCAATCTCCGTCGTCGATCTGGTGCTGGAGAAAATGCCCGTGTCGATCACACTGGGCCTATGGGGCACTCTGATCGCCTATATCGTATCCATCCCGCTTGGTATCTCCAAAGCGGTCAAGGACGGCTCCAGCTTCGACACATGGACCTCCGGGATCATTATCGCCGCCTACGCCCTTCCGGGCTTTTTGGTCGCAATCTTGCTCTTGGTGCTGTTTGCGGGCGGATCTTATTGGCAGATTTTCCCCCTTCGCGGGCTTACCTCGGACAATTGGGAAAGCCTCACGGTCATGGGCAAAATCCTCGATTACTTCTGGCATATAACACTGCCGGTAACCGCCTCGCTCATCGCCTCCTTCGCCAGCATGACCCTGTTGACGAAAAACTCGTTTCTCGACGAGATACGCAAACAATACGTCATGACCGCCCGCGCCAAGGGCCTGACCGAGAATAAAGTCCTCTACGGGCACGTATTTCGCAATGCCATGTTGATTGTTGTGGCGGGACTGCCCGGCGCCTTCATCTCCATTTTCTTCGGGGCCTCCCTGATCATCGAGGTGATCTTCTCCCTAGATGGACTGGGCCGCTTGGGCTTTGAAGCCGCCGTCAAACGGGACTATCCGGTCATGTTCGGAACCCTCTATGTGTTTGGTTTGATGGGCCTTTTAATGGCGATCGTGTCTGACCTGATGTATGTTTGGATCGACCCACGTATCGACTTTGAGAGCCGGGAGACGTAAATGGCGCTCTCAACCATCAACCAGCGCAGGCTGAAAAACTTCAAGGCCAACCGCCGCGCCCTGTGGTCATTCTGGATTTTCTCGGTCCTGTTTGTAGCCTCGCTATTCGCCGAGCTTTTTGTCAATGACCGCCCGCTGCTGATCAAATACCAAGGCGCCTATTACACACCGATTTTCAAGTTTTACACCGGTGAAACCTTCGGCGATATCGGCACCAAGGTCGAAGCTTATTACGACTTTGAAGACAGCCAATGCCTGATCATCACCGGCGGATTGGAAGAGTGCTATGACGATCCTGCCGGCCTCATTGCTGATGCAGCCGATGGCATGATCGACGGCACGTCCATCGACAAAGGCTGGATCATCTGGCCGCTTATCCCGTTTTCCTACGACAGTATCGATGAAGGCGTCGGCGGCTCGGCGCCCAGCCCGCCCGATAGCCGACACTGGTTGGGCACAGACGACACCAAACGCGATGTGCTGGCCCGCGTCATTTACGGGTTCCGCCTGTCGGTCTTTTTCACGCTCATCGTCACCGCCCTCACCTCTGTCATCGGTATTCTGGCCGGTGCCGTGCAAGGCTTCTTTGGCGGCTGGACGGATCTTCTGTTTCAACGTTTCATCGAGATTTGGGCGGCCATTCCGACCCTCTATATCATCATCATCGTGGCAGCCATCTGGCGTATGAACTTCTGGCTCCTTGTGGCCCTGTCGGTGACCTTTGGCTGGATGGGACTGGTGGGCGTGGTTCGCGCAGAATTCCTGCGCGCGCGCAATTTCGAATATGTACGCGCCGCTCGGGCACTGGGCGTATCCAACTTCAAGATTATGATCCGCCACATCCTGCCCAACGCGATGGTCGCCACACTGACATTCCTACCGTTCATCATTACCGGCGGCATCAGCTCGCTGGCCGCCCTCGACTTTTTGGGCTTCGGACTGCCCTCCTCCTCGCCGTCTTTGGGCGAACTGACCCAACAGGCGAAACAGAACCTGCACATGCCCCATTTGGCGTTCTCCGCCTTTGCCACATTCACCATCATTCTGTCCCTGATGGTCTTCATCTTTGAAGGCGTGCGCGACGCGTTTGACCCTCGAAAGACCTTCTCATGAGCGTCCTTTTGGAGGTCAAAGACCTAAACATCACCTTCCGCTCGGAAGACCGGGAAAATCACGCCGTGCGCGGCGTCTCCTTTAGCGTCAACAAAGGGGAAACGGTCGCATTGGTGGGCGAATCCGGGTCCGGGAAATCGATCACGGCACTCAGCTCGGTCAAACTTCTGCCCGATAGCGCCGTGGTTGCGGGCTCCGTCACCTACAATGGCACCGAGATGATCGGCGCCGATCAAGCGACGCTTCGCCGGGTGCGCGGCAATGATGTGAGTTTCATTTTCCAAGAGCCGATGACCTCGCTCAACCCGCTGCACACAATTGAAAAACAGCTGCGCGAATCCATTGAGCTTCACCAAGGTCTGCGCGGCGACGCGGTGCGCCTGCGCATTATCGAGCTGCTCACCCAAGTGGGGATCGTGGACCCCGAAAGCCGCCTGTCATCCTATCCACACCAACTGTCCGGCGGCCAACGCCAACGGGTGATGATCGCAATGGCGCTGGCCAACGGCCCCGAATTGCTTGTCGCCGACGAGCCGACAACCGCGCTCGACGTCACCATCGAGGCTCAAATTCTCGAACTTCTGGCAGAGCTGCAACGACAGCAAGGTATGGGGATGCTGTTCATCACCCATGATCTGGGCGTCGTGCGCAAGATCGCCGACCGCGTTTGCGTCATGAAGGACGGCCAGATTGTCGAGCAAGGCCCAACCGCCGACATTTTTGACGCCCCGCAACACGACTACACCAAGATGCTCCTGGCCGCTGAGGCTACAGGCACGCCTGTACCGGTGGCGCAAGATGCAAAGTCGGTGCTGGAGGCGCAGAACCTCAAAATATGGTTCCCGATCAAACGCGGTCTTCTCAAACGCACGGTTGGCCATGTCAAAGCGGTTAACGACGCAACCTTCACAGTTCGCGAAGGCGAAACCGTCGGGATTGTGGGGGAAAGCGGCTCTGGCAAAACCACTCTGGCACTGGCGGTGATGCGGCTGATCTCATCGGAAGGACGGATCAGCTTTCTGGGCCGCGACATTCAGGGGCTGAAAAACCGCGACCTGCAACCGTTGCGCCGCGACATGCAGATGGTCTTTCAAGACCCGTTCGGATCACTCTCTCCGCGCATGCCCGTCATTGACATCGTTTCCGAAGGCTTGGGCGTACACGGCACCGAGCCGGGTCAGGACACACGCCAATTGGTGCAAGACATCCTGCGCGAGGTCGGTCTGCCCGACGATATTTTGGAACGCTACCCGCATGAGTTTTCCGGCGGACAGCGCCAAAGGATCGCCATTGCGCGCGCCATGATCCTCAAGCCGAAACTGGTGGTGCTGGATGAGCCGACATCAGCGCTCGACATGACCGTGCAGGTGCAAATTGTGAACCTGCTTCGCGACCTGCAAACCAAATACGGGCTGGCCTATTTGTTCATTTCCCATGACCTTCGGGTGGTCCGGGCGCTGTCCCATAAAGTCATGGTGATGAAGCGCGGGGACGTGGTCGAAACCGGCCCGGCCGCCCAAATATTCGACAATCCACAAACCAATTATACCAAAACACTGATGGCCGCCGCATTCGATCTTGCAGCCCCCGACGAGCTGGCCGTTTAAGAATTTCGGGCACCAAAGCGCTTTGCTTTCCGCTCTAAATACCCGAAACTTCGCCCCTTAAAACACCCGCTCCCAGCACCCAAAAGCACCCAGAATTGCACCGAGAAAAGCCGCGCCATGCGCAGGCCCGCAACTCCATTTTACAGTAAATCCGTGTTAACCAATTCAAAACAAAGGGACTTTTCATAAAACTGTATTCAAACTATGAATAAATTGTGGCGGTTATTAAAGGGTGTGAGATTATGTTGCGTAGCGTTCGTCTGGTTGTCGTTTATCTTTTTGTTTTCATGGTCTTCACCTTGGGTCAAATGGCCTCGGCTGATGAACAAAACGGCATTCGCCCACACCTCACGTTCAATCTGGGCTCCCATCATCTCAATGCCACGCGCGACTTTAACGAAGTAAATCCGGGGATCGGCATTGGCATAACCGGTCCATCAGGCTTGGGCCGCTCCGAATTTGGGCTTGAACTGGGCCAGTATAAGAACTCGCTCAACAATCAGTCCTATTATGTGATGGGCTCACTCGACACAGAAATAGCACGCCTTGGGCCGGATATGGCGCTTCGTTTGGGCGGCTTTGCGGGCCTTGCGCGCTACCCAAGCAACGCCAACAAGTTCAAAGATCACGGCGTGCCGACCTTCGGGGATTGGGTGCTGGCGGCTGGCCTGCAATCGACCCTTCGCATCAACGACACTTACGATCTGCGCCTGCGCGTAATGCCCGCCGGTAGCGTCGCCGATGCCCTGATCACCGCACAAATCTCCATCCGCTTCTAACCGGCTCGACAGCTCCGGGCCCCGTTGCTACCTCTACAGCAAAGCGGCAGCGGAGAACCGACCATGCGCATCAGACCGGCCACGACCCAAGACGCAGCCAGCATCGCGGAGCTGTGGAATACCATAATCCGCGACACATTTTACACATTCACCTCGCAGGAAAAGCAGCCCGCCAACATCGTCCAATCAATTCGCGATGATACCTGCTTTTTGGTGGCTGAAGACACGGGCAAGATCGCCGGTTTTGCCACCTATTCCCAATTCCGAAATGGCCCCGGATATGCTCACTCCGTTGAGCATTCGATTGTTGTCGATGAGGCCCATGCGGGCAAGCATGTAGGCCGCCAATTGATGCAGCAGCTGGAACAACACGCCCGCGACACCGGCCACCACACGATGATCGGCGGCATTTCCTCGGCGAACCCCCGCGGTCAGACCTTTCACGAAGCCTTGGGCTACACCCATATGGGAACATTGCGCGAGGTCGGCCACAAGCGCGGGCAATGGCTCGACCTGCATTTGATGCAAAAAATGCTCTAAGTCCCGCTTTCAACCTCCCCACCACCACAGTAGGGTCGGGACTATGTCAATTTGGACCAGAATTCGCGACGCATTTGAGGCTCTGTCGAACGGCAGCTCCTTTTCGCAGATATTTGAAAGCCTGACCCAGCCACCGGAAAAGACGCTGGCATTTACAATTGCTGTGATTGGGCTTGGCGCAAAGATCGCCAAAGCCGATGGCACAGTCACCCGCGACGAAGTGACCGCCTTCAAAGAAGTATTTCAGATCGATGCCGCCGACGAAGCTCATGCGGCGCGGATCTTCAACCTCGCCCGTCAGGATGTTAGCGGCTTTGAGGCTTACGCCCGCTCCGTCGCAAAAATGTTCAAAGATAACAACGACGTATTGGTCGATCTTCTGGAGGGGCTGTTCTACATTGCCTCCGCCGACGGCGTTCACCACCCGTTGGAAGAAGCGTTTTTGCACCGGGTCTCGAATATTTTCGGCCTTGATGCCCGCACCTTTAACGCAATCAAAAGCCGTGCCATGCCCGGCGCACCGGCGGACCCCTATGTGGTGTTGGGCGCCAGTCCCGACCAGGATATCGACCAAATTAAGGCCCGCTGGCAGCAGATCGTGCGCGAAACCCATCCCGACCGGATGATGTCGCGCGGCGTCCCCGAGGAAGCGATCAAACTTGCGACCAACCGGATGGTCGCGGTAAATGCCGCCTGGGATGCCATCAAAGCGGAACGTGATCTGTGAGGTTTGCAACCTACAACGTCGAATGGTTCTCCGGCCTTTTCGACGAGGCTGATGAATTGTTGCTCACCGATGCCTGGTCCAGCCGCCGCGATGTCACCAAATCACGGCAGCTTCATGCCATCGCCGAGGTTTTCAAAGCAATCGATGCTGATTGCGTTCTCGTGGTGGAGGCGCCCGACACCTCGAAATCGAATTCCACAAAGACAGCGCTGCTCAACTTCTCTCAGCATTTCGGTCTGCGCCTGAACGCCGTCCTGACCGGATTTTTAAGCGGCACCCAACAAGAGATCGCCCTGTTTTATGATGACCGCACGATGACGGCCGCCCATGATCCCAAAGGGGGCACCGGCCCCAACGACCCGGCGCCCCGTTTCGATGCCCAGTTCCTCAAAGATGTGGACATTGATGACGAGCCTGAGATCCACACATTTTCCAAGCCGCCACTTGAGGCGCAGATCACCCTGAACTCGGGCAAAACGATCCGCCTGATGGGGGTGCACATAAAATCCAAAGCGCCCCACGGGGCGCAGAATAAAGACGATGAGGTTCGGATCTCGATCCAGAACCGCAGAAAACAACTGGCACAAACGCTTTGGCTGCGCCGCCGGGTGGAGATGCACCTCAACGACCGCGATACGGTCATGGTCTTGGGGGACTTCAATGATGGCCCCGGTCTGGACACTTACGAGAAGCTGTTCGGCCGCAGCAGCGTCGAAGTTGTTTTGGGAACCCAGACCGAACCGGAAATGACCCTTTACGATCCCCACGCGTCGGCCCGGCTCAATTTGCGCGACACCTGGTCACCGTCCTCGGCGCGGTTCTATTTGCACCACCGAAAAACCTACCTGAACGCGATGCTGGATTTTATTATGGTCTCTGCGGATATTCGCGCGCTCGATCCGGTTTGGAAGATTTGGCACCCTTTTGATGACCCGGATTGCTTTTCATGCGCTGATGTCCAAAGGGCGCTGCTTGATGCCTCCGACCATTTTCCGGTTACCTTGGATGTTCCGATCCCACCGGCTTAATGCCGTATTGCTCCATTTTGCGGTATAATGTGGAACGGCCAATGCCCAGCTTACGGGCCGTTTTTGACACCTGACCGTTGCACGCGACAAGTGCTTGTCTAATCGCGGCGTGCTCCAAACTCTCAAGCGGCGCAATCGCGTCTGGATGGAAACTCTTCGCGGCGAGATTGCGAAGGTTTTTAAGCACCACCTCCATTTCGGCTTTCTTGAACGGTGCCGTCAAAACGTCATCCGCTCCGGCGCGAAGCGCCTCGCAACAAAGATTGTAATCCGGCGCAGGCAGCAAACCAACGGCAATGCGCCCCCCTCCAAATGATCGAAATCGTTGCCTCAAATCCTGAAACTCAAATCGGTTCCCAAACGGAACCAACAAAATATCGACGTCCGAGGAAATCTGACCCTTGGTATCCTCGATACCGTCGAAAAAGCGCGACTTCACACCAAGCCCCTCCAAGGCCGCGATTAAATACGGCTCGTCCAGAACAGGGGTTCCGACAAAGAACAGATCAAACTTCATGTGTGGCGCCAATCAACATTGGGCAATCATGGCACGCAATTGCTAACATACCTTCACCAACACCCACTTTCATTTTACAATTCCAAGCACCCAAATCGGTTGCATTCGGCACCGTAAGGTCTAGCTTTGTAAAAATACCAAAACCCCAATCAGGCCCCTCAAGTTAGGTGAAGAAATGCAGTCTCTCCCGTTTGAAATCTTGCGCGATGTTTCGGCTTCCGGAGCCGCCGGTGAATTTGGCGATTTGCCGGAATGGGATCTGACCGATCTTTACAAGGATCAAAACGCCCCCGCATTGCGGTCGGACCTAAAAACTCTGACCACTCAGGCCACCCAGTTCGCCAAGGACTTTGAAGGAAAACTTGCGGACATCTCCGCCGAGCTCTTTCTGGACGCAATTCAACGCTATGAATCTATCCAGACGACGGCCGGGCGCATCATGTCCTTTGCGGGTCTTCGCTACTATCAAAAAACCACTGACCCGGATCGCGCGGCCTTTCTTGCGGACATGCAAGATCACGTCACCGAGGCCTCCGCCCATCTGGTTTTCTATTCGCTGGAACTGAACTCGCTCGAAGATAATCACCTGGAAAAGCTGCTTGCACAGAATGCGACTCTGTCCAAATATGGGCCGTTCTTTGACCGGCTTCGCGCCATGAAACCGTACCAGCTATCGGACGATCTCGAAAAGTTCCTTCATGATCAGTCAGTTGTGGGCGCCACGGCGTGGAACAGATTATTCGATGAGACCATGGCAGCACTCGCTTTTGACGTGGACGGGGAAACGATGGGGCTGGAGGCAACGCTCAATCAGTTGACCGACCAAAACGCTGAAAAACGAAAACAGGCTTACGGGGCTCTTGCCGCAACCTTCGAGACGAACCTGCCGCTGTTCTCCCGCATCTCGAACACGCTGATCAAGGAAAAAGAGATCGAGGATAAATGGCGCGGTTTGCCCAGCCCTCAATCGTCGCGGCATTTGGCCAATCATGTTGAGCCCGAAGTTGTCGACGCCCTCAAAACCGCGGTCAAGACCGCGTATCCCGATATCTCGCACCGCTATTACGCCATAAAAGCAAAGTGGTTGGGGGTCGATAAACTTGATATTTGGGACCGAAATGCGCCACTTCCGCACAAGGACGAAACCCAGATCGTTTGGTCGGATGCGAAGGATATCGTGCTCGGCGCATACGGCGATTTTGACCCCCAACTGTCTGATCTGGCATCAAAGTTTTTTGACAAGGGATGGATTGATGCACCCGTCAAGGAAGGCAAGGCACCGGGCGCTTTTGCGCATCCCACAGTTACGACGGTTCATCCTTATGTGATGCTGAACTACATGGGCAAAACCCGCGATGTGATGACCTTGGCTCATGAACTGGGGCACGGTGTCCACCAAGTTTTGGCCGCAGGTCAGGGGGAACTTTTGGCGTCAACGCCCCTCACCTTGGCTGAGACCGCTTCGGTTTTTGGCGAGATGCTCACCTTCAAAAAGCTCCTTGCAGACGCACCGGATAAAGCAACGCGGAAAATCTTGTTGGCCGGAAAAGTTGAGGACATGATCAACACGGTGGTGCGCCAAATCGCATTTTACGATTTCGAATGTAAACTCCATGACGCGCGCGCCCAAGGCGAGCTAAAATCCTCCGAGATCAACGCCATTTGGCTGGAATGCCAAAAAGAAAGCCTGGGCCCGATATTCAACTATCCCGAAAACTACGGTGCGTTCTGGACCTACATTCCCCATTTCATCCATTCGCCTTTTTATGTCTACGCTTATGCGTTCGGCGATGGGTTGGTGAACGCTCTTTATGCGGTCTACGAATCGGGCAAACCTGACTTTCAGAAACTTTATTTCGACATGCTCAGCGCCGGTGGTTCTAAACATCATAAAGACCTGCTGGCACCCTTTGGCCTTGATGCCTCCTCTCCCGATTTTTGGGGAGAGGGGCTAAGCCTTATTTCTTCTATGATCGATGAGATCGAGACCCTTTAACGATCTCAGAAGTCATCGCAAATCTAGAAGTCCGACCAATCTTCGCCAACGGCGTGACTGTGGCCCTCACCGCGCCCGGTTGATGCCGATGCTGCCACGTCAACCCACTCCTGATCGGCAGTCGCCTCGGACGCCATTAGAGCCTCCTCGATCGAGGGGAGCGGTTGCGCCGAACTATCCGCAGTCGTTCCCGCCGGTTTGGGTATAGCGCCATTCGCAGCGGGTCCCTTTGAATTCTGCTCGTGGATAGAACTGGTCTTGAAGGCCTGGATCATCTCCGAAAGTTTATCGGCGTACTGGCTCAATGACTGTGCCGCAGATGCACTTGAATCAGCCAAAGTGGCATTGTGCTGGGTCATTTCGTCCATGTGACTAACCGATCCAGAGATCTCGGCCACCCCAAGCGATTGCTCCTGACTTGCCTTCGAGATGTCAGAAATCGTCTCAGAAAACGCGGTCACAGCAGTTGTGATATCGTTTAGCGCAACACCCGTCGCGTTAACCAATTGCACACCATCCTTGACCTTCTCAGAGCTTACATTGATCAAATCAGTGATGTCCTTTGCCGCTTCCGAGGACCGCTGGGCCAACGTCCGAACTTCCGACGCAACCACTGCAAACCCTTTACCAGCATCCCCTGCCCGCGCGGCCTCCACAGCCGCGTTGAGCGCAAGCAGGTTGGTCTGGAAGGCAATTGAATCAATCACAGAAATGATGTCGGTGATTTTGGTTGAACTTTCCTCAATACCGCCCATGGCAGTCACCGCATCTTCCACAACCGCATGGCCCTTCACAGCCTGATCGCGCGTATCTGACGCTAAGTCTTCAGCCTTGCGTGCACTCTTGGCATTCAGATCGATGGTCCGGGTCATCTTATCCATTGTCGCCGCAGTCTCTTCCAACGACGCCGCCTGAGATTCAGCCCGGCGCGCAAGATCAGAGGACCCTTCAGCGACCTGCTTGATGGAATGGTTCATCTCTTCGCCGGTTTGTTTGATACCAGCCACCGCAGTGCCAAGACGGATGGCCGTCTCATTAATGCTGTCCTTCACTTCAGCAAAGCGACCCTCATATTGACCGGTCATCTCGGCGGTCAGATCACCATCTGCAAGCCGGCTGATCGTCTCTTCGATCTCAGACACAAAATTCTGAACAACGTCGCAAATTCCATTCACTCCAGAACCAAGATTGCGGAAGGCTTCATCCTTGAATTCCGCATCAACACGCTCGTCGAATTTACCAGCCGACACCGCTTTCACAATCGATCCCACGCTTTGCTCAAGATCGGCAAGCATTGCGACCCTTTCGGCCTCGTTCTCGGCATCTTTCTCAGCCTGGCGTGCATCAGCTTCATCAGCATCAGCCAGTTTCTGGCGGAACTCATCGGTATTGCGCGCCATCGCGCCAATCTCGTCCCCACGGTCGATCCCGGGTATCTCAACATTCAAGTTTCCACCGGTCATGGTCGCCATGGCATTGCCAACTTCAATCACCGGCCGGGCCAAGCCACGTCCAATCATCCACGCAATTAGACCAATGAGCAAAAGAACCGGAACAGTGCTCATCAACAAACTGTTACGCATATCCACAAGCGAACGGTTCAGATTTGCACGAGTTTGCTCCAAAACAACAAACCAAGGCTCGCCCAGAAAGGTAAAGGCGCTCACGCCAATAACCGAATCTGTGCTCAGCAGACCAGCACCTTCAAACATCCCGTCACCAGAGTCCGGCGCTTTGCTCAAATCAAGAGAGGCAACCCCAATATCAACGGCCTCAGTTGCCGGAACGTCTGTGCGCGCAAATCCATCAGCCCCCACAAGGTAAGATTGTATGGGATCACTCTCTTCATCCGCCAAAATCGCGCCATTAATCAGATCCATCGGCAATTGCACAGCAACGATACCAGCCAATTCCTCAGGTGCGCCAAATCCGGGAGACGCATAAACAGGCATCGCGGCAAATCCGGCATATGCACCAGCACTTGGCGCGTAGGGCTGAAGATCGGAAAATGCGTATTCTCCCGCCTCTAGCTCCATCGCTTCGCGAAATGCGTCACCCAGACCACTGTCTGCATACTCACCATTCATCAGATTGGTTTGAAAATCCGCCTCTTTGTAGACAGAATAAACGATATCGCCATCGGTATTGATCAGGAAAATATCGTAATACCCGCGCGAGTAGAGATACTGCCGCATGGTTGGATGAATACGTTTATGCATGGCGGAATATTTGCTGCCGTCACCGGCATCATCAAGAAACTCCCGCTCGCCGACCGGATGAGGACTACCATCCACATAGGCGTTTTTGACGGAGCCCTCACCAGCCTTTTCATTTGAGGCTTCGGTCGCACTTGTCAAAACCTTGAACATCGGCGCGGTATCACGCATTTCCGATAGGAAATCCAAATCGCCAATCACACTCGCCTGAAATCTTTGAATTTGGGTCCACCGCGCATGCAAAGCAGCCTTGGTGTCCTTGGCGTAGATTTCAGAGTTTCGCTTCACCCCGACGAAATAGGAAATGCTTCCGACTAAAACCACCGACACAAGTCCGGCAAACAACAACGACAACACGATTTTCTTTGCAAGATCGATGTTTTTTAAAACCGACATCCATGAAACCCTTTTTCTTGTGTAGCAAATCTTTACGACGGGTGGCCGCAAACTCGACGCCTTATAGACCGCCATAGTTTTCGATTGCGTTAACAGGGATGCAGGTTGCTAATACCGATAAAAGCGAAGCCCAACCGGCCATGGTTTCATGAAACTCAAGTCGACCGGGGCCGCGTCAAAGGGCTGAGATCACCCCAGCCAGTGGGAAAAATCACGACCCAAAAGATCGCTCAAACGCCCCACATCATCGCGCAGGCGGGCACTCAGAATTGCCCGCGCCTCCTCAGGCATACCGTGGTCGGATTTCTTAAGGTTTCGGGCCACAAGACGATCACGAATTTTCGATCGCAACTCCAAAGGAACTACCTTCGCGATAAGCCCCGTAATCGGGTTGGGCTTGATCAAAAAATCCTGAAAAATCTGAGACTTCGGTACGCCGCCCGCATTAGGCCTGTACGATATATCGGGGATAAAACCCGGATCCGCACCAATAAACTCGAACATTCGACCAAGCATGGGCAACGGGTCTTCGTTAAAATCATCATAGGTCTCGATCAGAAACTGAGACCTGTCAAAATGCTCAAAATAACCGGAAAGCTGGGCGCCATAACGGGGGAAAGACGAATAGCCAAAAAGCGGCTGCCAGCCTTTGGCCAAACGCGCCTCCTCCATGTGCAGAACTTTCACAAAATCCGGCTCGTTTTCGACCATCAAGCGCGTGGCATATAGAAAATGAGAATAGGCCTGCTCAATCGGATTACGTAAAATTGCAAGCATCTTTACGTCCGGTGCGTGATGGAAAATGCGCTTGGCCGCCCGACTTTCGTAAAGATAAAGCGGGGACGCCTCCCCCGTAACCTGGCCCGGACCTGCACTGGCAAATAACGCCGCATAAGCCGCGGGATCTGTGACCGAATTGTTGATAAATTCGGCACCGGGCCCCTGCACATTCAGGCTCAGCCCTTCATAACAAAAGAAATTCGGCTCCTTAATGGCCGTGGGCATGAAGACATCGGGATGTTGTTTTAGATAATTATAAAGCGCCGTTGTCCCCGAACGGGCAGCCCCTATCACCAGAAAATCGGGTTTAAACGTCATGAACTCGTCTTATGCCTTTGCATGAATTGCCGAGTGATACCCGAACCAGGTAAGCCGCGATATGACGATGCTGCAACACTCAATGAGCGAATGTGTAAAATGATCAGATAGGATCACCTTTCCAGTCGCGATCAAAGGCGCCCTCGCACTCTTTTGCCAGCATGGACAGCATGAAGATGCGCAGCACAACATTCATGCGTTTTTGGTATCCCGGGCCCAGAGCCTTGTAGAACTTAACCACATCTTTATCGAGCCGTATGGTGATCCGCTCTTTGACTTGCACCGGCGGAATGGTCGAAATCTCAGACCATTCCTTGGGGATGATCAGGCCTTTGAGATGCGCATGCTGCATATCGATCTGCAAATTCATGCAATTATTGAGCAATTCTATGTATTTGCGCGCCTCTTCCTTCGTTCTTTTCCGCTCCGCCATCGCATCATTTCCCTAAATGGCCCCAAAATCGGACCGTTTGGTTAACGAACGCTTGCAGATGCGCATGCCGCCATCAACACGAAGCTCAGCACAGCCTTCCGACATCACGCGCAACCAGAATTACTCAACTAGTGGAGTCGAACCGGTTTCCCCCGTAAAATCAAAACTTTAACCCACATCTCCCCTATCCTCTAACACAGTCTTCTGGCGCACCAAAATCCCGAACCGACCCGTCCGCGTTACCGCTTTCCCAAGCCCGGTGTTGCGGTTAACCTGCGACCATTATGCTTCGCTATGCCCTCAAACGCGCATTGTCGCTCACCCTTAGCCTAATCGCCGCCTCGCTGGTGATTTTCTGCGTGATCGAGATCATCCCCGGCGATCCGGCCTCCTACATGCTTGGCCTGAACGCGCAAGAAGACACCGTTGCCGCCCTGCGCCGCGAGCTGGGTTTGGACGCCTCCGCCCCCGCCCGCTATTGGGGCTGGGTGACCGGCATGCTCACCGGCGATTTTGGCACATCCTACACCTACCGCACCCCGGTGGCAGAATTAATAAGCGCGCGTATCTGGGTTTCCCTTCCACTTGCACTCTTTGCTCTAACCCTCTCAACTCTCATCGCTTTTCCTGCGGGCCTTTATGCAGCCTCCAAACGCGCAAGCCTCGGCGATACCTCCGTGATGGGCCTGACCCAACTGGGCATCGCAATCCCGAACTTTTGGTTTGCCATGCTGCTGGTGCTGGCCTTCGCGATCAATTTGCGGTGGTTTTCCGCAGGGGGGTTTCCGGGCTGGGACGCGGGAATTCTAGCCGGCCTCAAAGCCCTCACCCTACCGGCAATCGCACTTGCGCTGCCGCAAGCCTCGATCCTGACCCGCGTCATGCGCTCCTCACTTTTGGACACGCTGGACGAGGATTTCATTCGCACCGCCCGCGCCAAGGGCCTGTCACGCAGACAAGCGCTGTGGAAACACGCCTTGCGCAACGCGCTGATACCGGTACTCACGATCATTGGCCTGCAATTCTCCTTTCTCTTGGCGGGCGCCATCATCATCGAGAACGTGTTTTTCCTGCCCGGCCTTGGCCGCCTCGCCTTCCAAGCCATCACGCAACGTGACCTCATTGTCGTCGAATCCGTGGTCATGATCCTGGTTTTCGCCGTGATCTTGGTGACCTTCATGGTGGATCTGGCCTATGCGTGGGTCGATCCGCGCCTGAGAGCGGGCCGATGATCCCCAAAACCCTTATCATCGGGGCGGCACTCAGCGCCATTTTCATAGCCGCTGCCGCAATTTCCTTCATTTGGACGCCGTTTGACCATGCCCAATTGGCCATCCCCAACAAACTTAAACTTCCATCTGTAACCCATTGGTTTGGAACAGATCATTTCGGACGCGATATCTTTTCCATGATCATGGTGGGCGCGCGCACGTCGATTGCCGTGGCGGTCATCGCGGTCGGTATCGGCATCGTGCTGGGCGTCCCTTTGGGCCTGACCGCCGCAAGCCTTCGCGGCTCATGGCTTGATGAGGTGATCATGCGCTCCAATGACCTGATCTTCGCCTTCCCCTCACTGGTGATCGCGATCCTGATCACAGCCGTGTTTGGCCCGTCGGCGGTCAATGCCATCATCGCCATCGGCATTTTTAACACCCCGGTCTTTGCCCGGATCACCCGCGGGGCGGCACTATCGCTTTGGTCGCGCGACTTCCTGCTGGCCGCACGCGTGGCCGGTAAAGGCAAAGCCCGCATATCGGTCGAACATATCTTGCCCAATATCCTGAACCTGCTGATCGTGCAGGGCACCATCCAGTTCTCACTTGGCATTTTGGCGGAGGCAGGCCTGTCCTACGTGGGCCTTGGCGCACAACCACCCACGCCAAGCTGGGGACGCATGCTGGCGGAAAGCCAAACCATGATCTCATTCGCGCCCCATCTGGCCATCTTTCCGGGGCTTGCCATCGTGCTGACCGTGCTTGGCCTCAACCTGATGGGTGACGGGTTGCGCGACCTTTTGGATCCGCGCATCCGCAGGCAGGTGACATGACCCTGCTGCATGTCGAAAACCTGTCCCTGTCGATCAACGACACACCAATCCTCAACAACGTGAATTTCACCATAAACTCAGGCGAAATCTTAGGGTTAATCGGCGAAAGCGGCTCGGGCAAATCCATGACCGCGCTGTCCACAATCGGCCTCCTGCCCCATGGCAGCAGCACATCCGGCGCAATCATACTGGACGGCAACGACCTCGTGCAATTGTCCGAAAAAGACCTCTGCGATATTCGCGGCGATGACATCGGCATGGTGTTCCAAGAACCCATGACCGCCCTCAACCCGGTTCAAACCATCGGCGACCAAGTGGCCGAAACCCTGCGCATCCACACCAAAACCAGCAGACGCGACGCGCTCAAAATTGCCCGCGACACCCTCAACCGGGTCGGCCTGCCCGCAGATCAATTCCCGCTCACCCGCTACCCCCATGAACTCTCAGGCGGCCAGCGCCAACGGGTGGTGATCGCCATGGCCATTGCACTGCGCCCGAAACTGCTGATTGCCGATGAGCCGACCACAGCCCTTGACGTGACCACACAGGCGCAAATTCTCGACCTTTTGAAATCTCTTGTGGATGAGTTTGACATGGGCCTGATGCTGATCACCCACGATCTGGGCGTGGTCGCGGGCATCGCCGATCATGTGGCCATCATGCGCAAAGGCGAAATCGTCGAGGCGGGCCCCACCGTCCAAGTGTTCCAAGAGCTCAACCACCCCTACACGCGGGCACTTTTTGACGCCTCCTCGCACATCCCAGACCGCAAAACCGCCCGCGCAGATACGCCCGTGCTCAAACTCGACAATGTCACCCGCGACTACCCCACACCGCGCCGCACGCTCTTTGGCAAACCGGGATATTTTCGCGCGGTCGACGGCGTGTCCTTCACCCTCAATCGCGGTGAAAATCTGGGGCTGGTGGGCGAAAGCGGCTGCGGCAAGTCAACCCTCACCCGCGCCATTTTGGGCCTTGATCCGATCACCTCGGGCACAATCGAAGTCCACGGCCAGAAAATAACCTCCCAAACCACGACCGCCCGCCATATCCGGCGGCACATGCAAGTGGTGTTCCAAGACCCCTACTCATCATTCAACCCGCGCCACAAGGTCGCGCGACTTGTCTCCGAGCCGTTTCACCTGCTCGACACACCGCCCGCCGACGCCCGCAAACGGATTGACGCAGCCCTCGCCCAAGTGGGCCTCAACGCCAGTGACGCCGACAAATACATCCACGAGTTTTCCGGAGGCCAGCGCCAACGCATCGCTATTGCACGCGCCCTGATCATAGAGCCGGACCTGATCATTCTTGATGAGGCTGTATCCGCCCTTGATGTCTCCATCCGCGCCCAAATCCTCGACCTTCTGGCCGACCTGTCGGACCGGCTGGACCTGAGCTACCTGTTCATCTCCCACGACCTGTCAGTGGTGCGCGCCATCACCGATAGGGTGCTGATCATGAAAGCGGGCAAAATCGTAGAACAAGGCCCCACCGAGGAGATTTTCCAAAACCCGACCCAGCTCTACACAAAGCAGTTGATCGCAGCGGCACCAAATATAGACTTGGCGCTGGAAAAACGGGAGCACGCGGGTGTTTGACGAGATTTGGTATCCAACAGACAAGCTCTTCATTGACGGCATTTGGGCCGATGCCTCCGATGTGCTGGCCGTCGAAGACCCCTCCACGGGCAAGGACTTCACCACCATCGCACGCGGCAGCGCAGGCGATATCGACCGCGCCGTCACAGCCGCACGCGCAACCCTCAACAGCGATTGGGGCAAAAGCACCGCGCTGGAGCGTGGCCGCATTCTGGCCCGCATTGGCCAACTGGTGTTGGAGCGCACCGAGGAGCTGGCCCGGATAGAGGCACGCGATGTGGGCAAACCGCTCAAACAGGCCCGCGCAGACGCCGTGGCCCTTGCCCGGTACATGGAGTTTTACGCAGGAGCCGCCGACAAAATCACCGGCGAAACCATCCCCTATCTGGACGGCTACACAGTCTACACATTGCGCGAACCCCACGGGGTCACCGGCCACATCATCCCGTGGAACTACCCGATGCAAATCATTGGCCGCTCGGTGGGGGCCGCCCTGACCATGGGCAATGCCTGCGTGCTCAAACCCGCCGAAGACGCCTGCCTGACCGCACTCGCCTTTGCGGCCATCGCAGATGAGGCGGGCCTGCCCAAAGGGGTGCTGAACGTCGTGCCGGGATTGGGCGAAGAAGCTGGCGCCGCCTTGGCCAAACACCCGGATATCGACCACATTTCTTTCACAGGCTCTGTGGGCGTAGGGTCCATCATCCAAGCGACGGCTGCCCAAAACATTGTGCCCGTGACGTTAGAGCTGGGCGGAAAATCCCCGCAACTGGTGTTTGAGGATGCAGACCTCGACGCGGCCCTGCCCTTCCTTGTGAATGCAGGCATCCAAAATGCGGGCCAAACCTGCTCGGCCTCCTCGCGCATTCTCGCCCACAGATCAATCTACGACCAATTGACCGAAAAAATGGCGGCACGCTACAGCGCCCTGCAGGTGGGGGCGGCCTTGGACGACCTTGACGTGGGCCCGCTGATCTCCGCCCGCCAAAAAGACATCGTGGCAGAGTTTTTGGGCAAAGGGCATGACTTGGAAAAAGCCGCCGAGGGCCACGTCAAAGCCGCAGGCGGACATTTCATCGCCCCCACGCTTTTCGCGGGCGTGCCCCCGGACCACACCTTGGCGCAGGACGAAATATTCGGCCCCGTTCAAGTGATCATCCCCTTTGATACCGAAGACGAGGCCGTGCAAATCGCAAACAGCACCGATTACGGTCTGGTCGCCTCCATATGGTCGCAAAACGGGGCCCGGCAAATGCGCCTTGCAAAACAGATCTCCGCCGGTCAGATTTTCATCAACAACTACGGTGCCGGTGGCGGTGTCGAGCTTCCCTTTGGCGGGGTCGGCAAATCCGGCCATGGTCGCGAAAAGGGGTTCGAGGCACTTTACGGCTTTTCTCAACTCAAAACAGTGGCGGCATTTCATGGATAGATTTCAAGGCAAACGCGCAATCGTAACCGGCGGGGCCGCAGGCATCGGGCAGGCCGTCTCAGAGCGCCTGCGCGCCGAAGGGGCTCAGGTCACCGTGTGGGATCTCGACACGACCGACGGCATCAAACTGGACATCACCGACCCAGATGCGGTCACCCAGGCGGCCAAAGACAGCGCCCAGCGCATGGGCGGCATCGACATCCTTGTGTGTTCCGCAGGGATCACCGGGCCAAACACCAAAGTTCGCGACTACCCGGCTGACGCGTGGAAACAGGTCTTTGATGTGAACGTGCACGGCCTGTTTTACTGCAACCGCGCCGTGATCCCCCATATGGAACAAGCTCAAAACGGCCGGATCGTCAACATCGCCTCTGTGGCCGGTAAAGAAGGCAACCCGAACGCCTCGGCCTATTCCGCCTCCAAAGCCGCCGTGATTGGCCTGACCAAATCCCTTGGCAAAGAACTTGCCGATACCAGCGTCACGGTCAACTGCGTCACACCCGCCGCTGTGAAAACCGCGATTTTCGACCAGATGAGCGAGGAGCATATCAATTTCATGCTCTCCAAAATCCCCATGGGCCGCTTTGGCAAAACAGATGAAATCGCCAGCCTCGTGTGTTGGCTGGCCAGCGAGGAATGCAGCTTCACCACAGGCGGCGTGTTCGACATCTCCGGCGGCCGCGCAACCTACTAAGGACAAATCATGAGACTTGCAGGCAAAACAGCGATCGTGACCGGCGCGGCCTCGGGCTTTGGCAAAGGCATCGCCACCAAGTTCATCGCCGAAGGCGCAACCGTGGTCATCGCCGATATCAACGCGGAGATGGCCACCAGCACCGCCAAGGAACTGGGCACCACCGCACACATGCTTGATGTGGCCTCCGCCGCAAGCTGGAGTGAGCTGGCCAAAACCGTGCCAAACCCGGACATCATCGTGAACAATGCGGGCATCACCCACCTGCCCAAACCCATGGAAACCGTGGAGGAAGACGAATTCGACCGCGTCCTCGCCGTCAACGCCAAATCCGTCTACCACGCCGCCCGCACCTTCAACGCAGCCATGAAGGAACGCGGCTCAGGGGCGATCCTCAACATCGCCTCCACCGCAGGTCTCTCGCCGCGCCCGAACCTCAACTGGTACAATGCCTCCAAAGGCTGGATGATCACCGCCACCAAAGCCATGGCGGTCGAACTCGCCCCGTTCGGCATCCGCGTCAACGCCCTGTGCCCCGTGGCCGGCGAAACCCCGCTTCTCAAATCCTTCATGGGCGAAGACACACCCGAAATGCGCGCCAAGTTCATCTCCACCATTCCAATGGGCCGCTTTTCCACACCCGAAGATATGGGCAACGCGGCCTGCTACCTGTGCTCGGATGAAGCCTCCATGATCACCGGCGTGGCCATGGAATTGGACGGAGGACGCTGCATATGACCCCGATCAATTTGGCTGAAAAACTGTCGAAAATCAGCACCCATTGGGATCCCCATGTGGTTGCCAATTACAACGATAACGACATCATGGTGGTCAAATTCCAAGGCGAGTTTCCGTTTCATCTGCACGAAGACACCGATGACTTTTTCCTCGTGATAGAGGGCGAAATGGTCATGGACCTCGAAAGCACCTCCCATCCGGTCAAAGCGGGCGAGCTGTTCGTGGTTCCCAAAGGCGTCACCCACCGGCCCCGCGCGGACCAAGAATGCCAGGTGCTCCTGATCGAGCCTAAAGGCACGCCCAACACAGGTGATCCCGCCACCGCCAGCGCCAAACCACGCCTGTGACACCGGGGCCGCAAAACAGCATCACCGATATTGCGGGCCTAAAAATCGGCCACGCGCAGGACGCGCATATCAAAACCGGCACCACCGTGCTGGTTCCAGATGCGCCCTTGACGGCGTCCGTGCATGTGATGGGCGGCGCGCCCGGCACCCGCGAAACCGACCTTCTGGCCCCGGACAAAACCGTGGATCAAGTCCACGCGCTGGTGCTCTCGGGCGGCTCCGCCTTTGGCCTTGATGCAGCATCCGGCGTGATGGATGCGCTGGCCCGCGACAAGATCGGCTATCAGGTTGGCCCCGCCACCGTGCCCATCGTGCCCGCCGCGATCCTGTTTGATCTTCTGAACGGCGGCGACAAAGACTGGGCTGAGAACCCCTACCGCAAGCTGGGTTTAGAGGCGTACAAAAACGCCAAGACCTCCACCGATCTGGGCACAATCGGCGCAGGCACGGGTGCCACAGCAGGCGACCTGAAAGGCGGGCTCGGCACGGCGTCTCTCCAACTGCCAAGCGGCATCACAGTCGCCGCCCTCGTGGCGTGCAATGCCCTTGGCAACACCACCACCCCCAGCGGCCACTTTTGGGCCGCACCATTTGAAATGGACGCAGAATTCGGCGCAAAAGGCGCAGGCCCGACCCCCACAACCACCGACACATTCGCCAATAAACTGAGCCAGATGCAAAACACCACCATCGCCATTGTCGTAACCGACGCAGACCTGAGCAAACCCCAGTGCCACCGCATGGCCGTGGCCGCACATGACGGCATGGCCCGCGCAATTGTACCGGCACACACACCCATGGACGGCGATCTGATCTTTGCGGCCTCCACCAACGCCAAACCGCTCAGCGACCCGGGTATGGACATGCTCAACATCGGACATGCGGCAGCCCTGTGCCTCGCACGGGCCATCGCCCGCGGTATCTATCACGCAACACCAGCCCAGAATGATCTTAGCCCCACATGGGCATCGCGCTTCGGATCATCTACATAACCCCCATGTCAAAACTGATTTACATTCTGAACGGACCAAACCTGAACCTGCTGGGCAAACGCCAGCCGGAGATTTACGGCACCGACACAATGGCCGACGTGGAAGCGGCGTGTAAATCAGCCGCGCAGGCCCACGGACTGGCCATCAGCTTTCACCAATCCAACGCCGAACATGTGCTGATCGACCTGATCCACAAAGCCCGCGAAGACGGGGCGGCGATCATCATCAACCCCGCCGCCTACTCCCACACATCTGTGGCGATCCTTGATGCGTTGAACACATTCGACGGCCCGGTGATCGAGGTCCATATCTCCAACATCCACAAACGCGAGGCGTTTCGCCACCACTCCTACGTGTCCCACCGCGCAGACGGCGTGATCGCGGGATGCGGCACCCAAGGCTACACGCTCGCGGTTGAGCGCATTGCAACCTCGCTGGGCTAAACCGCCCGCCTAACGCGTTGAAATCTTTGATTTCAGAACGCTTCAGGTGGTGACCGGCTTAAATCGGAACGCTCTAATCGGCGGCCCGAAACCGCTCCACTGCCGCGGCAAAATCCCCAATAGGTGCCACATCAAGCCGGTGAATGGCCGCCCCGCCTTGCGCACCAATGAGCGGAAACATCTGACACACAAGCGGATCATGCCCCGGAATGACCAGCTCTGGGGCCGACGCAAGCTCTTGAATTCGCTCAAAACCTTGATACATCGCCTCTAAATTCTCCACGATGGGAAACGGCTTTCCGGCAAGGTAATTCTCGTAAAAATGCGCCGCATCCGAGGCCAAAACCAACCAGCCGCGCGCAGTTTTCACCCGCACCGATTGCAAGCCGCGCGAATGACCACCAATGGCCGCCACCTCAACACCGGGGGCCACCGATCCATCACCGTCATGAAACACCACTTTGCCCGAATAAACCTTGCGAACCATGTCGCAGATATGCTCGGCCGTGTAGGGCATCTGAAGCGCGCCGTGACACATGCAAGGGCCCGTCGCAAACGCCATCTCAGAGGCTTGCAGATGAAACACCGCATTTGGAAACCGGTCGAGAGTGCCCGCGTGATCATAATGCAAATGGGTGATGATCACCGTATCCACCTCGCCCGCATCAATCCCGAAATCGCGCAAAACCTCGACCGGCTCGCGCAAAATGGGCCGGTCGCGCCGCGTAGCCTCCGCCCCGTCATACCCGGTATCAATCACAATCGTGCGCGCGCCATTGCGAATGACCCAAATGAAATAATCCATCGGATGCGGGCTGGAGTGATCATCATCAAATATGAAACTGTCGCCGCGAATGCGCCCGTTTCGATCCGCATATTTCAGAGCAAAAACCTCGTAAATCTCCTCCATTGCAATTCGCGCCTTCTCTTTATGTATACATTATTCTAATTTGAACAAAAAACGGGAGCTACGTCCATGACTACATTTAAGATCGCCGTCTTCGATGGTGACGGCATCGGCCCCGAGATTATGGCCCCAACCGTGGAGCTGTTGCGCAAAATCTGCGCCCTGAGCGACGCGTTTGATCTGGAATTCACCTCCCTTCCCGCAGGCGCTGGCCATTACCGCGATCACGGGGTGGCGCTTCCGCCCGCCTCCATTGCGGCGGCACGAACCTGCGATGCCATTTTGCTCTCGGCCATGGGGCTGCCCGATGTGCGCTACCCTGACGGCACGGAATGCGTGCCACAAATTGAGCTGCGGATGGAACTTGACCTTTATGCCGGCGTGCGCCCTGTCTTTGTGCAACCGGGTCAGGACGTGCCACTGAAATCCGAGCGGGTCTCGGAAATTGACTTTGTGCTGGTGCGCGAAAGCATCGAAGGGCTTTTCGCCCCGTCAGGTGCCTCTGAGCAGATCGGCGATACGGAAGCCCGCGAAACTATGGTCATTACCCGCGACGTGTCCGAAAAACTCTTCGATTTCGCCTTCAAACTGGCCCAAAGACGCAAAGAAACCGGGCGCGGCATAGGCCGGGTAACCTGTGTGGACAAAGCCAATGTGTTCCCGGCACTGGCCTTCTTTCGCAAAATTTTTAATGAACGCGCCGCCAATTTCCCAGACATAGAGACCCAAACCGCTTACGTGGACGCCATGGCCCTGTGGATGGTCCAGCGCCCGTGGGAGTTTGACGTGCTGGTCACCGAAAACATGTTTGGCGACATTCTGTCTGATCTGGGCGCGGGCATCATGGGCAGCCTTGGACTTGCACCATCGGCAGATATTGGCGATGACCACGCGGTCTTTCAACCGTGCCACGGCACCGCTCCGGACATTGCCGGCAAAGGCCTTGCAAACCCGATGGCGATGATCCTGTCGGCCGCTATGATGTTGGAATGGCTGGCACAATCCAGTCCTATAACTGAGTTACAAGACTTCGGTGAGACGCTGCGCCGGGCCGTCTCCGACGTGCTGGTCGCACAAGAACACCTGACCGCCGATCTGGGGGGAACAGCCAATACAGATCAAGTGGCAGACGCAGTGCTGGCGGCATTTCGCGCCCGCCTCTCGTGACCCTTCGCGTTCTGACCATAGGCGCGGGCTTTTTTGCCGAACTGCATGTGGAAGCATGGGCGCGCAACCCTGATGCGGACCCAGTAGGCCTTGTGGACCGGGACCGCGCCAAGGCAGATACGCTGGCGTGCAAACATGCCCCAAAGGCGGCCAGATTTGACACGCTGGAGGCGGCACTGGACCAACTCACCCCCGATATCATTGATATTGCAACCCCGCCTGAAACCCATCTGGATCTGATCAAAACCGCCTTAAAAGCCCAGCCCAAAGCGATCATCTGCCAAAAGCCGTTTTGCGGCTCGATGCAGCACGCCGCCGCCGCAGTCCAATCCGCCAAAGAAGCCGCCACTCCATTGATTATACATGAGAATTTTCGCTTCCAGCCGTGGTACAGACGGCTCCACACGGAACTGGCCAAAGGCACAATCGGCGATCTGTTGCAAATCACATTCCGCCTGCGTCCGGGCGATGGTCAAGGACCAGACGCCTACCTGTCGCGCCAACCTTACTTTCAAAAGATGGACCGGTTTTTGATCCATGAAACCGCCATCCACTGGATTGATACATTCCGCTATCTGCTGGGCGAGCCCGACGCGGTCATGGCCGATCTCAGACGGCTCAATCCGGCCATCCGTGGAGAGGACGCAGGGCTCTTCATCTTCAAATACCCAGATGGCAAACGCGCCATATTCGACGGCAACCGCTTGGCCGACCACGCCGCCGACAACCCGCGCCTGACCATGGGCGAATGCCTGCTCGAAGGCACAACCGGCAGCCTCACCCTAAACGGGTTTGGCCAAATCCATCACCGCCCCAGAGGCGACACCAAAACAACCCAACTGCACACCACCTATAACACCAAAAACTTCGGCGGCGATTGCGTGTACAGCTTCCAAAAACATGTGACCGACCACCTGACCCAAAACACGCCACTGGAAAATACCGCTCAAGACTACCTGCAAAACATGCGCATCGAAAACGCGATTTATACATCCGCAAAACAAGGCCACACCGTTAAGCTGTGACCGCCGTCCCTTTCAATGTTCCCCAAATATCCAGACACGGACGCCCGGCCACACCCAAAGCCGTCCGCGCAGCGTACCCGAGGGCGCCCCGCCCGAACGCTTTGGAGGGACGCAAGGTCCCGAACAAAGCGGCTTGCCTCAACGGCGATGGACCGTCAAAACCCTCAGCCGTCATCAGCCCATGGACCGTGATGACCAGACCCGCCATCCACACGGGCAAAACTGTGACGGCCAAAAAAGTCCCGCTGCGCTTGCAACATGTTGGCGGTGGACCGCTCCGTGCGCATCATATCGAAATAGGCCAAAGCCGCCGACAAGGCGGGAACCGGCGTGCCCGCAATCGCCCCTTGCGCCACAATGAACCGCAAACCGCCATGGCTGCGCGCCAATAGATCGGCAAAATAAGGCGCAAACATCAAATTGAGCGACGCATCGCCACTTAGGGCCGACGCCATATCATCCAGCATGGAGGAACGAATGATGCAGCCCTCGCGCCAGACCCGCGCAATGTCGCCCATGTCCAAAGACCAATCAAACTCCTCAGATGCCGCCGCCAAAAGCCCGAAACCCTGCGCATAACAGGCAATCTTGCCGGCCAATAACGCCATCTCCAGCTGATCAACCAACCCCTCAACCTCGCGAATGGGCTGCGGCGCGGCCCCAAAGATCGATTGCCCGAGCTTGCGCTCATCCAACCGCGAGGACAAGTTGCGCGACGCCACCGCCGCCTCGATCGTGGTGGCAGGCGCACCGATCATCAAAGCCTCAATAGCCGTCCAGCGCCCTGTGCCCTTTTGACCGGCAGTGTCCAAAATCACGTCCAACATCGGCTGACCGGTCTTGGGATCATCCACACCGGCCACTTCCGCCGAAATCTCGATGAGATAGGACTTCAAAGGCCCCTCATTCCACTTGGCAAACACCTCCGAGATGGCCAGAGCCTCCATCCCTAGACCGTCGCGCATGATGCCGTAAGCCTCTGCAATCATTTGCATATCAGCATATTCAATGCCGTTATGAACAGTCTTGACGAAATGCCCGGCCCCGTCTGTTCCCATCCAGGTGGCGCAGGGCGTGTCCTCAAACTTGGCCGAAATCGCCTCCATGATATGCGACACCCGATCCCAGGCCTGTTTCGGCCCACCGCCCATAATGGCCGGGCCAAACCGCGCACCCTCCTCGCCGCCCGACACACCCATGCCGATGAACAATTCTCCCGCCGCGTCTGCGGCCTTCGCGCGGCGCACAGTGTCGTGAAAATTGGCATTGCCCGCGTCGATAATCAGATCATCCGCATCCAGCAATGGACGAAGGGCCGCGATTTGGGCATCAACAATGTCACCCGCAGGGACCATCAAAATGATCGCCCGCGGTGATTTTAGAGCAGCCACAAAATCTTTGAGGCTTTCGGTGGGCGTGATCCGCTCGGCCAATGACCCGGCACTGGCCGCAAAATCGCGCGTCACTTCGGTGGTGCGATTGAACACAGCAATATCAAAGCCATTATCGGCAATGTTCAAAGCCAACGCAGCACCCATAGTGCCCAAACCGATCAAACCAATTTCCGAAGCCATTCCGCCCCCCTTATGTGCAAATTAAATTGACGTCCGGCTTGGCTAAACAGTCAGAACAGACAACACAAGAGATCAACGGGAAAAAGATCGTGAAGCACGCATGAACACTGCGCGCAAAACCGGATTAACCGCCTGAATATATTTGGAAAATCACTTTACTCCATTAATGGAGTAATAGAGTGGGAAAGATCGCAAACCAGCCCAAAGGCCGCCCGCTCGTCATCAGAAAAATTCAGGTCGTTTTACGGCGACGCGCCAAACCAAAGCCTGCCAAACCCATGCCCAAAAGCAAACCGCTCAAAGGCAAGGGCACAGCCGCATAAGTCACCGACATCTGAACGTCGCGAATGGAGTTCACATCACCCTGAAAGTCGAAAACCGCCGAGATACGCTGATCACGCACAACCGGTGTCAGATCCGCTTGCGCCACAAAAAACGACAGATTTACCGCATCATCCGAAATGCCAGCCGTATCAATATTGGCCTGCACGGACGCCGCCAAGCTATCGCTCACAATCGCCTCGTCATCTGTGCTGCCATCGAACAAAACGCCAAGATTTAGGCCGTCCAACCAAAGCCCAAAACGCTCACCGGGGTTGTTTTGACCGTCCGCACCGAACAAATCCGCGACCCGAACCGACAATGTAAACAGCGCATCCGACACGATATGACTGCGCAAACCAAGCAGCTCCATGGTGAAAGAGCCCACCGGACCGCCATTATGGACGATCTCGTCGCAATCGTTGAAATCCGTGCCCGACTGGCCGCCATCCGCATCAAAATCATCGCAAATGTCACCGATATAGCTGGCCGAGGATGTCACCGTGACCGCTTGTGCGGGCGCAAAGACACCTGTTGAGGCCGCGATCAGAACCGCGAGAAGACTTATGGAAACCCGGTTTAGCATCGGCTGGATTAGTCCATGTACTGTGCAACAACCGTCGTGGCCGACGCGTCAACAGGTACATTCGCATTGACGGAGCTGGTGGCAACAAAAACACCCAATGTTGTGGAGAAGATGATGCCGAAGAGACCTGCTGTGAACGCTTTAAACATGATATGACTTTCTTTTACTCGTTAAAACACTGTGCCGACCCGGCGACCTGCCGTTTGGCGTTGAAGATGTTTTGCCTTTCAAATCGGACCGAAATTTGACGCGGTTAATGTCATTTCAAGGCAGTTATGTGTTAACTATGGCGATAACACAGCTCAGATATGGGGATTAAACCCCTCACCCGGACCCAAACGCGATCTGGGTTTTCATGGCCAGATCGCGGTTATCGGCCATATCAAACGCCTTTAGCGCATCGGCCAAAGGCACCGTGTGACTGATCAACGGCTTCACATCAATAAGACCCGCCTGCATCAGCCTGACCGCCATATTGAACTCCTCGTGAAACCGAAACGAGCCGCGCAAATCCAGCTCCTTGCTGGTGATTTGCATCATGGGCACGGGCATATCGCCCCCCAGACCCAGCTGCACCACCACGCCGCGTGGGCGCATCGCACCTATCCCCGCGGCCAACGCAGACGGCACACCGGAGCATTCAAACAACAGATCGAAATACCCCTTGTCCGCCGAAAACGCCTCCAAAGCATCTGGCGTCTGGGCCACATTGATCACCCTGTCCGCGCCGACAGCTTCAGCAAACCCCAAAGCATTGGCAGCAATATCGGTGACCACAATCTCCGCCGCCCCGGCCCGGCGCGCCGCCAGAACGCTCAATGTCCCGATCGGCCCGGACCCGGTGATCAACACCCGCTTGCCCAAAATCTCACCTGCCCGGCGCGCCCCGTGAAGACAGACCGACAAAGGCTCCGCCATAGCTGCCTCCCCGGCGGATAATCCGGTCGCCACCACACATTGCGCCGCATCCGCCACCAACATCTCGCGAAACGCACCCTGAATATGCGGGAAGGGCATGGCCGAGCCGTAAAAGCGCATGTTCAGACAATGATTGCGCAGACCTTCCGCACAATAGGTGCAATCCCCGCAGGGCCGCGACGGAGACACCGCGACCAAATCCCCAACCGCCAAACCCTCAACAGAGGCGCCCAACGCCTCCACATGGCCAGAGACCTCATGGCCCAGGATCATCGGCTGTTTGATCTTGATCGCACCAAACCCGCCGTGATTGTAATAATGCAAATCAGACCCGCAAATTCCACCCGCCGCCAGCCGGATCAGAACCTCCCCCGGTCCGGGCGTGCCCACATCCACATCCTCCACCCGAAGATCTTTGGCCTGATGTATTACAATCGCTTTCATGTCCTGCTCTCCCGATGACACTGGTTGACATCTGCTATGTTATCGATATCAAGATCGAATGAATAGTGTGGATTGGAACATCTTTTGAGCACCGGCACAGACCTTTTCGACCTCACCGGCAAACGCGCCCTGATCACCGGATCGAGCCAAGGCATCGGCTACGCGCTGGCCAAAGGCTTGCAACAGGCAGGTGCGGACATCATCCTCAATGGCCGCGACACCGGCAAACTGGCCAAAGCGGCCCAGACGCTTGGTGATGCCCATCAGATCGCCTTTGATGCGACCGACCATTCCGCCGTGAAAGCGGCAATCGATACGTTTGAGGCAGGCACAGGCTCCATCGATATCTTGATCAACAACGCAGGCATGCAGCACAGGACGGAGCTTGAAAACTTCCCCCCCGACGCGTTCGAGCAGTTGTTGCGCACCAATATTTCCACCGTATTTAACGTCGGCCAAGCCGTCGCCAACCACATGATCAAACGCGGGCACGGCAAAATCATCAACATCGCCTCCGTGCAAACAGCGCTGGCCCGCCCGGGCATCGCGCCCTACACCGCCACCAAAGGCGCCGTGGGCAATCTGACCAAAGGCATGGCCACCGATTGGGCCAAACACGGGCTGCAATGCAATGCAATCGCACCGGGATATTTCGACACGCCGCTCAATGAAGCGCTGGTCAACAACCCGGAGTTTTCCGCATGGCTGGAAACCCGTACCCCCGCAGGGCGCTGGGGCAATGTAGAGGAACTGGTGGGCGCGGCCATTTTCCTGTCCTCGCCGGCCTCCAGTTTCGTCAATGGCCACACCCTATATGTGGATGGAGGGATCTCTGCCTGCCTTTGAGACATCTGGCAATGCGCCGCGCTTGATGGTCGTCATGGGCGTGGCCGGTTGCGGCAAATCCACCATCGCAGACGGGATCGCGCGCGCCCTCAAAGGCACCTATCTGGACGGCGACAGCTTCCACCCGCCTGAAAATATCGCCAAAATGTCCGCAGGAACCCCGCTGACCGATGCCGACCGCTGGCCGTGGCTGACCACCTTCTCTGAGGAAATCGCCAAACGCGAGGGCCCGGTGGTGGGCGCATGCTCAGCGCTCAAACGCAGCTACCGCGAACATATCACAAACCGGGCGGGTGAGCCTGTGTGCTTCATCTATCTGGATGGCTCCAAAGACCTGATCGCTGCGCGAATGAATGCGCGCGCCGGACATTTCATGCCGCCAAGCCTGCTCGACAGCCAATTTGCCGCCCTCGAAATCCCCGGTGCGGACGAAAACGCCATATCGGTGGACATCTCAGGCACCGCTGACGACATTGTCGCTTTGGCGATGAGCCAACTTCACAACAAAGGATAAGCCGTTATGACCGGCCGTTATTCCAGTCCCGTCATGACCGCCCCCAACACCAAAAGGCGGATATATGGCCCGACCTAAACCACCCACAATGGCCGATGTGGCCGCCGCCGCTGGCGTCTCGCCGATGACCGTCTCAAGGGCGCTGCGCAAGGGCACATCCGCATCTTCTGAAACACGGGCCAAAATACTCAAAGCCGCCGACGAACTTGGATACGTGCTCGACAGTACCGCCTCGGGCCTGTCCTCGCGCCATTCCGGCTTTGTCGCCATGACCATTCCGTCGATCAATAACACCAATTTCGCCGATACATTGCGCGGCCTGTCGGAGGGGCTCAAAAACACCAACCTCGATCTGCTGCTGGGCTATACCAACTACGACATTATGGAAGAGGAACGCCTTGTGCGCTCCTTCTTGCGTCGCCGCCCCGAAGCGATTGTGGTCACAGGCGGCAATCACACCGAACAGTGCCACAAATATCTGGCCGCCAGCGGCGTGCCGGTGATCGAGACATGGGATCTGCCCAAAAACCCGATTGGCAGCGTGGTGGGGTTTTCCAATGCCCAGGCAGGCGAACTCATGGCCCGCCACCTTTTTGAAAACGGCTACCGCAAAATCGGCTTTATCGGCGGCTACACCCAACGCGATACGCGCGGCTATGACCGCCGCACCGGGTTTTTGAAAGCCCTCAAAGACCTCGGACTTGATGACACACGCGTGGCCGATACCGGGCCGCCGCCCACCTCCATGTCCGCCGCCGCCAACGCCCTGACCGACCTGCTGAACCGCTACCCCGACACACAAGCGGCCATGTGCGTGTCTGACCCGGCAGCCTTTGGCGCCATGATGGAATGCCACCGCCGCGGCCTGTCGGTGCCCGGAGATTTCGCCATTGCAGGATTTGGCGCCGATGATGTGTCCTCCAATAGCATCCCGCCGATCACAACCATCGACGTGGGCGCCTATATGATCGGCAGCAACACCGCCCAGATCATCAAAGAAGCCCTGAAAGACGAAACACCACAAGCCTGCGTCCAGAATTTGGGCTGCACCTTGACCGTCCGGGCCAGCTCGGGGAAAATCACGCGTTAACAATGCATTACCGCAGCGCACAAAAGATGTCTTGACTTTGAGCGCCAGATAGAGCCTAAGGGCCGCGACGACACACCATCTACGATCCTCAAGATCGAACGCCGGGATAAAACCCGGCAACTTTGTTCATCCAACAAAATTATGGCGTTTCGTTTTGCCACAGGCTGAATTCGCAGCCAACGGTAATTAACGCTCGGCATAGGCCGGCACGTCCCGGGGATTATCCCTTGGGCGCTATTTTGTTTGAGAAAGACCAAACGTAAATGACTGAATTCAAAACCCTGAACCTCTCCGACCAGATTATGGGCGTGATCGAGCGTGAAGGCTACAAAACCACCACCCCCATCCAAGCGCAAACCATCCCCGCGCTTATGGAGGGCAGAGATGTGGTCGGCGTGGCCCAAACCGGCACCGGCAAAACCGCCGCCTTCTCGCTGCCGCTGATCCACCGGATGAGCACCAACACCAAATGGGCCGAGGCGTGCAAACCCCACGCGCTGATCTTGGCCCCCACACGCGAATTGGCCGTGCAAATTGACGACAGCTTGCGCACTTACGGCAAAGGCTCGCGGCTCAGAACCGCCGTTGTGTTCGGCGGCAACTCCATGCGCAGCCAAATCCGCGCCATGGAAAAAGGCGTGCATATTCTTGTGGCCACACCGGGCCGCCTGATGGATTTGCACCAGCAAGGCTATGTCAAATTCGACGAGGTCACCACGTTCATTCTCGACGAGGCCGACCGGATGCTCGACATGGGCTTCATCAATGACGTGAAAAAAGTCGCCGCCAAAATGCCCAAAGGCCGCCAGACAGTGCTGTTTTCAGCCACGATGCCAAAGGCTGTGGCCGCGCTTGCCGAGGAGCTGTTGAGCGATCCGGTCCGGGTCTCTGTGGCACCTGAAAGCACTACGGCCGAGCGGGTTGACCAAAAAGTCTACTTCCTGCCCAAGGACAAGAAGCGCTCCCTTTTGGGCGATCTGCTGGCCAATAAAGACCTTGAGCGTGTGCTGGTCTTTACCCGCACAAAACGCGGGGCCGACCGGGTCACCAAATTTCTCGACCAAATTGGCGTGAAAGCCGACGCGATCCACGGCGACAAGAAACAATCGGCCCGCCAACGGGCCTTGCGCGCCTTCAAAGACGGCAAAATCCGCGCACTTGTGGCCACTGATATCGCCGCACGCGGCATTGACGTGGATGGCATCACCCATGTGATCAACTACGAGCTGCCCAACGAGCCGGAAAGCTACGTCCACCGCATCGGTCGCACAGCACGCGGCGGTGCCGCCGGGATCGCAATCTCGTTTTGCGACGCTGACGAGCGGGCCTATCTCAAAGATATCGAGAAAAACACCCGCCAAAAAGTCGATGTGGTCGTGGATCATCCGTTCCACTCTGCCGAGATCGCCCATCAGCCCGCAGCCCCAAAGGCCAAAGCCGGGCGCAAAGGCGGTACAGGCAAAAAGCAGCCATGGCATCAGCGCCGCAAATCCGTGGGCGCCAAACGCAAGCGCCAGCGCAGCGCGGCCTAAACACATCCAATTCCGAAATTGCGGAGGGAGTGCGTCCAAGGCGCGCTCCCTTTTTGCATCCCCGCCCGAAAATCCGCGCACAAACAGTTGATTGCCAATCGCTCCAAACGCGGCGAATACCCTTGCGTTTCGGCCCAAACCCCCTATCTTGCAATTGAGAATAATTCGCAATAGCAGGTTCTAGATGTCCGTTCAGGATCAATTCCCAGCCAAAAAGGCACCGGCAACCCTGCCATCCGCAGGCAGCGCAACCGTGCCCGACATGCTTGGCCCGTTCCGCGTCAAAAGGTTGATGATTGCGCTCTTAGTCCTTGTTCTTGCAGTCATTCCCGGACATATGGGCGAGCTGACCCGGACCCTGCTCACAGACGCTTACGTGCAAGTTAGTGCCTTTGTGGCCGCGACACTCATGCTGTTTTACGGCGCAGAGAAAGTCTTCAAATTCGACCTCGGGGTCGCGCTCAAAGGCGCCAAAGGCTTTCAGGTGCCCGCCGCCGCAATCCTTGGCGCCACCCCCGGATGCGGGGGCGCTGTTGTGGTTGTGGCCGCCTATTCCTCGGGCAATGTGGGGCTGGGTGCTGTGGTTGCAGCCCTGACCGCGACCATGGGCGATGCGGCCTTTTTGCTGATCGCAACCCGCCCCGATGTGGCCGTGGTTGTGCTGCCGATCTCGCTGGCGGTTGGTATCATCACCGGATATCTGGTCGATCTGTTTGAAAAACGCGACTACCGCGACAGCGCAAAAGCCCAGTGCGAGCTGGCCCCGCTGATCGGAACCACACGGACCAAAGACTACCTCTATCTGGCCTTGGCAATTCCGGGCCTGTTCTTTGGCATCAACCAACTCTTTCAGGTTGATTTCGCAACCTTCGGACACGCCCCGCTGATCATCAGCCTCGCAGGCGTGGCCACAGGTCTCTACATTTGGGCCACATCACCACTGCAAGCGATGACCCACCAACAAGACAGCCCCGTGACCCGCATGGCCGAAGAAACCAGCTTCATCTCGATCTGGGTGATCTTCGCCTATCTGGCCTATGACTACTTCATGACCTTCGCAGGCTTTGACCTCGCAAACGCCTTTTCCTCGATTGCCATAGCCCTGCCGCTTCTGGCAATTCTGATCGGCTTTGTCCCCGGATGCGGCCCGCAAGTGCTGGTCACAACCCTCTATATCAACGGCATTGTGCCGTTCTCCGCACTGATCGGAAACGCCATCTCCAATGATGGCGACGCCCTCTTCCCGGCCATCGCCCTGAACCCGAAAGCGGCGATTTTGGCCACCGCCTATAGCGCGATCCCGGCCGTGATCGTGGCCTACGGCTTTTACTTTTTCGCGCCAAACTTCCTGTAAAAACGCCCTACTCCGCTCACAATCAGTCACGATTTGGGGGGAAAATTCTGACGTTGACGTCATAGCTGACGTATACGTCACCTTTTTACTTGATTACCCCCCTTTCACTTGCCATGTATTTTTCGAATTGTTTAAGAGGTGGCAAGAAAATGGAAAACGAGCATCTAACCATAGGCGAAATGTGTCGGACCTTTGATGTCACGCCGCGGACATTGCGGTTTTACGAGGCTAAGGAACTCCTGTTTCCGATGCGCGAAGGCCAGAAACGACTGTTCTCCAGACGCGACCGGGCCCGGCTTAAATTGATCTTGCGCGGCAAACGCTTTGGCTTTTCTCTCGAAGAAATCCGCCAGCTTCTGGACATGTATGAACTTGACGATCAAGGTACAGCCCAGCTGCAACGCGTTTATGAGCTTGCAGTTGAGCGCCGCGATGCCATGATTGAACAACGCGACGAGCTGACCGAAGCCATTGAGGATCTCACCGAGCAATTGCGCTGGGGGAGCGAAGTTCTCAAAGACAGAGGTGTTGCGCGCGCAGCAGAATAGACACACAAGAAAGGCCCGGATATGCCCAGCTACTCAGCCCCAGTAAAAGACATGAGCTTTGTTTTGCATGATGTTTTGAAGGTGGAGGCGAGTGGCACCGACGGCTACTCGGAACTGACACCGGACTTCACCGGAGCGGTTTTGGAGGAAGCGGGCAAAATCTCCCGCGATATTTTGGCCCCGCTCAATCAGGTGGGCGACACCGAAGGCTGCGTCCTGGAAAATGGCGTCGTGCGCACGCCCACCGGCTTCAAGGACGCGTGGGGCACTCTCAAAGAGGGCGGTTGGACCGGCCTTGATTGCGATCCCGATTATGGCGGCCAAGGCATGCCGTTTATGCTCAATGCCGCCGTGGGCGAGGTTTTATCCGCCGCCAACATGTCCTTCATGATGTATGCCGGCCTGACCCACGGGGCCTATTCCGCGATCCACGCCCATGGCTCGGACAGCCAAAAGCAAACCTACCTGCCCAAAATGGTCTCGTGCGAATGGACCGGTACCATGAACCTGACGGAACCCCATTGCGGCACCGATCTGGGCCTTCTTCGCACCAAAGCTGAGCCGCAAAGCGACGGCAGCTACAAGATCACCGGCCAGAAGATTTTCATCTCCGCCGGTGAACATGATCTGGCCGACAATATCATCCACCTGGTGCTGGCGAAAATTCCCGGCGGCCCCGAAGGCGTCAAAGGCATCTCGCTTTTCATCGTGCCCAAATTCGTGGTGAAAGACGACGGCTCCCTTGGCGACCGCAACACGCTCTCGTGTGGTAAGCTCGAAGAGAAAATGGGCATCCACGGCAATGCGACCGCTGTGATGAACTATGACGGCGCGACCGGATATCTCTTGGGCACCGAACATAAAGGCCTGCGCGCCATGTTCACGATGATGAACGAGGCCCGAATCAATGTGGGCATGCAAGGGCTCTCTCAGGCCGAAGCCGCCTACCAAAACGCGGTGATCTACGCCAAAGACCGCCTTCAGGGCCGCGATGTCACGGGCGTGCAAAACCCCGACGGCCCCGCTGATCCCCTGATCGTGCACCCGGATGTGCGCCGGATGCTGATGACCCAAAAAGCCTTCATTGAGGGGGCACGCGCCTTCATGCTGTGGGGGGCAAAACTGGTCGATGACGCCCACCGCGCAAAGGACGAGGCCGCCGATGGCCTGATCTCCCTGATGACCCCCGTGCTCAAAGGCTTTCTCACCGACAAAGGCTATGATTGCACCGTGCTGGCCCAGCAAATTTACGGCGGCCACGGCTATATCGAGGAATGGGGCATGTCCCAATTCACCCGCGACGCCCGGATCGCGATGATCTATGAGGGCGCCAATGGCGTGCAAGCGCTCGATCTTGTGGGCCGTAAACTGGCTCAGGACGGCGGCAAACATGTGATGGCCTTCTTTGCCATGGTCAAAGACTTCCTGGCCGAACACAAAGGCAATGACGACCTTGCGGACTTCATGGAGCCGCTCAAAGCCGCCTCCAAAGACCTGCAAGCCGCCGGCATGTGGTTCATGCAAAACGGCATGAAAAACCCCAATGCGGCGCTGGCAGGCTCCACCGACTTTATGCATCTCTTCGGCCATACATGTCTCGGCCTGATGTGGGCCCGCATGGCGGTCGCGGCCAAAGCGGCCCTTGATGGCGGCACAGATGATCCCGAGTTCTACGAGAACAAACTCAAAACCGGCCGCTTCTATATGGCCCGTATGCTGCCCGAAACCGGCCTGCTTCTCAAACGCATTGAAAGCGGCGCTGACCCGGTCATGAGCTTGGATGCCGAGGCGTTTTGAGCCAAAATCGAAATTGTCCGCTCTGTCCTCCTGTCTCCTAGGTGTTGTCTTCTTCTGGGGATCGGGCGTTTTTAGGAAACAACACGGTGAAGACGCGCCTCCGTTTCTTCACGATTTTATGAAGGCGTGGCTTGCCCCAATGATCAGAAATTCACTCCTGGAACGGCACTTCAAAACAGCCCTAAAAAGCCAGTACTTACTTATGTCTGTGATTTTTCTGGTGGGCGGCCTCACTAAGATCGCCACAGCATGACCAAACCCCACCCTTTCGATTTTCCCAAAATACTCCGGGGAGCGCGAGGGGCAGCGCCCCTCGCCACCGCGGGACGCAACATCGGGCCTGCCCGATGACAAAACGCCTCCCGCTGCCCGTGCGCCGCGCGCTCAGCCTCACCGATGAGGCCCACGACCGCCTGCGCCGCCTCAACGCCCAATACGGGCTCGCCAACAACTATCTCCTTGTGGTCCTGCTGGAAAACCTCGACAAATTCAGCGACCCTGAAAAACTTGACGCCGTATTCCAAGACTTCATCACCCAATACGGCGCCCCAAAGAAAGACTGACGATGTCCGAATATAAACTCCACTGCTTCGCACAATCCGGCAACGCCTATAAAGCGGCCCTGATGTTGGAGCTGAACGGGGCCGATTGGGAACCGCAATTCGTGGACTTCTTCAAAGGCGAAACCCGCCAGCCGGACTACCTCAAAACCAATGAAATGGCCGAAGTGCCCACCTTGGAACATAACGGCACATCGCTCACCCAATCGGGCGTGATCCTCGACTATCTGTCCGCCCAGTTCACCGCCTACGGCCCCCGCAACGCCGTGGAGAAACGCGAGATTTTGCGCTGGACGCTCTGGGACAACCACAAACTGACCGCCAATATCGCCACAGGCCGGTTCATGATGCTGTTTTTGCCCGAAGACAAACGCAACCCGGACGTGATCGGCTTTTTGATCGGCCGCGCCAAAGCCGCCCTGACCGTGCTTGATCGCCGGTTGGGCGCGAATGAATGGGTGGTGGGCGACCAAATGACCACCGCCGATCTGTCTTGCGTGGGCTATATGTACTACCTCGATGAGATCGAAATAGACGCCGCCAAAGACTACCCCAACGTGGCCCGCTGGATCGACGCCATCCAAAACCTCCCCGGCTGGAAACACCCCTATGATCTGATGCCCGGCCATCCGCTGGCGGGTGCATGACATTGGACGCGGCCTCCGTCTCGGCGATCATCGCCCTTGCCGCGCTCACAGCCGCCCTTTGGCTGACGGGCCGCGAAGCGCGCCAGCCCCATCCCGACCTTGACCGCGCCGCCACCAACCTTAGCCGCGTCCTCACAATCGGGCTAAGCCTGCTGGCCGCCACGTTTTTGGTCCTGCTCGCCCTGTGGCGCGACGGGGTCATCTTTGCAGCCGTGTTCGGCCTGATCACAGCCCTTGCCTACCTGCCAAAACACAAAATCCGCGCCAAACCGGCCCGGCCATGGTATAAACTTTACGTCATGCGCGTGCCACTGGCCTTTATCGCGCTTATAACTTCAATATATGCTTGGGGCCGTGCCCTATCCGCCTGAAAA